>CACXIM010000023.1 GCA_902767725.1 uncultured Bacteroidia bacterium | reverse complement strand
ACAGAGAAGTTAAGCCCCGCCGCGACGATGATACTGCGGGAGACCGTGGGAAAGTAGTTCGCCGCCCACCCTAAACGGAGAGCCCGTCAGCGGATGCTGTCGGGCTTTGCTGTTTACGGGCCCCACACGGCCCCGTGTGGGGACAATGGAATGCCGTGTCTTCGACACGGGGCATTGAAACTTACAAATCAAAAAAATCTTCCTTGAAATTAACGAAATACACCCGTTCTTGTGCACGCGTTAATGCAGTGTAAATCCATCTTAAATCTTCCACTTCAAGCGTTTCCTTTTGGTTAAAGGATGAATCAATGAAGATGCTACTCCATTGTCCGCCTTGAGTCTTATGGCAGGTGAGGGCGTATGCAAATTTCACTTGCAAGGCATTGAACCAAGGATTCTTTTTCATCTCCTTGTAACGCTCCCTACGGTTAGGGATGTCCATGTAGTCCTCCTCAATCGCGGCAAATAGTCTTTGGCTTTCTTCTTCCGTCAACGATGGACTGTTGCTGTTCAAGGTGTCCAAGAGGATTTTGGCCTCTATGTTTGGCGCATCGGGATAGTCGGTGAAGCTGAGCTCCACATCAGCGAAACGAAAACCGTACATGTCATCGAAATGCTTGATTTTCCTGATTTCGGCCATGTCGCCGTTGGCAATGAAACTCATCGCTTCGTTGCCTTCCACCCAATAGTAATTGTTTTTGACCACCATCAATTTGTCGCCCGTGGCAATCTCACCCTCTATGTTGAGAATGCGCCCGCGTATGGCTTGGTTGAACATGTTGGCGCGCTTGTTCGACTTACAAATCACAACGGCTTCGTTCTCAGAGGTATTGTTGAAGGCATTGTGCAGCATTTCCTCAAAGGTCTCAGGCTCAATCTTTTGTATGTCATTGAAACCTTGAAGATGGAAGATGGGTAACGCGTATTCGTATAGGTTTTGACTGAGCAGCTGCCTGATATCCGTTGCATTGTATAGAATTCCGGATTCCAAAGCTTGTCGTTTCACCTCGGTTAGCTCGAAGGTGGCCGCCGTGATAGGGAATTGTGATTTCAGATACTCGCAGTCCAAGGCAGGACTTTCTTGGCTTTCAACAGGGGGCAACTGAGCCTTGTCGCCAATCAACAACAGACGGCAGTTCTCGCCACTGAAGACATAGCCCAACAGATCGTCGAGAAGACTGCTGCCTCCAAATTCCCTTTGTTCGCCTATCATGGAGGCTTCATCCACGATAAACAGTGCGTTCTTGAACTTGTTCTCGGCTTTCACCATCCTAAAGCTCCCGTCGGGAAAGGATTTGGCATGGTAGATTCTGCGGTGTATGGTTGAAGCGTTTTGTCCAGTGTAGTTACTGAGGACTTTTGCGGCTCTTCCCGTCGGCGCCATCAACACGAATCGCATGCCTATAGTAGGCAGTGCCTTCACTAAGGTCATAACTAGCGAAGTCTTGCCTGTTCCAGCATAGCCTCTGAGGATATAGGTTGGGTTTTCTTTTTGCGAGAGCAGAAATGCGGCGATATGATAAAGTACGATAGATTGCCCCTCGGTAGGCTCAAATCCAAAGGATTGCACCAGTTTGCCATATAGTTCGCTGCGGCTTAACATGGCTTAGAAAGGATAGCCTATGCCGGCCTGAAATCGGATGTTGTTGTATTCTTCGTTGCCAAACCGCCAGTAACTTCCCGTACTTGGGTCTATGTAAGGATTACGTAGTGCGTAGGCGATGTCGAACCTGAGCAGGAGGAAGGATACGTCCAACCTGAGACCAAAACCGGCATCCATGGCCATCTGCTTATAGAAGGTGTCGTATTTGAATTCACTGTTGGGCATGGATTCGTTGGGATGGTAAGTCCATACGTTGCCCATGTCGACGAAGACGGCTCCTTTAAAGATGTTGTAGATGGGGAAACGGTATTCCACATTGAATTCCAGTTGCATATCACCCGTCTTTTCGATGTTTTCCGAGATAGGCACATAACCTCCTGGACCTACTGTACGATAAAGCCATCCGCGCAATCCGTTGGCACCGCCGCCATAGAAACTGCGTTCGAAAGGCAGGTCTTGTGAGTTGCCGTAAGGCAGACCAATGCCTACAAACTGACGCATAACGAACCAGCTTTCGTCACCCAATTTGAGGTGTTGTCTGATGTCGAAACTACCTCTGACATATTGGGCGTATGGTACGCCAAACAACTCATGATAACCTTGCTCGTTTTCGGTGATGAGTTTGGTTTTGTTGAACAGCGAAATGAGGTTGCCGCTTGATTCAAAATCGGCTCGGACATAAAAGAAACTATTATTCTTGCTGATGCTTTGTGTGTTGTAGATGATGGAATACCGAGTGCCGAACAGCAGATGGCTGGTGTATTGCGCTTTCTTCCTTTGGTTCGTCTCAGCATCGAGATAAGCTTGGAACGTCGGGTTGATGTTGGCTATTTTCACGCTATTGAGGAAAAAAGGCGAAAAGGCCTGCGCGAGGCGGTAGTTGGTCTTCCAATCGTAACTATAGGAGGCAGTGGAAATGTAACGGGAATAGTAGTAGCGCGTTTGAGTGTTGAATCCCAGTGACATGGTGGTGGTAGGTTGGTAGTCTCTCGCTAAGCTGATAGAGGGGAAAAGCCCTAAAAACTTTGGAAACAAAAGACTTGCCGTAATTCCCAATTCCCATGTGTTGAAGACGCTCTTTCCGTTTTCGGTGACCTCGTCCCCGATTAGATGCTGTGCTTCAAAACCTCCTTTTAGGCCAAGTTGGAACGTCTCGGCGCCATGGAAGATGTTCTTGTTGGAATAGGCCAAGCTGCCTTTGATGCCCAAATCGCCATCAGAGTTGGTGCCTTCACCTTGTATGGTGAAGGAATGCTTGTCACTTTGCTGCATGGTGATGCGGCAATCGAGCCGATTGAGGCTGTCGTTCTCAACGTTCACTGTATCGAACTCGATGTTTACATTGTTGAACAGCCTGAAATTGCTCAAGGCTCGATAAGTGTTTGTGACACTTCGCTGATTATAGGGGAAATTCTCAAGGACCATGATAGAACGCGAGAAAGCTTGGGACTTCACCTGAGGCTCGTTGAAATAATAGAAATGCAGATGGTTGATGAACTTTCTCTGTCCCACTTCTTGTTCGAGTATGACTGAATCCGAAGGATGGTCGTGTGACCTAAAGATGGAGTAGTCGGGGTAGATGCTGATTTTGTTGATGTAGTATTTCTTGTATGACAACTCCTTGTCTTTCAATCGCATGGTTATAGATAAACTATGGTCCATGTAATTGCTGTCCACTTCAAAGAAGATGTCGTCACGGCTGAAGTAATAATACCCTGAGTTTTTCATCCTTTCGGTGATGATCTCGCGCACGTCATTAAGGGTATAGGCATTGTAGATATCACCTTTGTTGAGCTCGAATCTGGCGCTGTCGCGCATGATATAGCTCCTGATAAGTGAGTCGTTGATGACATACTCGACATGGTTGACGGTATATGGTCGTGTTGGGCTGACATGGTAGGTGATTTTAGCCCGTTTTCCACGTTCTTTCACAGTGTGGGTCACTTTTGAATGGAAATAGCCCACATTGTCGATGTAACGCATCATTTGATTGGCCGAATTGTTGGCCTCTGTTGTACTATAATAGATGGGTTCCCTGCCCAATTTCTCGTTGAGCCATTTCCATGTCTTGCTGTTGGGATTCCGCTCCGATTTGTAATAAATCCAATTGGGCAACTTGGTTTGGAAGGTGCTTTTATAAGGCTTGAGGGTGATGTAGTTGGAAAGCTTCGACTTGCTGATTTGGGTCTTTTTTCCCTCAATGACGATTTTGTTGCTTTGGACCAGGCTCTTGCCTTCTGGAATAAAGCGGTTGATGCTACATGAGGACATGACCAAAGCCATGAGCATTCCAATGACAATATGTAGCCTTTTGCCTGACATGCAACACAGATTTTCGGCAAAGGTAAGAATTTTCCTTTTATACGACCTCGGCCACGGTGAAATTGCTGCCGCCGATGAAGACCACATCGTCGAAATGCGCGTTGTTGACGGCCGAACGGTAGGCATGGCTGACGGACTCGAATACTTGTCCGCGCAGACCCATGTCGAAGGCTTTCTGGGCTAAGATATTGGCATCCAATCCTCTGGGGATGTCGGCCTTGCAGAAATAGTATTCAGCACCGTGAGGCAGAAGTTGTAACACACTGTCAATGTCCTTGTCGTTGACCATGCCGAGGACGAAATGGAGTTTCTCGTAGTTCATCTCTGCCAACTGTTTGACGACTTCGGTGATGCCGGCCACGTTGTGTCCTGTGTCGGCGATGGTCAGCGGGTCTTTGCTGAGGATCTGCCAGCGGCCCATGAGGTGGGTGTTGCGGATGACTCTGCCAATACCGTCGCGGATGTCGTCTTCCGAGAAGTTGAACTTGTCGCGTAACAAGTCAAGGGCGCACATTACGGTGGTGAGGTTTTTCTGTTGGTAGTTGCCCATCAGCGGGAGCTCGAGAGCCTCCATGTAGAGTTCGCTGTTTTTCCAGATGTCATACTTTTGTACGATGTCGGACTCGATATGGATTTTGTCGCAGTCGAAGACTTGATCGGCGAAGTAGATGGGGCTGTTGCATTCCTTGGCTTTATCGAGGAAGACTTGTTCGGTCTCTGGATGTGTCTCGCCAATGACGACCGGAATGTTGGGCTTGATGATGCCGGCTTTTTCGTATGCAATCTTTGCCCTTGTGTCGCCGAGAAACTTCATGTGGTCGAAGTCGATATTGGTGATGACACTTAATTCGGGAGTGATGAGGTTGGTGGAGTCCAGCCTTCCGCCCATGCCCACCTCGACGATGGCGATGTCGATCTTTTCTTTCGAGAAATAGTCGAAGGCCATGCCCACGGTCATCTCAAAGAAGGAAAGTTCCATCTGCTCGAACTTCTCTTTGTAGGTGTCGATAAATTGCACCACGTTCTCCTCGGGAATCATTTCCCCGTTGATGCGAATGCGTTCGCGGAAATCGCGCAGGTGTGGCGAGGTGTAAAGGCCAGTTTTGTAGCCTGCTTCCTGAAACACGGAGGCCAGCATGTGGGAGACGGAACCTTTGCCGTTGGTGCCGGCCACATGCACCGACTTGAAGTTGTTTTGTGGGTTGTCTAATAGATTGAGGAGTTGTATGGTGTTGTTCAAGTCAGCCTTGTAGGCGGCGGCTCCAATGCGTTGGTACATCGGCAGTTTGTTGAACATCCATTCGAGAGTCTCGGAGTAATTCATAGGCGATTATTTAATAATGATGAATGCTGAATGATGAATGCTGAATGAGGCTAAGACCAGCGTCGCTTCGCGCCATTCAGCATTCCGCATTCATAATTCCAGATTTTTATTGGTTGATGACAAAAGTATACGTAATAGTTCCGTGTTGTTCCTCGGGAGCATCGGGGTCGGCAGCAAAGGTCGAGCGTTTGGCAGCTTGAATGGCTTTCTGACGCATGGTGTTGTTGAAAATCTCGGTGCCTTTTGTGGCGACTTCGGCGCGAACGACTTGTCCGGCACGATTCACCCAAATGTCGACCACAATCTTGCCTTCTTCGCTGAAGTCGTCGTCGGGACGGTGCAGGCTCTTGGCGCCACGGCCTCCGAGGTCATATCCTGTTCCATTGCCTTTACCTCCATTGCCGTCGTATTTCTTGATGCCAGCCAATCCGTTAGGCTTGCCTTGGTCGCCAGGTTGGCCGGTAATGCCTTCCGAGCCACCCGCCTGTGGGCTATTACTGCCCTTGTAGATGGCGCGGTTGTTGACTTGAGGTTTCGGCTGTTCTACGGGCTTTTCTTGTTTAGGTTTGGTGACTTTGGGCTTTTCGATGGCAGGCGCTTCTTCGTCGGTTTGGGTAACGATGTCTTCCTCGTTCTTGTTTTCTTCTTGTTGGGGCTGGGCAGCCATAGGGATGGCGGACGTTTCGGGCTGGATGTTGCCCATGCCTTGGTCCATCATGCCCAAGTCGACTTCAACGCCTTCTTCGCCAGGGAGAGGAAGAGGTGTCCTAAAAGCCATAAGGAACAACAAAAGCACAGCCAAGGCGTGCACCGTGATGGTTCCCACTATGGCTATGCCCTTGGCTTTCCTTTCGTTTTTCTCGTTGCTGTCCATGGCTTATTTTTTTGGTGATGTGGCTAAGATAACCTTGTGGTTGTTGCCCGTGGCGTTGTTGATCTCGTTGACGGCATCAATCACGTTCACTATGAATTGTACGGGGACGCTTTTGTCCGAACGCAGCACCACGGTGGCTTGGCTGTCGTTGCCAATCTTGGTATTGATCATGTCCATGAGTTGGGTTTCCTCGGCCGGATTGTCGTCAACGAAATACTGATATTGGTCGTTGATGTAGACTGTGACGGTCTGCTTGGCCATGGTCTTGCTGCTGCTCGAAGGCAGCATGAGCTTGATGGCGTTGGGCGCGACCAAGGTAGATGTGAGCATGAAGAAAATCAGCAGCAGGAACACCAAGTCCGACATGGACGAGGAGTTAAACGTAGGTTCGACCTTATTTCTTGATTTGATGGCCATAATGCGCTGATTTTATGCGGGTTCGTTCAAGACATCCATAAACTCGGTCGCTTTGCCTTCGAGCAGGTTGACGACTTTCTGAATCTTGTTGGTGATGATGGCGTGGAAGAAATACGCAATAATACCTACAATAAGACCGCCTACGGTGGTCACCATGGCTTCGTAGATGCCCGATGAGAGCAACTCGATGTCAATGTTGTTGCCGGCCATCGACATGTTATAGAAGGCGCGAATCATGCCTGTCACCGTGCCTAAGAAACCGATCATTGGGGCAGCGCTGGCAATCATGGCCAGGATGCTGACACCGCGTTCCAGCTTAGCCACTTCCAAGTTGCCCACATTCTCAATGGCCGAGTTGATGTCGCTCAAGGGACGACCTATGCGTGAGAGGCCTTTCTCGATCATGCGTGAGATAGGGGTGGAGTTGCCGCGGCACAACGCCTTGGCCGAATCCAGCTTACCGTCTTTCATGTATTCACGGATGCGCTCCATGAATCCCTTGTCGTATTTCGTGGCACGCGAAACGACGATGAATCTTTCGAAGAAAATGTAAACGGCAATGAGCGATAACACGGCCAATAAAATCATGATCCAACCGCCTTTGGTGGCGAGTTCGAGGATAGAAAGCTTGAATTCTGTGGGCTGGGTCGCGGCCTGCGCAGTGGCGGTTGCGCCTAAATCGTTGACAGTCTGTTGAATTTGTAGGAGGTTCATATTTGTTGTTGAATTGTTGTTTCGTTGAATTGTTGATTGTAATGCTGTCACAATGTGGCAGCCGCATATCGTTGATAATACGGAATAATCCGTGTTTTATTGCCTTATCGCATGTCAATCACATCCACCTTGGGGTGTTTTTTTGCATCAAAGGTGAAGAAACTATCGTCCAGTTTTTGGTCATATTTCATCTCCTCAACGGTGATGCAGACTTTGTTGCCGTCTTCCATATAGATGTCGGCACTCTTAAGCTCGGTTTTTTTCGTGTTGATTTTAAGCGTTACACGCTTGTATTGTCCCTTGGGATTGGCCAATTCAATGGTGGCGATACCTTGGGCATCGATGTTGGTCAGGCTGGCCACATAGCTCTTGTCCAAGGAAGTGAGGATCTTCAAAGGCGTGTTGTCGGTGCCTTCGCTGGCATTGCTCACCATGACTTCCTCGTCGTCGATGAGATACAGCCAGATGGTCTTGCCATCAGAAATGGTCTGTTGGTCGGCCATCTCGGTTTTATAAGCCTCGCCTTGCAGCCAAGCATGGCCTTTTTGGCTCTCGCTCATATTTTTACTGTCGGAACCAATTTGATAGCTGAAAACCATCTCCACGTTCTTGTGGCTTTTGATTTGGTCTATCATGACGCGGATGAAGGCGTCGGCTTTGTTTTGTGCGCTAACGGCCTGTGCTGCAAACAATAAGAGCAAACAGGCAATGATGTTTTTCGTTCTCATGGTCAAATTCCGTTGTCTTTGTTGTAGATGTCCCGCAAAATCTGTTCCAAAGCGGCTTCGGAGGTCACTTTCACTTCGCGCGACTTGCTCCCTGAGAACGGTCCGACGATGCCGGCGGCCTCCAGTTGGTCGATGATGCGGCCTGCGCGGTTGTAGCCGAGTTTTAGCTTGCGCTGGATCATGGAGGTGGAGCCTTGACCAGTTTGCACCACGATACGGGCGGCTTCCTCGAAAAGGCTGTCGCGCTCGCCATCTTCTTCGATATCGACACCTTCTCCTTCATCTTCGGGTACTTCGGGTAGCAGGAAGGGCTCGGGATAGCCGCGTTGTGCTCCGATGAACTCGGTGACAGCCTCTACTTCAGGTGTGTCGATGAAAGCGCATTGCAGACGCACGAGGTCGCTGCCGGTGGAAAGCAGCATGTCGCCTCGACCGATTAGCTGGTTAGCACCGCTTTGGTCAAGGATGGTCTTGGAGTCGACCTGCGAGATGACGCGGAAGGCGATACGTGCCGGGAAGTTGGCCTTGATGGAGCCCGTGATGATATTGACCGAAGGACGCTGCGTAGCGATGATCAAGTGGATGCCGACAGCACGCGCCAACTGGGCTATACGGGCTATCGGGGCTTCCACCTCGCGGCCTGCAGTCATGATGAGGTCGGCGAACTCGTCGACGACAAGCACGATGTAAGGCAAGAAACGGTGACCTTCGGTGGGCAACAGTTTACGGGCCTTGAACTTCTCGTTGTATTCGATAATGTTGCGGCACTCGGCGGATTTGAGCAGGTCGTAGCGCTGGTCCATTTCGATGCACAAGGAGTTGAGCGTACGTACCACTTTCTTCACATCAGTGATGATGGCGTCTTCCGAATCGGGAAGCTTTGCCAGATAATGGCGCTCAATGCGGTTGTAAAGCGTCAGCTCCACCTTCTTCGGGTCGACCATGACGAATTTGAGTTCCGAGGGGTGCTTGCTGTAAAGCAACGAGGCGATGATGGCATTCAGTCCCACCGACTTACCTTGACCCGTGGCACCTGCCATAAGGATGTGCGGCATCTTGGCCAAGTCGAAGACGTAGGTCTCATTGGAAATGGTCTTACCGATGGCGCAAGGCAGGGCGTATTTTGAGTGTTGGAACTTCTCAGAGCTCAGCACGCTACGCATCGATACGGTTTCAGGCTTGCTGTTCGGCACTTCGATACCGATGGTACCCTTGCCGGGGATAGGTGCGATGATACGGATGCCCAAGGCGGCCAAGCTCAAAGCAATGTCGTCCTCCAGGTTCTTGATTTTCGAGATACGCACGCCTGCGGCAGGAACGATTTCATACAGCGTAACCGTGGGACCAATGGTTGCCTTGATTTTGTCGATGGCAATGCCGTAGTTGCCCAAGGTCTCCACAATCTTGTTCTTGTTGGCGTTCAGTTCCTCTTCGTCGATTTCCGACTTCTGTCCACCATAGTCGTTAAGCATGTCAAGGGTTGGGAACTTGTAGTCGCGCAACTCGTAACGCGGGTCAAAAGGCGTGTCGATGGTATGGTGCTCCATGTTTTTGCCTTTGTCTACAGTTTCCTCTGTGGTGGTATTCTCGATGACCAGTTCCACATTTTCGACACTGTTATCCGTCTTTTCGGGGACGATGTCCTTGGGTTTGCTGTTGTTTTCAGTCGTTACGACAGGCTCTATGGTTTCTTGGCTGTCGTTGGGTTTGTTGTCTTTGGGATTGATGAGGACATTCTCCTTGCCGTTTGACTGTTCGCCTCTGTTTTCTGGATTGACGATGACAAAGGTCGGGTCTTTGGTGTAGGTTGTTACCGGCGGCAGATTGGATTTGTTGTCCTCTTCTTCCTCGTCGTCGATGAAATCAGGATCGATGTCCTCGCCGTCGTCGGTCATGTTGTTCTGCTCTCTTTCAAATTGTTCCCTGATGCGTTGTTCGGCAAGAAGGGCAGCCTGTTTGCGTGCCTCTTCTTCCTTTTTCTCGCGTCTTTCCTTGAAATAGTTGAGCGTGAGGTTGAATTGGTAGACAAGGAACACCAACAATAGGAAGGCAAGGATGATGATGACACCCGTTTTTCCGACATAGTTGGTCAGAATGGTGTTGAGCCACAAGCCGGCAGCACCTCCGAAGATGGCGCATTTGGGTGCCATGGTGGCGATGAAGGCGAAGAACAAAGGCATCCATACCAAGCAAAGGAGGGCCCATTTCCAAATGTTCCACATCTTGATTTTGGTGGCCTCTGTAAGACGTAATCCAATGAGGGTCAGTAGGTAAACGAAGAAGGATGAGCCAATGCCGAACGACTCTTTGATGAGTGTCTGCGCCAGGAATACGCCCAAACTGCCTGTTCGGTTCTCAACGTTGACTTTTTGGTTGAAGATTTGGTAACCATATTCTTGGTGGCCTCCGCTGAAGAAACTTACCAAATAGGAAACCAAAGCGATGCCCAAGAAGACGGCAAGGCAGATGAATAAGATGCCTATAATTCTGCCCAATCGGTTTTCCTTGTCTTGCTTCTCATTGGTTTTCTGAGGCTTAGAAGCTTTGTTTTTGGGCGTTTTATCGCTTTTTTTCGTTGGTGTTTTTTTGGCTTTTTCTTCTGTTATGATTGGCTCTTCGGGCGCAGCAACTTGATTCTCGAAAGGATTGGTTTCGGGCTGTGCTTTAGGTCTGAAGGTGTTTTCTTTTCGGTTGTTTCCTGTGGCCATGTTCTGTCTTCGTTTAGAAATGCAAAATTACACAAAAAAAGCTGTTTGAAAAGATGTTTTGTGATATTTTGCATTCCAAAAAAAGAATCGTTTCGATACTAGTTTTCTTGACAAGTGACTTCCAAACCTACCTTAAAACTCTCAGTGATTTTTTCAATGATTTCCTTATAGGTCTGTTCCTTGTCTTTGGGATAGGTTACATAAACAGTGTACTCGACATCGTCGTGTAATATGGTTTTTTTGTAGAGATTGTGCCCCGCATTGCTTCCTGAAACCTCGAACCAATTGTCTTTTTGAATAGAGGTGGAAACCACGCCTTCAAATCCATCCAGGCAAGTTTTGTATAATTCTTCAATGGAAGAATCAAAAACGTTATGGGAGGCATAAACGCTCATCTCTTCATCCTTTCCATTTGAGAACGCTCTTCCATCGCCATTTTCAGGCTCGGGTTGAGGGGAGAGGATTGTTGGGTACAATATTGAAAAGCCAAAACGAGGGTTGATGTAAATGTCATAACTGATGGCATCGTTAGTTGGCGACTTCGTGTCAAGGTTTTCTGACGAAGTTGTCGGTTTTGTTGCTTCTTTTGTATGCGAATTGTTGTTTGAACACGAAGCCATCCCTATTGCCAAGGCGAGGAGGAAAAACAGTGCTTTTTTCATGTCGATTCTGTCGTTGGTTGTTTATTTTGGGATTCTGAACATTCTCTTCCAGCGGATGCCACCGTTTTCTTTGTCTCTTGAGAGCCAAACGAGGATGGGCTTGCCGACGATGTGGTTTTCAGGTACATAGCCCCAATAGCGTGAGTCGGCTGAGTTGTGGCGGTTGTCACCCATCATCCAGTAGTAGTCCATCTCAAAGGTGTAGCTGTCAGCAAGCTGGCCGTCGATATAAATCTTGTTGCCCTCCACCTTCAGGTCGTGAAGTTCGTAGGCGTGGATGATGCGTTCGTAGAATGGCAAGGTGTTGATATCCAGCTTCACCGTCACGCCTTTCTTGGGGATGTAGATGGGACCGAAGTTGTCCACGTTCCAAGGATAGAGGTCGGGACGATTGGGGAAGAGGCTAGTGCTGGTGCCTTGTCCAGGCGCTTCGACGTTACGCATTACAGAGGTGATGTAAGGCAGCTTAATTAGCTCATCGGCCACCTTCGCGCTGATGTTGAGGACGAAGGTGTTGGGGTCGTCGGTGCGGTAGCCTTCGGTGATTTCATATTTGTCCAAAGTCTGCTTGTTGATGCCGCCGTTGGTGGTCACCACGGTATAGTTGTGCTGCATGTTCTCAGGCTCGAAGGCTTTCTCGCCGTTGATATACACCACGCCGTTGACGATTTTCAGGGAGTCGCCGGGCATGCCGATGAGGCGTTTCACATAGTTTTCGCGCTTGTCGACAGGATGGGCGATGACCTTGCCTGAAGGTGTCATCTGTCCATTGAGCGGGATGCTCACTTTGCCGTTCCAAACCGCTTCGCGTCCAAATTCACGCACGAGGTCATAATAGTTCACACTGCTTTGGTAGTTTTCACATACCGTGTCGCCGGCAGGATAGTTGAACACGATGGGGTCGTAGCGTTTCATTGTCGAAACGCCAGGGTAGCGATGATAAGGCAACTTGATCCATTCGAGATATGACTTTTTGGTCTTGCTCCAAGGCAAAGTGTTGTGCACAAAGGGGAAGGAAAGGGGGGTGTTTTGGCCCTTGGGACCATAATGTATCTTACTGACAACCAAATAGTCGCCAACACAAAGCGACTTCTCCATACTTGAAGTGGGAATGGTGAACATCTCGAAGACGTAAGTCCTGATAATCAGAGCAGCGACCACGGCAAAGACAATGGCATCGAACCATTCGCGAGCAGTTGATTTCTTGGGGCGTTTGGTCGTGAGCGGGTCTTGGTATTTGTCGTTTTTGGCTATGATGGGGAAGAAAATGAAAGGCAAAAGGGCGGCCATGCCTTCTTCCCATACCTTGAATCGGCCGAAGCACTTGCCTAGCTCGACGAGCATGAGCAACAGCATGAAGATGTTGATGTAGGGGAAGACTATGAAGAACCACCACCAGAATTTCTTCTGTTTGCCGATGATTTTCAGCATGATATAGATGTTGTAATAGGGGATGAGGCTATAATAGCCTTTCTGTCCGGCGGCCTCAAACTGCTTCCAGCAGAACGCAATCGGGATGGTGAATAGCGCCGGGACGATAAGAATGAACAATAATAATGACATATTAATTTGTGATTTCTTAATTAACGAATGAATAAATGAAATAGTATTTTCGGCTGCAAAAGTAGGAATTATTCCTGTAGCAACCAATCACAGGCTTCCAAACAATGGATGGTTTTGCCATCCTCTGTAAGGCCTTTCGTTACGCCGTACATCAACAAATTGCACTTTTTGGAAGGTTTTAGAACAAATCCTCCATTCCAAACACGCCTATTTTTCCAATCAAGAATTCGGCAGCAGCGATGGCACCCATGGCGAAGCCTTGCCGGTTGAAAGCCTCATGGGTAAGGGTGATTTTGTCGGCGGGCGACTCGGCCATCACACTGTGGATGCCGTTCACCTCGCCTTCTCGGGTCACTTTAATGAATAAGGTATGGTCAGAGGGAGCGTCGATGCTCCAACGATCGTAGTCATGGTCGAGGGCGAGGATGTCGTTGGCCAGTTTCACGGCGGTGCCGCTGGGTTTGTCGAGTTTGTGTATGTGGTGGGTTTCCGCCATGGAGAGTTGGTAGCCGTATTGTTCCGCAAACTTCGCCAACTGCTTGTTGAGCAGGAACATGATGTTCATGCCGATGCTGAAATTGGGTGCGGTGAAGAGACTTTGTTTCTCGTCAAGGCAACGCTTTTTGATTTCCTCAAAGTGGTCCTGCCAAGCTGTGGTGCCCACGACGACGGGCAAGTGCAAATCGAAGCAGCGGTGGATGTTGGCCACCACCTGGTCAGGTTGGCTGAAGTCGATGGCGACGTCGGCCTGTTTCAGCTGGTCGAGGCGTTCCTCCCATTCTTGGGGATTATCGATGGTGACGACGATGTCATGTTGTCGGGCAAGGGCGGCTTTCTCCACCTCGTGGCCCATCTTTCCGTATCCTATTATTGCGATTTTCATGATGCTAATATACGTTCAAAATTGAGCTTGAAACACAAAACTTCTGCTTTTTGCCTCATGGCGGAGGAACCGTCATTCCGCGAAAGCGGAACGCCATCTCCCACGCTCGAAGACGATGTCGAGTGGGAGATAGCGGGTCAAGCCCGCTATGAGGGCAAAGAAAAGGTTTTGTGGTTCTTGGTCCATGGTCTGTTAGAAATCAAGTTGAAAGGATAACCCTACTTGGGCATATTGTGGTATCATTATTGGCTGTTCAATGGGCCGATACGGGTCGATGCTGAAAGAGAGGTCATCGCTGATGTCGTAGTTGTAAAGGTGCCCGTCGACGCAGGCATCCACAATGTTGAGGCCGTACCATGCGATAGTAAGGATGGTATAGAACTCAAAATCACGGCGGTATGATTCTTTATAGGTCTGCAACTGGCTGTCGGCATATCGGTTGGCCAAGTCGGTCTCGTGTTCGTTCAAGGTCACGCCTTCGGGCAGGTCGCCAGTCTTGAATTCGTAGGCGTGAAGATAGGCGTTGTATTCGGAGTAGTTGTTGTAGACCAGATAACCCAATCCGCCCAATCCAGCATATACGATGGGCACCTTCCACCATTTGCCATTGTATACCTGACCCAATCCTGGCAGACAAGCCGACATGATGGTGGCTTTTTGCGGGCTGTGTGGTTTCTTGGCTTTGACTATTTTGGCGGTTTTCGTTTCCTTCACTACCGTGTCGGCAGTGAGGATGGCATTGCCTACGGTGTCGAATACCACGTTTTGCGCTTCCGTTTGCTGAAAGGCGATGAGTATGAGGATGCCCAAAAGAAACAGGAAACGGCGCAGCATGGCGTTTATTTGCGGTTAAAGAGTTCCATGATGCGGTCAAACTCGGCCTCGTCCTTGAAGTCGATGACCACGCTGCCGTGGCCCTTGATGTCGCGTTTTACCTTCACCTTGGTGTTGAGCGTTTGCGACAGGGTCTTGATCTTGCTCTTGAAGTGCTCGGGGATGAAGTTGGTCTGCTTGCGTTCCTTGTCGGCCTTGCCCTTGGCCTTGTCGGCCATTTCCTCGGTCTGGCGCACAGTCATCTCATCCATGATGATTTGTTGCAGGAGCTTCAGCTGCTCTTCCTTGTCGTTGATGTTGATGAGGGCGCGGGCGTGACCCATGCTGATGTGACCGTCGCGGATGGCAAGCTGTATCTCAGGTGGCAACTTTAACAATCTCAAGAAGTTGGCTACGGCACTACGGCTCTTGCCCACCTTCTCGCTCACTTCCTCTTGGGTGAGGCTGCACTCGTCGATGAGACGTTGGTAAGAGATGGCCACCTCAATGGCGTTGAGGTTTTCACGATGGATGTTCTCGATGAGAGCGAGCTCGAGCATCTGCTCGTCGTTGGCAACGCGGATGAAGGCTGGAATCTTGGTGAGTCCAGCCATCTTGGAGGCACGCAGACGGCGTTCGCCTGAGATGAGTTGGTATTTGTTGTAGCCAAGTTTTCTGACTGTAACGGGTTGAATCACACCTTGTTCCTTGATGGACTGGGCCAACTCGCGCAGGGCAGTCTCGTCGAATTCGGTGCGGGGCTGGAAGGGGTTGGTCTCAATCAGGTTGATGTCGATTTCGGCAACGGCACCGGCCACAAAGTCGCCGCTGATGTCACGGCTGGTGATGTCGGTTTCGGGGCTTTGCATGATGGCGTCGAGGCCGCGGCCTAAGGCTCTTCTGTTTTTGTCAGGCATGGCGTGTTAGTCTTTGGTGGATAGGTTGTTCTTTTCGAGGATCTCGCGGGCGAGGTTGAGGTAGTTGATGGCTCCCGTGCTGTTGGCGTCGTACATGACGATGGTCTTACCGAAGCTGGGTGCCTCGCTTAGGCGTGTGTTGCGGTTGATAATGGTGTTGAACACCATGTCCTGGAAGTGCATCTTGACTTCTTCGACCACTTGTTTCGACAGACGCAGGCGCGTGTCGAACATGGTGAGCAAGATGCCTTCGATGTCGAGGTCAGGATTGAGGCGGGTCTGCACGATCTTGATGGTGTTGAGCAGCTTGCCGAGACCTTCGAGGGCAAAATATTCGCATTGCACGGGGATGATGACCGAATCGGCGGCGGTGAGTGAGTTGACGGTGACCAAACCCAACGAAGGCGAGCAGTCGATGATGATGAAGTCATAGTCGTCCTTGATAGGGGCAAGGAGCTTCTTCATCATCAGTTCTCGCTCGGGCAGGTTGATCATCTCGATTTCGGCTCCCACGAGGTCGATATGGGCTGGCAATAGGAAGAGGTTAGGCGTCTCCGTTTCCGTGATGACGGTCTTCGGATCCACTTGGTCGATGATACATTCGTAAACGCTCGTCTCGACGGTTCTTGGGTCGATTCCCACGCCTGAGGTGGCGTTGGCTTGAGGGTCGGCGTCGATGAGGAGTGTCTTGTATTCGAGGACGGCCAAACTGGCCGCAAGGTTAATGGCGGAAGTGGTCTTGCCTACACCTCCTTTTTGGTTGGCTATCGCTATTGTCTTACCCATTTTTTCTGTCAAAAATTTACGCTACAAAAATACGTGTTTTGGCGCGATTTATTGCCGTCGCAAAGGGAAAGTTATCAACACAACATCAATTTGTTGATAAGTTTTTGTCTATAAATGAAAGGACAACAAAAAAGGCCGCAAATGCTTGCGGCCTCTGTGTTTTGGCTTGATTGATTATTTGTCCAGGCTGTCGAACCATTTGTCGATGGCATTGTCGATCTCACTGTGACTTTCGCCTTCCGTGTGCTCGAAGTGGCGCGGCTCGGGTTGGTCGTAATAGTCGGCAGGATATTCGCCTGTCTCGATGTATTTGATGGCATCGGTCAAGCCTTTGGAAACCTTTTCAAAATCTTCCTTGTAGAGGAAAATCTTGTGTTTCTCATAGAAGAAGCGTTGCAGACCTTCGTCGAAACGACGCTTGCTTTCGGTTATGGTGATGTACTTTTCGTCGTTCTTGGTTGATTTCACATCGAAAAAGTAGGTCCTCTTTCCTGCTTTCACTGCCTTCGAGAACAGCTCTTCTTTCTCTTTCATTTCATTTTCTTCCATCATGTCTTTCAATAATTTGATACTTCTAAATAGTTCTATTTTGTTTGAAAAGTGGGGCAAAAATAGGAAAAAAATGGATATTGCTACTTTTTATGTATTATTTTTGCACTCAAAATCTCAACTTCTATGGAACTGAATCTTAAACGCCCCATCGCCTTCTTCGACTTGGAGACGACGGGCTTGAATCCCTCGCACGACCGCATCGTGGAGATGAGCGTGTTGAAAATCAACGTGAACGGTGACGAGGAACAGCGCGTATGGCTGCTCAATCCCGAGATGCCGATTTCGTCCGAATCCACTTCGGTACACGGCTATACCGACGCGATGGTGGCCGACAAGCCCACGTTTCGAGATAAGGCTAAGGAGATTGCTCTGTTCATCGGAAACGCTGACCTGGCGGGCTACAACATCTTGAAGTTCGACCTCCCGATGCTGGTGGAGGAATTCCTTCGTGTGGACTACGACTTCGACCTCAAGAGCCGCGACTTCATTGATGTGATGAACATTTATATGAAAATGGAACCGCGCAACTTGAAGAGCGCCTACCGTTATTTCTGCCATGTCGAACTGGAAGGTGCCCACGGTGCCATGGCCGACACCAAGGCCACTTATGATGTGCTTCGTGCCATGCTCGACAAGTATCAAGGTGTTGATTATGAAGATGGTAAAGGAAACAAATCGCAAGGCCCGATTAACGACATGAAGCAACTTTCTGAGTTTTCTGCCCACCATAAGAACGCCGACCTTTCGGGACAAATCATCTTCGATGATGAAGGTAAGGAGGTCTTCATGTTCGGCAAGCACAAAGGAAAGAGGGTGGAGGATGTGTTCCGCATGGAGCCGCCTTATTACGACTGGATCATGAAAAATGACTTCCCGCGCTATACGAAGAAGGTGGTGACCGCCATCAAGTTGCGCATGGGAGGTAAAAATGTAAAATAATGAAAATCATCTGTATAGGACGAAACTATCTGGCGCATGTCAAGGAATTGGACAACGCGCTGCCTTCCGAGCCCATGTTTTTCATGAAACCTGACACGGCTTTGCTGCCTGCCGGCGAGCCTTTCCCGTATCCTGATTTCAGCAAGGAAATCCATTATGAGACGGAACTTGTGATGCGCATTTGCAAGACCGGTAAATTGATTGACGAGAGCTCGGCTTCCGAGTATTATGATGCCATCACCGTGGGCATCGATTTCACCGCCCGTGATTTGCAAAGCCAATGCAAGGCCAAAGGCCATCCTTGGGAAATAGCCAAGTCATTCGATTATTCGGCTCCGATAGGAGAATTCAAGAAAATCAGTGAGTTGAATCATCCTGAGGACATTGCTTTTGGTATGAAACTCAACGGCGAGTGGGCGCAGCAAGGCCACAGCCGCGACATGATTTTCAGTTTTGATCGAATTGTTTCCCATGTCTCCCGTTTTGTCACCTTGAATGAAGGCGATTGCATTTTTACTGGTACGCCACAAGGCGTGGGAGAGGTGCACGTCGGGGATAAGTTGCAGTTGTTCTTGGAAGATGAGCCCATGTTTGAATTTGAAATAAGATAATGATAATCAATAAAATAAAGCTATGAAAAAACTGTTCCTAATCACACTGCTTACTGTGGCATTCCAACTTTCCGCCCAACCTTTGTGGCTGCGCCACAATGTGATTTCGCCTCAAGGCGACAAGATTGCCTTTTGCTATAAAGGCGACATCTATGTGGTGAACGCCAACGGCGGCAAAGCCTTGCAAATCACTACAAATGCTGCTTATGATGCCGACCCAATTTGGTCGCCCGACGGCAAACAAATAGCCTTCGCCACCGACCGAAACGGTAATTTCGACATCTATCTTGTCTCAGCAGAAGGCGGTGTGGCCAAACGCATTACGACGAACTCTGCCACTGAGATTCCGCTGGCTTTCTCGCCTGACGGCAAGGAAATCTATTTTTCCGCCCAGGTCCAAAAGTCTGCTGAGAACGTGCAGTTTGCAGCGGGGTGGATTACCGAATTATATAAGGTGAGCACGGAAGGCGGTCGCCCCGAACAAGTGGTGGCAGTGCCGGTGAGCAGCATGTCATTCGACAAGGATGGCAAGTCTTTCCTTTACTACGACCGCAAAGGCAGCGAGAACATTTGGCGAAAGCACCATGTGTCCTCTGTGGCGCGTGATGTGGTATACTACAACGCTAAGAAAAAGACGCATACCATCCTCACGACCAACGTGGGTGAAGACAGGGATCCGAGATACTTGCCTGGCTATAAGGATGTTGTGTTCTTGAGCGAGCGCAACAATGGAAGTTTCAATGTCTATAAAGCTCCTGCCAACAACCTTGAACAGGTGGAGGCGGTAACCCACTTCAAGACGCATCCCGTGCGCTTCTTGAGCGTGGCTAACGATGGATTGTTGTGCTATGGCTATATGGGTGAAATCTATACCCAACGCATTGGAAGTGAGCCTCAAAGGGTAAATATTGAAATTGTTAATGACCAGTCTCAAGAGCAGTTGGTCAAGCAGGATTTCAAAGGTATCGGCGACTTTGATTTGAGTCAGGATGGTAAGTTGATTGCTTTCATCTCGCGTGGTGAGCTCTTCGTGACAGGTGTGGATGAATATGCCACCACCAAGCAAATCACGCATACCGCACAGGCCGAGCGTAACCCCTCGTTCTCGAAGGATGGACGCTCCATCGTTTATGCTTCGGAGCGCGAAGGTTACTGGAACCTGTACCAAGCCACCATTGAGCGGAAGGACGACTACAACTTTGCATACGCCACCTTGGTGGAGGAGAAGCCTCTGTTTGACAATGACGGCATCGAACGCATTGCCCCGTCCTATTCGCCTGATGGCAAGGAAATCGCCTTTATTGAGAACCGTAGCGTGCTGAAAGTCTATAATGTGGCTTCAAAAGCGGTGCGCCAGATTACCGATGGTTGCCAGCATTACGAAACCGACGATTATGGCTTTTCTTACGAGTGGTCGCCCGACGGACAATGGTTTGCCCTGACTTTGATTTCCCACATGCGCGATCCTTATTCCGACATCGGCATCGTGAAGGCCGACGGCTCGAAAACCATTTACAACATTACTGAGAGCGCCTATATTGATGGTAGCCCGCAATGGGTGCTGGATGGCAATGCCATTATCTATCGCTCCAACCGTTACGGTATGCGTTCCCATGCCTCATGGGGCAGCCAAAACGATGCTTTCATTGCTTTCATGAACCAGGATGCCTACGACAAGTTCCGCCTCAACAAGGAAGAATATGCTTTGCTGAAGGAGCAGGAAAAGGGCAAGAAAGATGACAAGAAAGACGAGTCTAAGAAGGAGGAAAAGAGCGAAAAGAAAAAGGACAAGAAGGACGATAAAAAAGATGGCTCAGGGACCGAAAAAGACGATAAACCAAAGGAAGTCAAAAAGATAGAGGTGGACTTGGAACACTTGCAAGACCGCGTCATGCGCCTCACCCCGATGTCGTCGAGTTTAAGTGGTATGGCTCTTTCAAAAGATGGCGAGAAGTTCTATTTCATGACCTCGTTTGAGAAGGGCTACGACCTTTGGGAGATGGATGTGCGCGAAAAGTCGATGAAGATCACGAAGAAGTTGGGACAAGGCGGTGCCCAGTTGAGGATGAATGGCGACAACCTCTTTGTGCTCTCGGGCAACAACTTGCAGAAATTTGATAAGGGTGGCAAGTCAACTCCTATTAAATATGACGCCACTATGGAGCTCAACCTTGCCGAGGAGCGCGAATACATGTTTGAGCATGTCTTCTTGCAAATCGAGAAGCGTTTCTTTATGAAGGACCATCATGGTGTTGATCTTGCTTTGATGAAAGAGGCCTATCAACCTTTCTTGGCACATATCAACAACAACTACGACTTCAGCGAAATGCTGAGCGAAATCCTTGGTGAGTTAAATGTGTCTCACACGGGCTCGGGCTACCGACCGGGGAGCAAAGGCGATGCCACAGCAGAGTTTGGCGTGTTGCTTGATCTTGATTACAAGGGCGACGGCCTCAAGATTGCCGAGGTCGTGGAAGGCGGTCCTTTCGATAAGGGTAAGTCGAAAGTGAAGGCAGGCTGCATCATCCAAAAGATTGATGGTGTGGAGATTACCAAAGGCATGGACTATTATCCCTTGCTCAATGGCAAACGTGGCAAGACCGTTTTGGTGACCCTTAAAGACGGTGGCAAGACTTGGGATGAGACGGTGAAGCCTATCAGCCATGGTGCGATGAACGAGTTGCTTTACAACCGTTGGGTGAAACACAACGAGGAGACGGTGAAGAAGCTGTCCAATGGCCGATTGGGCTATGTCCACATCAAGAGCATGGGCGATGCTAGCTACCGCGATGTGTACTCGCAAATCCTTGGCAAATACAACCTTTGTGACGGCATCGTCATCGATACGCGCTTTAACGGCGGCGGTCGTCTTCACGAGGACATCGAAATCCTCTTCAGTGGCGAGAAATACCTGGAGCAAGTCATCAACGACAGCGTGGCCTGCGTGATGCCTTCGCGGCGCTACAACAAGCCTTCGGTGATGATTATCGGCGAGGCCAATTATAGCAATGCGCATGGCACGCCTTGGGTTTACAAATACAAGAAGATGGGCAGTCTCGTCGGAATGCCAGTGCCAGGCACTATGTCGAGTGTGACATGGGAAACCTTGCAAGATCCTTCCTTGTATTTTGGCTTGCCTGTCGTCGGTTACCGCACCGAGCAGGGCAACTGGCTGGAAAACACACAGTTGGAACCCGATATTAAGGTGCGCAACACGCCTGAGAAGATGGCTGAAGGCGTCGATGAACAGCTGGAGGCTGCCGTGAAGGAATTGCTGAAAGAATTGAAGGATTTCCATTATTGGGGAAAATAACGATGGTCTATGGCTTATGGCCAATGGCTTGCCCTTACAGTGGGTCAGCCATTGGCCATAGGCTATTAGCCATAGGCAATAATTTGCATGATTCTTGCGTTTACATGGAAAAACAATTCTTCCCATGCGAGCGCGTTTACACCTTATCCTATTATTGGCCATTGCCAGCCTTTCCGTCTCGGCCCATTCCGTTGAGGAGTATGACGGCGTTTATGAGGTGGAGCATACATGGGAGTACAACAAAAAGAATTGTACCATCTCGCTGAATATCAGTAAGGAACTTTACCGCTACTTCCGTTACGACCGCGAGCATCTGGCCTATCGCTATAGGTTTCAAGGTGATGAATTGCCGCCCAATTACTTCAGCTTCATGCTTTCGGAGCATGACCGACCTGTAATGCAGGCTTTGGCGACCGAGTTCAGTAGGAATGCCGCCTCGGAGTTGGAAAAGATTAACCTGGCACTTACTTTTGTGCAATCCTTGCCATACGCCCATGACACAGACAGCAAGGGCACTGACGAGTATGTGCGTTATCCCATTGAGACCTTAGTGGATGGCTGTGGCGACTGCGAAGACAAAGTGGCTTTGCTGACGGCTTTGTTCTATGAGATGGACATTGACTTCATTTTGTTGGTGCTGCCCGAACACATGGCCATCGGTGTACAGTGTGATGGGATAGAGGCTGACCGCTATCTTCAGTTTCGCGGGAAGCGGTACTATTATCTGGAGACCACCATGTCGGGATGGCAGATAGGGCAGATTCCTGAAGATTATGCGGATGCGCGCATGGAGGCCGTTCCCGTCGATGACACGCCCAGCCTGCTTATGAAAGGTGTGAGGTTTGAGTCGAAACCTGCTTCAATTGTCCATAAGGCCGACTGTGAATTGGAAGTCGACTTGCAGAACTTGGGGCCAAGCCGTGCGACGGGGTTGATGTTGCGTGTGCGAATCATCGAGAAGGGAACGCCCAATTACCTGCTGGCGGACGATTACTATTCGCTCAGTCCCTTGCAGGAAGGCGAGCAGCGTACCGAAAGGATTTCGCTCAAAAGCTTGATCAAGGAACGTTGTGCCTTGGAGCTGGAGCTGACGGGTGCAGAGGTTGCGCCACTTTCCTATTCCTTGGGGTTGAGCTATAGACGTACCAGGAATTGACTATTCCACCATCACTTCATCCATAAAGATCCAAGAGTCATAACCGGCTCCTGGTAAACCCTCTGGCAGCTTTCCTGGGTTTTTCACAACGATGCGCAGGTAGCGCGTGGAGAGATTGGGGGCTACGAAGCGTTCACGGAAGGTGTGATTACCCTTCAATGATATCTCTGTTGATAAGTTAAAACTCTTGAAAGGTTTGTAGTTTTTGCCATCGGTGGAGCAGTGAATTTCCACCACATCGGGGCGCAAAATCCAGTCGTGAGCATTCACCAAGAATCCTATATTCAATGCGTTGACCTTGGTTAAAGAGCCCAAGTCGATTTCAAGGTCAGCATCGATACCATAGAAACCTTGCCAATGACCGTCTGTATAGTCGTCGCTGCCTAGATTACCATCAAGTAGGGCGTTGTCTCCGCCGCCCGAGTATTCTGGACGATAATTGCCAGCAGGGCTGTTCAGTTGCTTCAGCCTGCCCATGCCCTTGTGGTAGCAGAAATACCGTTCGGTGCAAACAGGTTCGCCCAAGGCGTTGAAACAAGCAGCTTTCACTAGGCAAGGTCGCTCCAAAACGATAGGCCTCTTATAGATGGAATCGTTTGTTGTAACGTCTTTACCGTCAAGGGTATAACGGATTTCCTTATCGCCAAAAATGGTTTTCAAAGCAATGGCAGTGTGCCCTTTTTCATCGGTTATGGCTTCGATAAATGGCAGGTATTCAAGTTGTTGTAATTCTCGGGCAATGTCATCGTATTTCTTCATATTGACATCCAGCCAATAGGGGCGGCTTTCGATGTTCCATAC
>CACXIM010000022.1 GCA_902767725.1 uncultured Bacteroidia bacterium | reverse complement strand
ACTACGACCGAAAGAAAAACAAAGTGCAAGAGCGTGATTTGGAATAGTTTTTTGCTTAGCTTTGCGGTCAGAATATGAATCAATAAAATCTAAAAACAAGAATATGACTATCAATGAATTAGAAAGGATTGCCTCGCAGGTGCGCCGCGACATCATCCGTATGGTGCATGGCTGCCAATCGGGACATCCGGGCGGTTCCTTGGGCGCTACCGACATCGTCACTGCGCTTTACTTCGACCAAATGCAAATCGACCCCGCCAACTTCCGCATGGACGGCAATGGCGAGGACATGTTCTTCCTCTCCAACGGCCACATCAGCCCGATGTTCTACAGCATCTTGGCCCGCCGTGGCTATTTCCCTGTCAGTGAACTGGCTACCTTCCGTCGACTGGGTACTCGTCTTCAGGGTCATCCTACCACGGCTGAGGGACTGCCTGGCATACGCATCGCTTCGGGTTCGCTCGGCCAAGGTCTGTCAGTCGCCGTCGGAGCGGCACAGGCCAAACGTCTCAATGGCGACAAGCACCTCGTCTTCGTCCTAATGGGTGACGGTGAGCAGGAGGAAGGCCAGATTTGGGAGGCCGCCATGTATGCCCCTGCCAAAGGTGTTGACAACCTCGTTGCCATCATCGACTACAACAAGAAACAAATCGACGGCTCAACCGACGACGTGCTCAACCTCGGTGACCTTCGTGCCAAGTACGAAGCCTTCGGCTGGAATGTACTAGAGATGAGCGGCAACAACATGCAGGCTGTGGTGAACACCCTCAAGTTTGCTCGTGAGAATGCCTTCCAAGGCAAGCCGCAGCTCATCCTGGCTCACACTGAGATGGGTATGGGTGTCGACTTCATGATGGGCACACACAAATGGCACGGCTCGGCGCCCAACGACGAGCAGGCCGCCAATGCACTTTCACAGCTTAAGGAAACATTAGGGGATTATTAATCACAAAACATACAAAACAATGCAAAACCTAATCCATACGATACTTTGCTGTGGAGTGAAAAGCAGCCAACTGGCCTGCTTTCCAGCGGCGACCCGGTTGGGCGCCGCGTCTGCACAAAAGCAGTTTTGTGGGTTTTGAAGGTTTTGTGACAAAAAAAGAAGAATATGGACTTTACAATTCAAAACAACAAAGATACAAGATCGGGATTCGGTGAAGGCCTGCTTGAAGCGGGTCGCCGCAACCCCAAGGTGGTGGCCTTCTGTGCCGACCTCACTGGTTCACTGAAGATGGGTGACTTTGCCAAGGAGTTCCCGGAACGCTTCTTCCAAACGGGCATCGCGGAGGCCAACATGGTCAACATGGCGGCTGGCATGGCCTTGAGCGGTTTCGTGCCGTTCACGGGCACCTTTGCGGCTTTTTCGACGGGTCGTGTCTATGACCAGATTCGCCAAAGCGTGGCCTATTCCAATAAAAACGTGAAGATTGCCGCCTCCCATGCGGGTGTGACTCTCGGTGAAGATGGTGCCACCCACCAGATCCTCGAGGACATCGGCCTGATGAAAATGTTGCCCAACATGACCGTCATTGTGCCTTGTGACTTCAACCAGACCAAGAACGCTACCATCGCCGCTGCCGAATACGACGGCCCCGTGTACCTGCGTTTCGGTCGCCCGAAAGTGCCGAACTTCACTCCTGTGGACGAGAAATTCGTTATTGGCAAGGCCCAGATGCTGCAGGAAGGCACCGACGTGACCATCTTCGCTTGCGGTCACCTCGTTTGGAAAGCCGTCCAAGCTCTTCCAATCCTGAAGGAAATGGGTATCAATGCGGAGCTCATCAATATTCACACCATCAAGCCTTTGGATGTTGAGGCAGTGCTGAAGTCGGTGCGCAAGACCCGTTGTGTGGTCACCGCAGAGGAGCACCAGCGCAATGGTGGCCTCGGCGACAGCATCGCCCAGGTTTTGGCCTTGAACATGCCTTGCCCGATGGAGATGGTCGCCGTCAACGACGTGTTTGGCCAAAGTGGCACGCCCGATGAGTTGCTGAAAGCCTATCATCTCGACACGCCCGACATCGTAGAGGCCGTGAAAAAAGTAGTGGCTAGGAAGCAATAAAAAGAAATAAATACCGATATTAAAAAGAGATTCCCCTGCGGGGAATGGAGTATGGACATAGGTCATTTTGCGGCGGCATAGGGATTTACAAGATAGATGTTGTCTGTGGCCGCCGCCGATTAACAAAGAAACGACACTCCATTCCCGAAGGGAATCTCACTAATAAATGATCAATTCAATGAAAAGAATTACCTTTATTCTGTTAGTCCTTGTTTCGTTGGGTATGCTGCCTTCCTGTAACAAGAAAGAGGACCCCCAAGAACCTGCTAAAGCCGTCAACGTCATCTATATGATTGGCGATGGCATGGCTCTGCCTCAGGTGTATGCCGCCAAACTTGCATCTGGAGAGGAAATGACCTTCCAACAGTTTCCTTACATTGGCGTTGTCGACACCCATTCGGCCAGCAACGACATCACCGACTCGGCAGCTGCTGGTACGGCTTTGGCCAGCGATCACAAGACCAACAATGCCATGCTGGGCATGAATCCTGATACGATTCCAGTGAAGACGGTGCTTGAGGCTTTGGCCGAGCAAGGCAAGGAGACAGGCATTGTTGTGACGAGCTATGTCACGCATGCTACGCCTGCCGCTTTCTATGCCAAGGTGCCGCATCGTAGACAGTATGAGGACATTGCCGTGCAGATGGCCGAGAACCCCTACCTCAATCTGATCATCGGTGGTGGCATGAAACACTTCAACCAACGAAAGGACAGTCTCGACCTCGTTTCACGTATGGAGAACGAGTTGGGTTGGATGGTCTACGACACTTTGGCTGACATTGATGTCACTTGCAAGAAATATGCGGTCATGGCCAATGACGGTCACATGCCGCATGCTGCAGATCGTGGCGATTTCCTGCCTCGTGCAGTGAAGACTGCTTTGAAGTCCCTTGACGATGCTGAGAATGGTTTCTTCCTCATGGTGGAAGGCTCGCAGATTGACTTCGCGTGTCACGGCAACGACTCAACATGGATGATGGACGAGATGCTCGACTTCGACTATGCCATCCAGGTGGCTTTGGACTATGCCAAAGAGAAAGGCAACACCTTGGTCGTGGTTACTGCCGACCACGAGACGGGTGGCTTGACTTTGCCCGACCCGCAAGGCAAATACACCAATGTGGTGTTTAATTATTCCACGGGAAGCCATACCTGCCTACCGGTGTTGGTCTATGCCTACGGTCCTGGTGCGGAACAGTTCACGGGTTGGATGCAGAACAACGAACTCAAGGCTAAAATCATGAATGCCTGTGGTTTGGAGAATATCAGCGACAGCATTCCTAAGGGCACCAAAAAGAGATTCAAAGCGGTGAAGACCAATCTGGACTCCAATAGTAACAACTGATTGCAACTCTGATGAAGCTTTCTGTCGTCATCGTCAATTACAACGTGGAATACTTCCTCGAGCAGTGTCTCTACTCGGTGCGTCGCGCCATGCAGGGCATCGAGGGGGAGGTGTTTGTCGTCGACAACAACTCCGTCGACGGCTCGTTGAGGATGTTGGCGCAGAAGTTTCCCGAGGTGAAGGTCATCGCAAATAAAGAGAACGTGGGCTTCAGCCGCGCCAACAACCAGGCCATCCGCATCTCCACGGGCGAGTATGTGCTACTTCTCAATCCCGACACGGTGGTGGAGGACGACACCTTCTCGAAGTGCGTCGATTTTATGGACGGTCACCCCGATGCAGGCGGTCTCGGCGTGAAGATGGTGGATGGCAAAGGACAGTTCTTGCCCGAGTCGAAGCGTGGCCTCCCTACGCCTGCAACGGCGTTCTATAAGATGTTCGGCCTGTGCAAGTTGTTTCCACACAGCAAGCGTTTTGCGCGCTATTACATGGGTCATCTTTCCAACGACGAGACCAACGAGGTGGAGATTTTGGCTGGGGCATTCATGCTTATGCGTAAAGAGACCCTCGACAAGGTTGGCCTCTTAGACGAGACCTTCTTTATGTATGGCGAGGATATCGACTTGTCGTACCGCATCACGCAAGGTGGCTACAAGAACTACTATTTCCCCGAGACGCGCATCATTCACTACAAGGGCGAGAGCACCAAAAAGACCAGCGTCAACTATGTGTTTGTCTTCTATCGCGCCATGGAGATCTTTGCCAAGAAGCACTTTGGGCAGTCGTGGGCTAAGTCTTTCTCGTTCCTCATCAACATGGCCATTTACATCAAGGCGTTTTTCGCTTTGGTGTCACAGTTCTTCCACAAGGCGGCTGTACCTTTCCTCGATGCGGTGTTGGGCTACAGCGGTTTGGCGGCCATCAGTTATTTCTGGGGGCGTGGCACCATCTATGATGGTGGAGGTAGCTATCCCATCTTGCTCTTCGCAGCCGTGTTGCCTGCCTATATTTTGATATGGTTGCTATCTACTTATTTTACTGGAGGTTACGATAAGCCATATAACATCGGCAAAGCCGTGCTTGGAGTGGCTTTTGGCAGCGCCGTGATTTTGGTGCTGTATGCCTTGTTGCCCTTAAGCCTTCGTTTCTCTCGTGCATTGATCTTGTTCGGAATGATATGGTTGGCTATGGAAATGAGCCTTATACGCTTTATCGGCATCTTGACTGGCAACGAGAGTTTTAAGTCGAAGAAGACCGAGAAGAAACGCTTTTTGGTAATCGGTAGCCCTGAAGAGGTGCAACGTGTCAATTCCATCTTGGAGAGCACTTCGATCAAGCCTGATTTCATCGGTTTGGTGAGTTCGGAGACGCAAGGCGAAGCTCCCGAGGGCTTTATCGGCAACCTCTCGCAGGTGCCTGACATCATTGAGATCTATAAGATAACGGAGGTCATCTTCTGTTCCAAGGATGTACCGCATCAGGTCATCATCGACAAGATGGTGGACTGGCACGCCACCGATGTGGATTACAAGATTGCGCCCGAGGACAGTCTCTCCATCATCGGCAGCAACAGCATCAACACGCGTGGCGACCTTTACACTGTTGACATCAAAGCTATCGACACGGTGGCCAATCGTCGCAACAAACGCCTCTTCGACGTGGTGATGAGCATGTTCAGTATACTTTTCTGGTTGCCTTTGGCCTTGGTGGTTAAAAAGCCTGTGAAGTTCCTAAAGAACGCTGTCTTGGTTTTACTGGGCCGTCGCACCTGGGTAGGTTATTGCTCGCCTGCGGACGAGGCACAGAAACTGCCCAAGATTCGCAAAGGGGTTTATACTCCCGCATCTTATATGGAAAAGGACATCGATACCGATGTGCTCAACCAAATGAATTTGCTTTATGCCCGTGATTACACCGTGTGGAAAGACGCCGAGCTGTTTTTCAGGTCTGTAGCAGCGAAATAAAACTGAATAAAAACGAATGTAGGGCTGTCATACCATGGCAGCCCTACGTTTTTTTAATGTATCGGGGTTATTTTGCGTGTTTGTAACCTTTCACCTTATCCCAATCGCCGCGCGTGAAGTCAGGCATCTGCACGGGCATGCCGCCGTTGGCGATGGAGGCTGCGGTTAGCTCACCGAGGCATGACCATTCGGCTGCATCGTAGACGTCTTGGTCGAGCGGCAGGCCATGTTGCAGGCAGTAGATGAGGCGGTAGTCCATGATGAAGTCCATGCCACCGTGGCCGCCCACTTCCTTGGCTTTCTCTTCAATCTCCACAGCGATGGGGTGAAGATACTCTTTCAAGATTTTGTCGCGCACCACGGCAGGAACGAATCCGTGAGGGTTGAGTTTCGCGCCTTCAGGAAGGAAACCGGCAGGGAATTTGTCCTCTAGCACTGTGAAGCCTTCGATGGGGTATTTGTTGGCAAAGCCTTCGGTACCGGTAAGTTGGTACAAGCGGTTATAGGGTCTGTAGGTGTAGACGTTATGTTCTATCAGGAAGGTCTTGCCTTTTTCTGTCTGGATCATCGTGGTGGTCATGTCGCCGTTGGCGAAGTCGTCGACGCCCATCAGTTCCTTGGCAATTTTTTTGCCATTGTAGGACGGTGTGCTCATACAGACCAAGGTCTTCATGCGGTCGCCGCGGTGGATGTTGAAGGCTTGGCAGAGGGGCCCGAGGCCGTGGGTGGGGTAGACGTCACCGGCATGGGCTTGGTTGAATTCAAGACGCCAGTTTTCGTAGTATTCGCGCCAATAGGGTTCCAAATTGTGGATGTAGGCGCCTTCGCCGTGGATGAGTTCGCCGAACATGCCTTGCTGTGCCATGTTGAGTGCGGTCAGCTCGAAGAAGTCATAGCAGCAGTTCTCAAGCATCATGCAGTGGCGTTGGGTCTGTTCGGCCACATCGACGAGTTTCCAACAGTCTTCAATGGAGGTGGCGGCAGGCACTTCCAAGGCCACATGCTTGCCCTGTTGCATAGCGTAGGTGGCCATCATGACGTGCGTCTGCCAGTTGGTGCAGATGTAGACGAGGTCGATGTCTTTGCGCTCGCAGAGCTCGCGCCAGCCATCGCGACCTGTATAGGCAGCGGCACGCGGCAGTTTTTTCGCTTCAAGGATTTTGGTCTGCACAGCTTCGACGCGGTCGGGCTCGATGTCGCAGAGAGCCACGACGGTCACGCCATCAATGTAAGTCATGCGGTCGACGGCATCGGGACCACGCATGCCGAGGCCGATGAATCCGATGCGGACGTTCTCGATAGGGTCGACAGCGAGCTGAAGGACGCTTTTCTGCCCTTCGATGCGCAGTGGCTCGTCGAAAAGGATGCTGTTGTCGACGATGACATAGTTGCCCTTGCGGGTGTCAGCTCCTCTTTGCGCGTTGCAGACGAGGGTAGCAGCCAGTAGGAGTAGAGAGAGGAGGATGTGTAGGATTTTGTTTTTCATGTGATTTATGTGTTTGGAATCCCTACACTGCACTGCGTTTGTGTAGGGTAAATAATGTATCGTGCCTTCGGCACGAGGTTGACCTCATGTCTAAAAGTCATTGCAAAATTAGAAAATATCCATTCAAAATTCCTATCTTCGCCAAAATTTTCCACTTATGAACGAACTTTTTGCCATTGCGGGTCGTTTCATCGATCCGAACATCATCGAAGACATTACGCCTTTGGGCAACGGACTTATTAACGACACCTATAAAATCATGGTCAAGGGCGAGGCCAAGCCGAAATATGTCCTGCAACGTATCAACAATGCTGTGTTTACTGATGTGGATATGCTCCAGAACAACATCGAGGCGGTGACGACTCACATCCGACAGAAATATGAAAGTCAAGGCGTTGTAGACATCAACCGCTGTGTTCTTCATTTCCTTAAGGCTGACACGGGCAAGACCTACGTCTTTGAGTACGAGAAGTATTGGCGTGTGATGGATTTCATCGCCGACAGCTTCACTTACGAAGCTGTTACGCCAGGCTATGCTTATTTTGCGGGCCGTTCCTTCGGTGATTTCGAGTCGCTGTTGACGGATTTGGACGCGCCAATAGGGGAAATCATCCCTGACTTCCACAATATCGAGTTCCGCCTGAAACAATTGGACGAAGCCGTTGCTAAGGACTGTGCTGGGATGATGCGTGAGGTGGAGGTGCAGAACTTCGTTTACAGAATCCGTGCTGTGGCCGGCGAGATGTGTCTTGGCGAACGGCTATATCGTGAAGGCAAATTGCCGAAGCGCATCTGTCATTGCGACACCAAGGTGAATAACATGCTCTTCGATAAGGATGGCAACGTGCTCTGCATCATTGATTTGGATACCATTATGCCGAGTTTCGTCTTCTCCGACTTCGGCGACTTTTTGCGCTCTGCGGCCAATACAAGTGCCGAGGACGACCCCAATTTGGATAACATCCATTTCAACATGGAAATCTTCAAATCATTTGCGGAAGGCTATTTGGAAGGCACGAAATCCTTCCTGCTGCCGATTGAAAAGGAAAACCTGCCCTACGCTGCGACCTTGTTCCCCTACATGCAAGCCGTACGTTTCCTCACGGACTACATCAATGGCAACACCTATTATAAGATTCAGTATCCCACCCACAATCTGGTGCGTACACGAGCACAGTGGAAATTGTATGAGGAGGCGGTAAAATGCCTGCCTGAAATGAAACAAATGTTGGGTGTGTAATTCTTGTAGAGATGCACGGCCGTGCATCCACAATTACAACACCAATGGTATTTGTTTCGCCTGTATTTTTTTTGCGATAATCCGTTTGTTCCTGTCAAGGACATAAATCAACGGCGTGGTTTCGATGTCATAGGCATCGGACAACGCTATCAGTTCCGACGGATTTGTAATCCGGCGGTATTGAATAGGGGATTTCAAATCCCCATCTCCTTGCGGGCGGATTGCAAATCCGCCCGAACTATCACCCCGACTATCGAGATTCATGTCAATGGCAAGAGTTGTGATTTCAGGATGCTCAGCGCCAATCGAATCCAAGTCTTGCATTTCCCGTTGGCAAACATCGCAGTCGTGGTCGTAGAAAAACAATACCGTGTATTCGCTTTCAACGGAATGCAAATCAATAGAATCGTATATTGCAAAATTGGGCGCCAGTTTGAATAAAGCTAGCCTTCGTAAGGTCTCGGCTTTGTCGCGGATCATGGTCAAATTGGCTTCGTTCAAATCCTTGATTTCCAGTTGGGAAAAACAGTGGTCGTAAAGCCATACGAACACTTGATCTTGGCTCATGTATTCAGGATGGCGGTATTTCTCAAGCAGATGCCAAAGGATGAAATCACGGAGGTCGGTGTTGAAACTTGTCCTTTCTACCAATCGGTCGATTTCAGGAGTGATGGAATCGGGTAGGGGGGCGACCATTTTGTCGAAATAGAAATCAATCTGTGCTGCCAAAACTGGATTCTCGTCCGTTGGACCATCAAAAGACTCGATGCCGTCCCAAAAATGGGCGTTTTGGGCCATCCCGAGGTGGGCGATGAACAAGAATAGAAGGATAATCAATTTCGATTTCATGGTGCAAAAATAGAAACAATTTCTTACATTTGCAGCGGAATACACTGTTGAGTCATGGAAATCTGTCACAAAACCTACAAAACAGGTAAAACCTTTTTTAGACGGAAGGCGGCACCCAACTGGGATGCCGCTGGAAAGCGTGCCGTTCCGAATCAAGTTCGGAATGAGGGGCCGCTTTCCCACGCTGCTTTAAAGATGTTTGTTTTGTTGGGTTTTGTGTGTTTTGTGATTACTAATACTGTTTCTGGGCAAAACGAGCCTGTCCGCGTGGCCTTCTGGAACATGGAGAACTTTTTCGACCCATACGTGGACAGCACCAAGGCATACAATGCCTTCACCGAGGACGGCATGCAGCATTGGACGAAAACCCGCTTTTACCGCAAGCGCAACAATATGTACAAGGCCATTCTGGCCATGTCGGAGAACCGTCCACTTGGTATCCTCGGCATGTGTGAGGTGGAGAACGAGTATGTGTTGAGTGCCCTTTTCGAACAGACACCGCTGAAGAAACACAACTATCGCTGGGTGCTCTATGAAGGCCCCGACAAGCGCGGCATCGACCCTGCCATTGTGTATTCTTTGGACCATTTCATGCTGGTGGAGAGCGCGGTGTTTCCTTATTACAATCCAGAGGATACGGCGTATCATTCGAGAGATATTCTTTATGCGAAATTCATTGCAGTGGAAGGTGGCGTTTCGACAGGCTCAACGACCGTAAAAGCTAAGGTCCCTGAGCTTGTCGAAGGGCCGATTTATATAGCCGACACTATCCATGTTTTTGTCAACCATTGGCCTTCACGTTATAGCGGCGAGTTGGAGACGGTAGGCTCGCGTTCCTGCTCGGCAGCGATTCTGCGCGCCAAGGTTGACTCTATCGTGGCGGCTGCCCCCGAGGGTTACCAGCCCAAAGTCATCATGATGGGCGACCTCAACGACTGCCCCACCGATCCAAGTGTTTACGATGTGTTGCGGGCGCGCCATCCCAGTGAGATGGAGGAGGGTTGTTTCATCAACCTGTTTGGCAAAAATGAAGGCCTAGGTTTTGAAGGCACGCTGAAACACCAAACTGACTGGCAGATCTTTGACCAAATCATCGTCACGCCTGGCCTGTTTGGTGAAAGAGAGGGACTTCATTATAAGGAAGGTAGTGCCCGCATCTTCCATGCCGACTTCATGCTGGAGGACGACGAGACCTATCATGGCAAGAAACTCTTCCGCACCTACATCGGCCCGCGTTACTTCGGCGGGTTTAGCGACCATTTGCCAGTGTATATCGATTTGACTCGCTAGTCTTTCAAACTCTGCCGCGCATAAGGCACCAAATCCTGACTGGCAAACTCACCCTTTAAGAACTTGAAATACCCCGCCACGGCGACCATGGCAGCGTTGTCAGTGGAGTAGCTCAGGCGTGGGATGAACACTTTCCAGTGGTGTTTTTCGCCCAAGGCGAGCATGGCATCGTGCAAGCCGCTGTTGGCACTCACGCCGCCAGCGATGGCCACGGTCTTGATGCCCGTCTGCTTGCTGGCTTTCACCAACTTGTTCATCAGTATGTCGATAATGGTCTTCTGCACTGAGGCGCAGAGGTCGGCTTTGTTTTCCTCGATGAAATTCGGGTTGACTTTTAGGTTGTCGCGGACTGTGTATAAGATGCTGGTCTTCAGTCCGCTAAAGCTGTAGTCCAAATCTGGAATCTGCGGTTTGGCGAAGGTGAAGGCCTCGGGATTGCCTATCTTGGCCAGCTTGTCGATGACAGGGCCGCCAGGGTAGGGCAAGCCGAGGATTTTTGCCGTTTTGTCGAAGGCTTCACCGGCAGCGTCATCGATGGTTTTGCCGATGACTTCCATGTCAAAGTAGTCCTTCACCACCACAATTTGGGTGTGACCACCCGAGACGGTGAGACACAGGAACGGGAAGTCGGGCACCTCAGTGTGGGTGTCGTCGGTAGCGAAATGCACCAATATGTGCGCATTCATGTGGTCAATCTCCACCATGGGGATGTTCAGCGTTTGCGCGAAAGCCTTTGCAAACGAAGTCCCGACGAGCAAGGAGCCCAAAAGTCCGGGACCACGCGTAAAAGCAATGGCGGATAACTGATTTTTTTCTATTTTTGCAGTCTTCAAGGCCGTATCGATGACGGGGATGATATTTTGTTGGTGGGCACGTGAAGCGAGTTCGGGGACAACACCACCGTATTGCTCATGAACCTTCTGACTAGCAATGACATTGGAGAGCACATGCGTGCCTTGAAGCACAGCGGCAGAGGTGTCGTCGCACGAAGATTCGATGCCTAAAATGTATTCGTTCATGGGTCTCAATTTGGAGGGTCAAAAGTATTAAAAAAAAGATTATCCATAGCATTTTGATTGTGATTATGGTGCTGCTTGGCATCGTAACCAGTCTGTTTATTGCCATTCAAGACCCTGTTTTCCAGAAGTTTGCAGCCCGTTATGCCAGCGGATACCTTTCGGAAAAAACTGGTGGCGACATCAAGGTGGGCCGTTTGCTGATTACTCCTGATTTTAGCGTCTATTTGGATGATATTGTTGTCAAAGACTTGAATGATAACGCGTTGGCTGATATCAAGGCCTTGCAGACCAAGTTGAGCTTTCGCGATGCCTTGAATGGGACTATCCATCTTGAGGACGTGAAATTGAGTAACGTCACAGCGAATTTGATCAAATACGAAGGGGAGGAGAAGTTCAATTTCGCTTTTCTCGTGGATGCTTTCAAGACCGACACGCTTAAGCCCGAAAAAGAGCCGCTTAGTGTCATTGTCGACAAAATTGATGTGAAGAATCTCAATTTTGTGTATTGGAACCAGAACAAGGATCATCCTGACAAAACAGAACGTCATGTGATGGATTATTCCCATATCGCACTCAACGACGTGTATTTTAAGGCTCAGGATTTTTATCTGAATGGCGATTCCATTCGTGCCAAAGTCAATTCGCTCAAAGGGCAGGAAATCAGTGGATTAGATGTAAAGAGTTTTGCCGTTGATGCAGTAGTATGCTCGCAAGGCATTTTTCTCGATGGCTTGAAGGCGGAGTTGAACAAGACCAGCATTGATGCCGATGTGCACATGCTCTACAACGACTATTCCGCCTTTGGTAGCTTTGTCGATTCTGTCGTCTTTGATGCTACGATTAGGCCAACTGACATCATGCTTTCCGACATCGGCGTGTTTTCTGAGATTATGTACAAGATGCCGAATCGCATCTTCTTCGAAGGGCGTTTCACAGGGTCAATCGAGCATTTTAGCGTTGACGATCTCAAGGCGGAGTTCGGCAAGTCGACTGTGATAGAAGGCAGCTTGAGCATGCATCCCTTGAATTTCAACGATGGAATGCATGAGATGTACATCAAACGGTTGCAGTTTACATACAACGACCTGACGAATTTCTATATTCCATCTTCGACAAAGACGATACCGCTACCTGAGTCGTTGCGCCCATTGAAGTTGGCCAAGGCTACCTTGAATTTCAGGGGCTCATACAACGATTTTGATTCTGAAGTCCACCTCACCTCAGGCATAGGCAATATTGACCTTGACGTGGCGCGCCAAAAGACGGAGAATGGCGACAATGTGTTCTCAGGGCGCATCGATGCTGACAGGATTAATGCTGGCCTAATTGCCAACGCGGAGAAATTCATCGGCAGCCTTGACTTGAATACCGATTTTGAGGTCCGATTCCCCAAGAAGGGCAATGTCGACTTGACCATGAAAGGGAATGTCTACCAAGCCGAGTTGATGGGCTATACCATTGACGAGATTGTGCTCAACGGCGATTTGAAAGAAAACCGATTCAAGGGTGCAGTAACTGTTGACGACAAGGTGCTTGGCCTCGATTTCAATGGTTTGGTCGACTTCAACAACAAGAAATATCCTATTGCCGACTTCCGTGCTGAGGTCGACCATGCCGACTTGAAAGCTCTGGGTTTGATGAAGAAAGACTCTATCTCTGAAATCAGCACACGAATTGTCGCCAACTTGAAAGGCTTCGACATTGACGACCTTGAAGGGGAACTGCATCTCGACAATACCGTCTATCGCGATGGCAGAGGCCAATACGAAATGAACGATTTCGATGCATCTATCCTCAACGACAACCTCATGCAGCGCCGCATCAATGTCACCTGCGATTTCTTCAACTTCGAGATGGCGGGGCAGATGAATTTCGCCAGCCTCATGCCAGTACTGAACGAATATGGTGACTCGTTCGTCCATTTCCCGATTTTTGAACAAAACAGGGAAGCTTTCGAGAAATATGCACGCAACCACGATGTCGACCAGGACTTCATCGTCAGCCTCGTCCTGAAAGACACAAAGACGCTTAGCGAACTCTTTATGCCCAATTTGAAAATAGCCAAAAACACTACGGTCAACGGCACGTTCACCTCGCGTTCGCGGCAACTTAACCTTACAGCACGAACCAAAGGCATTGAGATAGGGAAGGTTTCTATTGGTGATGTTGAGCTTCGTAATTTCAACAACCGGGAGGCTTCCTACGGGTCGCTTTCAATTGGACGTGTCGGTTGGACAAATATCACGGAGACCGACACTTTGTCCATAGGCCTTGACAACCTTTCGTTTTTCGCCAAGATGGGTAATGATACCATCGCCATGCGCGTCAAATGGGATGACATCGACACGGCAGACCATAACAAGGCATTGATAGAGACGAATTTCCATCCTCATGAAAACGGAGGAATGGTTAACATCAGCAAAGCTGATATCATCATCAACGACTCGTTGTGGAACGTAATGCCCAGCAATTTCATTGACATCTTGGAAGGCCGTGTCAACATCTCCAACCTGATGTTTGTCCACAATCAGCAGTCATTGAGGCTCGACGGCTATGTACCTATGAACGAAGGCGACACCATCTCGGTGCAACTGCGAAAGTTTGATATTTCCAATTTCGATGTGCTCACGGAGAACATGGGTTTCAATGCCGATGGCCTCATTTCAGGTGATGCCTTGGTAAGTAGCCTAAAAGCCGACCCCATGGTTTTGGCCGATCTCAGTATTGAACAGCTGGGCCTGAATGACGATATGATTGGCGATGTCGAGATTGAGAGTGCGTGGGACAATGAAGACAAGGCTGTTGATGTGGATGCGAACATCTTCAATGATAAGAAAAGGATGCTTTATGCATACGGCTCATACTATACGGCAAGGGAAGACGACAACCTTGATTTCACGGCAGTGTTGGATTCCTTGAGGCTGTCGTCACTCAGCCCCTTGTTGAGCAGTTTTGTGTCGCGTGTGCAAGGCTATGGAAATGGTACTGTCGACATCAAAGGCTCGGTAAAGCAGCCCGACATCAGCGGCAAGGTCAGCATCACCGACGGTGGATGCAAGATCGGTTATCTGAACACTTTCTATACCTTCAATCCCACGATTTTGGTGGATAACAAGACAATTGTCTTTGAGAATATGGTGTTGACTGACACCTTGGGTAACCAGGCAAGAGTCGCGGGAGAAATCAGGCACGATAGGTTTAAGGACTTCTATCTTGATTTGAAGCTTTATCCAAAGGAATTCCTCGCCATGGCCACTACTAGTAAGGACAATGACACCTTCTATGGCACTGCCATTGCCGATGGCCTGATCACTATTAAAGGACCATTCAAGGATATTTACATGAATATCAAGGCTCGGACCCAAGAAGGCACGGCGCTTACCATTCCGCTTAACAGAACCTCAAAGGTGAAGGACAACGATTTCATTATCTTCGTCACGCCTGTGACTGATACCATTGACGAAATGGCCGATGAGAAAACAGTTAAAAAGAAGAATAATTTTGCCATCGACCTCGACATTGATGCTACCGACCTTGCCAAGTTGAAAATTGTGCTTCCTGGTGACATCGGTACCATCGATGCCAAAGGAGACGGTAACGTGAAACTGAATACCTCCACTGCCGAACCGCTTTCGATGTATGGCAAGTATACCATCTCTTCGGGCCGTTTCCTGCTTACGCTCATGAACATTGTGACGCGCAACTTCACCTTACAGAAGGGAGGGTCGATATCTTGGACGGGAAGTCCTACGGATGGGCGTATCAATGCCACGGGCGTTTACGCCGTCAAGGCTTCTTTGGTCGATTTGGGCGTCCAGATTGACTCGACTTCCTCGACAAGTAGCAGTGTCAACGTTGAATGTCTCATCCATCTAAAGGACGCCCTGCTCAATCCGACTATCTCTTTTGGCATGAGGTTGCCTAATGCAAGCGAAGATGTCACGCAAACCGTTTATTCTGTTGTCGACACGACCAATCAGATGGTGATGGCTAACCAAGCCCTCTCCCTGCTTGTATTTGGCAAGTTTGCCTATGCGGGTGGTTCAGCGGGAGCCGATCAAACGATGAACCTTTCCAACTTGTTCTCGACATTTTTCCAGCTCGACATCACCAAGAACATGAACTTAGGTGTGAGTTACCACTCCGGTAATGACGATTCGTTCGATGAGTACCAAGTGGCCCTGCGCACCGAGCTCTTTGAGAATCGGCTTACCATCGAGACCAACGTGGGCGTGATATCAAGCAACAGCCCCGACGCTGATGGCGCCTCCAATATTGTCGGTGAATTCGACTTGTACTACAAATTGAGTAAGGATGGACGGCTGCAGGTCCATTTTTACAACCACTCCAACTACAACACCAATTACAACAGCTTCGCCATTGATAGGCGTGCGCCCTACACGCAAGGCTTGGGTTTGTCCTATAGCAGGTCGTTCACCACTTTCCGCGATTTGTTTAGAAAGAAAAGTCAGCAAGCCAACCAGCCACTCATCATTAGGCGTAAAAAACAGGAACAAAACTGATAGACATGAATAAGGATGCCAATTTCAAGGTTTTCCAAGCCTCGGCAGGCTCAGGAAAGACCTTTACGCTTATCAAGGAATACTTGAAACTGTGTTTGGCCAATCAAGGTGCAGTGGGTAATTTCAGGAACATCCTGGCCATTACTTTCACCAATGCATCGGCCAACGACATGAAAGCCAAAATCGTGACGACGCTTCAAGAAATCATTGAAAGCAAGGAGGTTAATCCTAAGTCGATGGAGGCCAAGTTGATAGAGGAATTGGATATCAACGATGCTGAGTTGAAACGTAATGCACAGAGTTTGATGACTCAAATCATGCACGACTATAGTAGTTTCTGCGTCAGTACCATCGATGCTTTTGTCCAAAAGCTGTCGCGAAGCTTTGTATACGATTTGGGCTTGCCTAACCAGTATTCAGTAAGTATTGATACCGATGAGGTGGCAGAAACCATAACTGAACGTTTAGGTTTGAGAATTGGTCAAGACGATTTCCTTACCCAGCTGCTCGTTGACTTCAGCAACAACCAGTTCGACAGCCAGCGCTCGACTGCCCTTGAGACCAAACTCTCCGAATTCATTGCCAAGCTGATGACTGAAAAAGCCTATCAAAAGGGCCAGAAAAACGGTATTGCTAATTCTTCCGAATACAAGCAAACTATTGATTTCCTGAATGGTAAGGTGAAAGACTTTGAGCCTGGCCTTCAAACACATTTGGAAGATTTTACGCGTTTGGTAAGCCAATATGGCCTTAGGGACGAGCTGTTTTCATACGGGAGAAACGGGTTTGTTTCCTACATCAGGAAGCTGTCAGCAAAGGTGTACGAACAACCTAGCCCACGATTCATTGGTGTGCTCGAAAAAAAGAATTGCTTCTCGAATGACGCAGAGAGGCAACTGGGAAAAGCTCAAGTCAAGGCCATCAATGCAGCGTTGTTGCCTGTGCTTCAAGCCATCAAAGACGAGGTTGAAAAAGGCTTGGGGGCGTTTTTGTTCTATAAAACGCAAAGGGACTTGCTTTATCTCTATGCGCTACGTGCGCAAATCAAGATGGAGTTTGATGCTTTGGCCAAAGAGGAAGAAATCGTACACATCTCTGAGTTCAATAAGTTACTCAATACAGTCATGGGCGATTTCTCGGTGCCTTTCGTGTATGAGCGCATCGGTGAGCATTTCCGCCATCTGTTTGTGGACGAGTTTCAGGATACCTCCATCTTGCAATGGCATAATCTTTTACCACTCGTGGACAATGGTTTGGCCAACCATAATGTGAGCATGGTGGTGGGTGACGGCAAACAGTCCATCTACCGTTTCCGCAGCGGCGAGGTGGAGCAGATCGTGAGTTTGCCTGAAATCTATGGCAAGCCCCAAGGCAATGCTGCATTCCAACAGTTTGAGCGGAATTTGAAGGACAATTTTGCATTCAAGAATCTGGATACCAACTATCGTTCCTTCGCCAACGTTGTCAAGTTCAACAATGCATTTTTCGAATCGGTCTACACCAACCTGTCGCCAGCATTGCAAAAGGTGTATGTGTCGGCGAAACCGGGCACGAATGAAAAAGTGAGCATCGTCCAAAAGATAGATAAAGACGAAGAAGGTTTTGTGCAAGTGGAGCTCTATGACGCTGAAAACCAACCGAATTACTGTTTTGATAGGGTTGAGGCCATCATCCGTGATCTTACCGAGACAAAAGGTTACCAATACTCAGACATTGCCTTGCTGACTCGTAAATCGGATTACGGCTCAGAAATGGCCAACTATTTGAACGACAAAGGAATTCCTGTCATTTCACAGGACTCGATTTTGCTCAAGTCGTCAGATAAAGTGCAGCTGTTGGTGAACACTTTACGCTATTTGGTAAATGGTGATAACGAGAATGTTGTCGCCAACATGCTTTATTATTGGAAGTTGACCCAAGAGCCTGATTTTGACGGTGATCTTAGCCAACTCTTTGATGAGGTGAAAGCCATTGCGAAAGGTGAAGTGGCAATTGAATCTGTGATGAGGTTGGAAGAGGATGGCTTGTTGCAAGCTGCGCTGGCCAAGGCGACTTGCCTTTATGATCTCTGCGCTAACTTGCTCCGTATCTTCCATTTCGACACCATCCATGATGCTTTCGTCAATTATTTCATGGAAGAGGTTTTCAAGTCGCAATTCGGCATTAAAGAAGGCATTGCCGACTTCCTAACTTATTGGGATACTAAGCAGGAGAAACTCGCTGTGATGTCGGTGAGCGGCAATGCAGTGCAAATCATGACGATACACAAGTCGAAAGGTTTGGAGTTTCCCGTGGTCATTTATCCCGAGGCCATCATCGACCTGGATGAGAAACTGAACGCCAGTAAGGTGGCGGAGGAATGGCTGTGTGCTGAGGATTTGGGCTTTGAGTCCATACCTAATTTGGATAAGGTGTTGTTCAAGTTGGATAAGAGCGCTTCAAATATGGGTGGGAAAGCTGTGGAAAGGCTGGATAAAGAGAAGGAGAGTAACCAGCTGGACAATCTCAATTTGCTTTACGTGGCTTTCACTCGTGCTAAACAACGTCTGTTTGTCATCGCCAAGCAGAGCAAGGCTGACAAGCCTAACATTATCCGTGATTTCCTTAAAAACAAGGAAGACCATCAAGTGGCAGGAAACGATGCTTTGGTGTATCGCTTTGGCGATCCCGATTTTATGAAGCCAAAAGAGAAGGAGAAGGACAAGGTGAAGGAACTGAAAACCGAGTCTGTGGCGGGGGATTGGTATAGTAAAATCAAGATTGACTCCAATCCGACGATGGTTTGGCAGTCGAGGAGCGACAAGTTGTTGCCGCGCGAGTTTGGTGAGCTGGTGCATCAAATTTTGGCAAAAATCCGCTCGTCCAGTGAAATCGAAACTGTATTGCAACCTTGCCTTAACGATGGCACCATCAACCAAGAGACCTCGGAATGGATTCGAGAATGTTTCTTACAGATGGCTCAACATCCACTGATTGCGCCTGCTTTTGATCCTTCCGCCAAGGTGAAGACGGAATGCGAGATATTATATCCTTCCAATAAGGATAAAGTCATTCGTCTCGACCGCTATGCCGAGCATCCAGATGCCATTTACCTGATTGACTACAAGACGGGCAAGAAAAAAGAAGAACACCATGATCAAGTCTGTACCTACGCCAATGCCTTGAAGGAAATGACTGACAAAGAGATACGAGGGTATTTGGTGTATTTGACGGATTCAGTGATTGAAGTTGATAGCGTCCCTGACGTCAGTGCTGGATGATGAGTTTCGTGTAGTATCGGTTATTGAGGACTCTTACCATAACGATGTACACACCGTTTTCATATTGGCTGACATCCAAAACCGTGTTTTCACGTTGTGCGCTGACGCGTTCGACTGGCTCGCCAAATACATTAAAGACCCTTACTTCGTCGATGTTCTTTTTGTAGATGTTTACTATGTCGTTCGCGGGATTGGGAAACAGACAAATGTCCTCATTTTTGTTTTCCTCTACAACTTTGACTCTTATTCGCTTGTTGGTGCTGCATCCGTTCTCAAAACTACCTGTGACTTGGTATTCCTGGTCTTCTTCGGGGTATACGACAACTCTTGTCGTAGTGTCGCCCGTCGACCAAAGATAAGTGTCGGCTCCGGCAACGTCAAGTATGGCTGGAGTGCCTAAAAGTATGATAGTATCGTTGCTGCATTGCAGCGTGGGATTGGGTTGGATAGTTAAATTGAGGTGATATCGCCCCGAGCAATGGATTACTTTGTCATAGTGGCCGGGTTCGCTCAAAAATGTCCCTAAAAAATAGTAGCTTTCGCCTTCGCAGATGCTCACTTCTTCGTAAGAGTCAAGTATTGGTTTGACGGTCAGGTCGAGTCTATAGAGGGAACAATCGATAGTGTCGACATATTGGCCTGTTTCATTCAAAGTGTGGCCGTGAAAATCATAGGTGTCACCTTCGCATAGCGAAATTACCAAGTGCTCCGCTTCCGATAGGGGATTCACGCTCAAATCGAGTTCGTAATACTTGCAATCGACAACAGTGGAATAAAACCCCGCTTCGTTTAGGCTTTCACCGAAAAAGTCATAAGTGTCTATTTCGCAGATCTCTTCTTTCAGTTTGATAATTTCAATAGTCATGTTAAGAATGACCAGACTGTCGTAGTCTGCATCAGGATAATAAAAGGTATAGGTGCCAGGCGAAGGGATATAGTTGCCATCATGGTAATATGGTGCACTTTTGCAAAAGTCAAGATTGATGGTGTGGGCAACGGTGTTCGTCTCGTATGCACCAAGGTCGACATTGTTGTGCCTGAGACGAGGATTCCCTTCGAGGTCAATTTCGGGTTGTTGGGCGATAGTTTCACCTCGGTCGATACATGTGCTTTGAGATTGCAGTCTCCAATTTCCTCCACGGCCTTCACAACCTGCCTCGACATCTGCATCCACAAATTTGACATAGCATCCGGGCGACTCTCCATCGTTTTCGGGGGTGATGCCGAAGTTGGTTGATGAGATTGACTCGCCATCTTGCACAGCGCAATAGGCATAATTTGAAATGGGCCCAATTTGCTCATATTCGCCATCACTGACATTGCCCCAAATGATACAATTCTTGATTTCTTGTGATGCATCCTGTGTGTTGCATACGCCACCGTAGTTTTCCGAACCTATGTTTTTCACGATGGTGCAGTTGTACAAATTGGATTGCCCGTAGCAGCCTCCACCGTTTTCAGCTGTGTTGTTGTTGATCAAGCAACTCCAATAGGAAGACCTTGATTGGTCGCTATAAATACCGCCACCATTTACAGCTGAATTGTTATTGACGGTGCAGTTGATGAAGATACTAGGGACACCGCTTACATTACTATTGATGCCTCCACCCTTGTTTGAAGCTATATTGTCGTGAATGTTGCATCGACAGAGTGTGATACCGCCTTTGTCATAGATTGCGCCACCGTCCTTGGCATCGTTGCCATAAAAATCGCAGTTGATGACTTGAATGTTGACGCTACTGAGCGATGTGGATAAACCGCCTCCGTTTCGCAAGGCACTATTGTTGCAAATATTGCAATTGCTGAGTTTTGTATGACTAGAAAGAAGAAGGCCACTTCCTTCGTCCGAAACCCCGTTTTGTATGGTGAAGCCATCGATGACTACCTTGTCATTGTCAACGAAAGGGAGCACATTGATGACCCCTTGACGGTGGTCGCCATCAAGGATGCTGGGATGGGCTTCGAAGTCGCGGAGTGAGAGGTCATAGTCAAAAGGCTCGTCGCCCTTGAAACCTCCATATATTTTGCTGTTGTGCATGAGCAGGAATGCGTAATCGTTAGAAGAGCAACTCTTATAGGTGCCTTCCTTGACCCAGATGACACAGTCGTTGAAATGAGAATTGAATAAGGCTTTTTGTAAGTCGTTGGTGGCTTCGGCCCATGACGAGCCGTCGCCAACGCCGTCAGGAGAGACATGGATGATGTTGTGCTCGTCGCTATGGATAGCGTTGCCGTCAATGGGGCGGATGTCATGGATGATAGCCTGTTCTGATGAGAACCCCGAAGGATTGCTAAGGTTATAAAAGCCATCGGCCACACCATCCCAACCGAAATTGAAGTGGAACATTCCGTTGGTGTCATATCCATCACATACGAAAGCATGTCCGCCTAAAGACGAAATGCCACGATAGTACACGGGGAGGTGGCTGTCAAGGTCCAACTTGATGAGTTGCTGCCAACTCTCATTGTCATAATGCGTTCGATAATGTATTGTGGTTGTGGGCAAACCAAAATACTGCCTAAAGGCATTGTTGGCCGCCGAGAAGGTAGAATAGCTTTCATGTGCGCTGTAATGCATCTTCACGGCAAGGCCACAATGAGAGACCAGTTGTGCGACAGCAGGGTTGCTTTCATGCAATGTGTCGGCCATTTCATCCCATCTATATGTTGTCTCTCCGAAGTTGGCGCTTAACATTCCATAAGGCGCACAGGGATAGGAGATTTCACCATATCCGGTCAAAGGATACTTATGGTAGTATAGGATTTGTGCCATGGCAATGGCCACACAACCAGCCGAAGCATGGTCGCAAGGACCTAAACTATCGACAGGACATGCTTCGTTGTGGTAACAACCTTGTCCCCAGCAGGAAGTCGTCAAAGGCCCGACTTCTTGATTGAAAGCTGTTGTTTTTCGTCTTGCATCTGGATGGGCAATTAAAAAGTCGGTGGCTTGATTGTAGAGATCGAGCCAATAAACTATATGGCAGGGAAGGCTTTCGCTTTGAGGCATTGTAGAGGTATGGGAATAGGCCAATACCTCGTTGTTTGCCGAAACAATGACAAAGCCTTGTGGTTCCATTGAAAACACGAAAAGGTTGGTTTGCTCCGATGTCTTGCTTTTGATTTCTTCCGTCAACACCAATGTGGTCGCGCTTTGCTTTGTGTTTTGTTTCATGAAATGCTCAGCGGTGGTAAATGCTTCGTCTGCTCCAATTCGAAGTTGTGCATGGAGTTGGGTGACTATTGATAAAAATAGTATGACGAATGCTTTTTTCATGATGAAATAACCTGGCTTTCCAATCGCAAAGATAGGTAATAATATTATTTCAAAGCAAAAAAATCCGCTTTATTTGTGAAAAATAAGAAAACAGCCCCCGAAAACCTCGGAGGCTGTCATTTATGAATTATAAATCCGAAATTACTTGGCTCTCTCATACTTACACAAATGCCTTGAAGGAAATGACGGACAAAGAGATACGAGGGTATTTGGTGTATTTGACGGAGGATGCTATTGATGTAGAGAGGGTGTGATTTTTTCCACAAATTCAATAGGTGATATTGCTTCAACTGAGGTTGATACGTTAGGAAAGTCTTTGATATTAATGGAAATCAAGTAAGAGCATTGGTTTTTTAAAGCACATTGATATTGGAAACAGTCTTCAATATCAGAAAAAATGGTGTTGTTTACTCCTAAAATCACATCGCTTTGTTCCATGTTTCCAATATGAACAAGTTGCAACATGCTGAGAATAATCTTACGAACCTGCTCTGTCAATTCAGGCCTATGAACACCTTTGCGTTTTAGCATCTGTTCAGACAAATAAGTCAAGGTGTAAATACTGGCTGATGAGGTGATAGCTTCAATCTCTTTGTTTTCAATGGCTTGGAATATGCGTTGAACCGATTCGAATTGATTCCTTTCAAAGATATATTCAACAAAAACGTTGGTGTCAAGGAATACTTTCATAATCAAATACCATATTTTTCTTGTAAATACTCGGCTCTTAATTCTTCATAGTCAGGCATGCTCTCATGGATACTTTTTAAAAAGTTTAATCCATACATAGGGTCAATATCGGACTTTTGACTGTTTAACTCCTCAATTCTCAATTGTTCCAATTGCCTTTGTAAGAAACGGATGATCCAAAGTGTATCCGCTTGGTTAAGATGGGATAATTCAGGAATGATTCCGCTTTCTCTTAATTCGGTACTTGATCCGTAATATAGGGCTGCGGAGGGCTCTGAAGCCATATTGCTATTGTCGTTTTCTTCGTAATCCATCATTGCTGATTTTCAATGTGCAAAAGTAACAACAATGTTTGAATTAACAATATCTGAGGTATATTTAATTGAAAACTAGAATAAAAAAACAGCCTCCGAAAACCTCGGAGGCTGTCAATTTTGAATTTTGAATTATAAATCCGAAATTACTTTGCTCTTTCTTCCTCAATAGCGGCCTGAGCAGCAGCCAAACGTGCGACGGGCACGCGGAACGGCGAGCAGCTCACGTAGTTCAAGCCGGCCTTGTAGAAGAAGCGGACCGAAGCAGGGTCGCCGCCGTGTTCACCGCAGACGCCGCACTTCAGGTTGGCGCGCTGGCTACGGCCACGCTCCACACCGAGTTTCACCAGCTGACCGACACCTTCTTGGTCGAGGGTGTTGAACGGGTCGGCGGGGATGATCTTCTGATCGGTGTAGTCCTTCACGATGGCGTTGACGTCGTCGCGGCTGAAACCGAAGGTCATCTGAGTGAGGTCGTTGGTGCCGAAGCTGAAGAACTGAGCCACGCTGGCGATTTGGTCGGCCACGAGGGTTGCTCTCGGGATCTCGATCATAGTACCATACATGTAATTGATCTTCACACCGAACTTCTTCTCGATTTCAGCTTGCACGCGGTCGGCGATGGCCTTCTGGTGCTCAAGCTCCTTGACGTTG
>CACXIM010000021.1 GCA_902767725.1 uncultured Bacteroidia bacterium | reverse complement strand
GATGGGCGAGACATCACGCAAGCTGGCCAGACAAGTCCTTGCCTCCAACGCATCACGGCGATAATAATCCGGTCCCACCATCAACAAGGCATATTCCATAGGATACAACCGCACACCATAACGCGGCTCCCGTATCACCGTTGGCGGCAGGCTTGCCTTGATGTCCACAAGCGAAGTTCCGAAAGGCAGTTGCAGGATATTGTTTGTTCCGTTCTCGCAGCGCACAATCAATTGTTTGGGAATCACCGTCTTCCCACTGTGGAAATAGAGTGACAGCTCCGGCGACAGGCACCAAGCCCCGTTGAATCTCTTGTCTAAATATGCAGTGATGAAGTGCCAGTACGACACATACCACACCGTTGAATCGCCCTCGCTCCCTGGTGACGACGGGATATACCATCCCTTCATGACCATCTGAAGGTATCCGCTGTTCACCAACCGCTCTGTATGTGTCCGTCCCAGCGTATCCGCTCCCTGAATCACCAAATTGTCCCCATGGGCGTCCTGATATGCCTTCAACACCGCCAATGACTCCGCCAATTTCTCTTGTATTGTTGCCATATTAGTATATTTTGTACCGCTGTTATTAGTTTATTTTGCTTTACTAACATTAGTATATTTTGTATTGCCAACATTAGTTTTTGACACTGCAAAGATACAAATCTTTTTCTATTTCAACAAAATACTTACTACAAAAAGAAAATAAAAAACTCTGCTTTTTGTTGCAGAGTTCTTTTATTAGCGGTTGTTTTTATTAGTTTATTTTGTCTTACGACTATTAGTTTTTGCCGTTGCAAGAATACGCAAGCGTTGATTACTTCACAACAAACTTCACCGTTTCACAGGAGCCTTCTCCCTTAACCTGCAAGAAATAAACTCCCTTTTCCAATCCAGCCACGGAAATGGTTCCGTTTGAGGAACCATCAGCCACTTCTTGTCCCATTAAATTGAAAATAGAATACGCTACCTTTTCACAAGGAAGGTTCTTCACGTAGAGGATATCGGAAACTGGGTTGGGATAGACTTCAAGCGGTTGTTGGACAGTGGACTCGTGAACGGCTAAGGGTCCCATGTCGGGGATGATATTCAAAATGATGCCTTCCACCTTGGTCATGCCGTAATAGAAATTCGGGTCGGGGATGTCGTACCAGTTGTCCAAACTGCCACCGTAGCCGAAGTTGATATGGAACTTACCGTCTGATTCGCGATAGCCATCGACCACCACATTGTGTCCGACCGTCCCTGCAGGATTCTCGACAGCAAGATGGGCAGGATAACCGGCTTGAAGATTGGAAATCAAGGTGGCGTACATTTCATCACTGGGTTCTCGATACAGCACACAGTCTGTAAAGCCAAAGCGTTGGTAGGCCTCAAAGGCTTGGTCCACATAGAAGGTACCCGAACCCTCCGAGGTATAGACTTGCGTGCAAGCCGTGCCGCAAGCAAAGACCAAGGCAGCGGCCAACTCATCAGTTAGTTCCTCGTCGCGCTGGAAAGCGGCGTCGATGGAATCCAGCATTTCGTTCAATATCGGGAAGGACGGGAATTTCAAGCTTGCCCAATCGTCGTCAATGACATAATTGCGCCCCGCATAGTAATGGTTATAGTCGTCATCGTCGGTAAATCGGGTGCTTTCTGTTGTTCGCAAATAGTTGATAATCTGTCCCATGGCAATGGCAGGGCATCCAGCAACGCTGTAGGCATTGCCATTCACTGGGTCTCTTGGGCATAGTTGATTGTAAGGGAAATTCTGTGTCCAATGCGAGTTGAGTAAGCCTTCTGCGCGAACCATTCGTTTTCAAGAGAGGACTTTGTGCCCAATTGTTTAAAGCGCAAAACATCACAATTAAGAAAGGAAGAACTTTTTTCATTTTGTTCAAATTATAGATTGACGCTGCAAAACTATGATTTTTTCATTTGCAAAGGTAGTTTGTGTGCACATTGTCCACATTATTGTCCATATAGAGTTTTCATTTCGTGAAGGATAATACCCTAATTTTGCAACCGAATTGATATGGACAAAATGGCATACCTACAATGAAACAAGAGATCAACCCACAGGACACGAATCGGGCTCAGGCATTTGAGCTATGGATGAAGTCGCCCATGCCGATGGTGACGCTTACCAAGGTCACCTTACCCATATCCTTCCAGTTCCATCATGTGCAGATGGATGGTGGACATGGAGCAAGATTTTTGGATGAATTACAAAAAAACATAAAGGTCTTTGAGTATGACAATAATATTGAATACAATTGAGGAAAAATCTGTCTTAGAACAGATTAGCAATCTTATTCAAGACAATGAAAGGGAGATTGTCAATACCTCTGACATGAAAATCGCCCACTGTGTGGGCTGCAACCAGTGCTGGCTCAAAACGCCTGGTGTGTGCGCCATCAAAGATGATTACGAGAGCATTCTCAAGAAACTGGTGAAGGCCGACAATCTCTGGCTCGTGTCTGACACACGGTTTGGCTTTCTGGATTACAAAGGCAAACGGATTATGGACCGTATTATGCCCATGCTGAACATGACCATCGGCTTCCGCGATGGCTGGATGAGGCATGAGTTGCGCTACCACGCACTGAACATCGGACTTTTGTACAAAGGCAACGCGGAACAGACGATGATGGAGGATTGGTGCAAGCGTACCGCCGCCAACATTGGTGGACATTCGTTGGGTGCCATACCCCTGACTGATACAACTGATACCACCCCAACCACTCTCAACTCTAAACTCTCAACTCTAAACACTCAACTATCCCATCTCGTCATCATCAACGGCAGCCCGCGTGTGGCGAAGTTCAGCAACACTGACAAAATCATCCATTCCTTTGCCAAAGGCTTGGAAGAGGCAGGTGTCACCTGGGAACTTCACAACCTCTCCAACCGCAAGGAATGGGATGCGGCGCGTGAGGCTTTCATCAACAACGAACGTACTTTGATGGCCTTCCCGCTTTACGTGGAATGCGTACCTGGCTTGATGCTGGAGTTTTTGGAAACGCTTCCAACCGAGCACAAGCAACCAAAAGAGCTCTCATTCTTGCTACACGGCGGCATGGATGAAGGCAATGAATTCCGGCTGTGCGAACGGTTCCTGCAAGGGTTGCCCGCCCAACTCGGTTGCAGTTATGGTGGCACGCTGATTCATGGCGGCAGTTTCCGTATCCGCACCGCCCCAGCCGATCAAGTGGCCAAGATAGTGACTCCCTACATTGAAATGGGTCTCCTGTTTGCACAGAAAGGTAATTTCCTCTCTCCCGAAGCTGCCAGATTTACAGGCATGGAACAATATCCTTGGCTGATTCGCAAAATGGTGAGCATGCTATTTTTGAAGAAAGTCAACGGAGAATTTGAGCGGTTCGCCAAAGATTGGGGCTGCACTCGCCCGTTAGGTGATAAGCCGTATAGTGAATAAGAAGAAAATCGTATTGATATGGAATTAACAAATTGGTTTAAAGGGTTTGAGAAAGGCATAGCACGGATTTCTCCAGAGCAACGGTCGGTTTTCTTCGCGGAATGTGGAAAGAATTGCGTGAAAAGTGGTACACTGTCAGTTTACCAAAAACTATATGAGGACGCTAAAGGTGACATGGATGTTTTCTTTGAAATGGCTAATGGATTGCCTGGAGTAAAAGGAGAGGTCGTCGAGAAAGGTCGTGTCTATCGGCTTGTCTTTTTGGAATGCACTTGTGAATTGTCCAAAAAAGGGTATGTCACAACACCTTTGCTTTGTGAATGTTCACGCCAAAGCGTGATGTATTCGATGCAAAGTTTGTGGAAAGGCAAAAACTTCAACGTAACGCTTTGTCATTCCATCATGGGTGGTGGACCGGATTGCGAAATGAGAATAGAGGTTGGAAACTAAACTCAAAAAGATGAAAACGCTTGGATTGGTTGAAGTTGCGGCGGCCATAAGAATCATAAGAAATTGATATATTTGCAAGATGAATAACAAAAATAAGTTACAATGAAAATGCTGAGATTCACCCTTCTAATCGCCGTATTGCTGATGACGGTTTCGGCATTTGCCCAAAACCAAAACCTAATCGGGCGTATCACCGACGAAAACGGCGAACCTATGCCTTTCGTGAACGTTTTGCTGCTTTCGTTGCCCGATTCGACCTTGGTCCAAGGAACCGTGACCGACGAAAAAGGCACATATATCTTGCCGACCGACCAAAAGGACGGACTGTTGAAAGTGTCGTGCGTGGGCTACCAGACCCAATACGCAAATCCAGCGGACGGCTTGACCATCCAAATGACGATGGACGCACAAATGCTCGGCGAGGTAGTCGTGAAAAGCCAACTACCCCAAACGAGGCTGACGGGTAACTCGATGATTACCACTATTCAAGGCTCGGTGCTTGAGGATTCATGGACAGCACAAGAAATGCTGGCCAAAGTGCCTGGAATGACGGGCAGCGAGGACGGCCTTGAGGTCTTAGGCAAAGGTTCACCGATAGTCTATATCAACGGGCGGCTGATGCGCGACGACACCGAACTGCGCCGTTTACGCAGCGACGACATCCGCGATGTGGAAGTCATCAACAACCCAGGAGCGCAATATGATGCTACGGTAAGGGCCGTGGTCCGCATCCGCACCAAGAAGCAACAAGGCGACGGCCTCAGCCTCGACCTGAACGTGACCGATGACCAAGACTTACAGTACGGCTTCAACACACCTCGTGGAAAACTCGGCTTGAACTACCGCAAAAACGGTGTCGATGTGTTCGGCTCAGTGTATTATAGACATACGGATTATCGCCAATACAGCAGTTTGGAGGAAATTGCCAACACCACTAAAGTGTTCCGACAAGCGGGTCCCTACACCATGACTTGGAAAAACGACCAACTCGTTTATACCGCTGGCGCCAACTGGCAAGTCTCCGACAACCATTCCTTGGGCATCCGCGCCGACCTGACGCATTATCTCGGCGGCGAGAACAAGGTCATCTATGATGAGGATGTCTTCGAAAACGACGTCTTCCTCGACCATCTCTACAGTGTGCAGACCAGCAAGGAAACCAAGCCGCTCGGTATCCTCACCAATGTCTATTACAACGGCAAAGCGGGTAAACTCGGCATCGACTTCAACTTCGACTTTCTGAACACAGCGACCAACACCGACCGTGAGAATGTGGAGCAAAGCCTAATAGAAGATGACTTTGTCAGAAGCAGGTCGGGAGCGGAGAGTAGGCTGTATGCTTCCAAGTTGGTGCTTTCCTATCCCGTCTGGAAAGGTAGCATCGAGGCGGGCACGGAGATGACCTTCGCCAAACGTCACAATACCTATTGGATTGACAAGCAGACCATCGCCAATACCGATGCCGACATCATGGAAAACAACATCGCGGCCTTTACGCAATATGCATGCGACTTCGGGAAGTGGGGACAAGCTAGTGTGGGAATGCGTTACGAACACACGCTTTTGGACTATAGAGATGTGATGGGCCTGTCGTATGGCATCAAGACCAACCGTCCGAGTTTCTTCGCGATGAACGATGCCGTCACCTACATCAGCCGCTATTCGATGCAGGCGGGCAATTCGCAACTGCTCAACGAGCGTATTCAAGACCTTACGCTGAATGTGGGCTACAAATGGCTCGCATTCACGGCTTCCTACGGGCATTGCAAAAACCCCATCACACAATGGGCCTATCTCACTGATGGCGATGCCGCGCTCATCAAACACATCAACCTCGACAAGCCTGTCAACACCATCGGAGCCTTTATTTCGGCTACTCCAAAAACGGGCATTTGGTCGCTCAACGCCACCGCTGGTGTGGAGAAACAAGACCTTTGGCTCGACCTCGACGACATCCATGTTCCAGAAGGTACACGCAGGGTCTATTTCGACAAGCCCGTCTTTACCTTCAATGCTTTTAACACCTTCAGTTTCAAGCACGATTGGAAAATTGACATCAACTTCATGTTCCGCTCGCACGGCCATCAACTGAATTTCTACAACGATTACAACTACATGAACCTTGGCGTTGTCGTGCAGAAGAGTTTCCTGAAAGACAAATCGCTCACCATCCGTGCCGCCGTGCTCGACATCCTTCAACGCTGTGGCATGAACGAATATAGCGACATGGGCTACTACCAAATCCAGCAGAACAACGTTTTCTCGACGCACAAGTTCCAAGTCTCGGTGTATTATCGCCTGAATTCGACGCGCAGCAAATACAAAGGCACCGGCGCTGGTAAAGATACGCAGGAAAGAATGAAATCATAGGTTGGAGAACAGTTTGTCACCCTCCCAACTTGGCTTTAAGCCTTTGTCGTGCTTTGGTGACAGAGGCGGGTGAAATGCCCAAAAGAAGGGCTTGCTCGGTTACGGAAAACTGAAGTCGGGAAAGCATGATCAAGCGAACATCGCCACGGGTGAGGTTGGGGTGCTCCTCCCGAAGCATTTCAGGCGTGAGGGAGAAACCGTTTCGGAACACACGTTCCATTTCAACCCATTCGTTGTTCTGAATATAGCGTGGCGCGGCGTGAAGTTCTTGCAGCAGGTGGTTCTGGCCAGCCAGTGAATGGATCAAGAGATAGGATTCAACGTCACCTTCGGGTCCAGTGCCTTCTTGAGGCATAAACGATTCGCGCTCATCGTTACCGGCACGAATGACCATCAAAAATGCTCGCACGTTTTTACCGAAGATTTCGGACACTTGGGGGATGCTGAGTGCTGCGCCGCCTTCTACGCAGGTATGGGCCAATCCGATGCCGACAAGCATCAGTTGGTAATAAAGCATTTCGGCATCTTTCCCCTGCAAACCGAAAGACTGGCTGATGGCGGCAATCGATTCCTGTTTAAAGCCCACTTGGGTGTCGATGTAATCCTCGAAAGAGGTAGCCGAATTCTTGTCGTCCATCACCAGTTTGAAGAGTTGAGGCTCGTCTATCGCAAACCATAGGAAGGCCAACCCCATTCCCTTGAAAGGCGGATTCAATTGAAAGCCTGCGCCGACACGCTCCTTGAACAAACGGCGGGCTTCGGTGCGGACAGCCTCCAAAACACCTTCCATGGAGCCAAATTTCGAGAAAATGGCATTGACACCGCAGCCCAAGGCTGAAGAAAGACTCCGAGCTGTAAGTGCGGTAGTGCCGCCTTTTCTCACTATGTCAATAGCACCAGCGAGTATTTTTTCTTTCGTTATGCTTGTTGGTCGTGCCATAATAAAACAACCGTTCCGTTATTATCCGCTGCAAAAGTAGGGAAATCCCATACAAATCCAATGCGTTTTGAGAACAAAATGTCGCAAAGTCCATAAAAATGTCCATATATGGTTTTTATTTCGGAACGGATAATAAACTACCTTTGCAGCCGTTTGGGTATTTACGATGTAAATCGAAAGTAGTTGATCAAATTTAGTATACAAGTATGACACGAGACCACGGGACTATGACTTGTGACTATGACGGCTTCTGGCCTCTGGCTTTTGGCTTCTGGCAGCTTATCGAAAAGCCTAAGAGCTGAATTCTATCATCGAACTGCCAGTAGCCAACGGCCAGCAGCCAATAGCTATGGTCAATGGTCATGGTCAAAAAGTCCCGTGTCCCGCGTCAAAAAACATGTACAATATTTTTGAATGGTTATTATTTAAAAACCGATGCCCCGATGGTATATAACAGCGGCCATATTAAAAATGAAAAAGTATTTGGCAATTCTATCAGTCGTTGTTTTGTTTGCGTTTTGCGGTTGCTCCAAGTTTGCTGGTGAGCCTATCTCCAAGGATTTCAGCATCTCGGGCACCTACACCGAGCTTGAAGTAGAGGATGCGTTTGAGGTCACCGTTAGTGATGTGGCAACGCAAGTCACGGTTACTGCTGGTGAGAATATTATGCCGAATGTAGTGGTGGAAACCGTTGAGAACATCTTGAAAATCTATCTCAAAGGTTGGCATTCCAACCGTGGAACGGATATGAAGGTGATTCTGCCTTATAATGCTAACTTGACGAGCGTTGACTTGTCGGGTGCCTCGGAGTTCTATTCGGAATTTGGCCTTGAAGGCAATAAGGTTGAGGTCGAGTTGTCGGGTGCTTCAGAATTTAATTGCGACATCGATGCCGACGAAGTTGACATTGACATGTCGGGTGCCTCCGATTTCTTTGGCGACATTCTGGCCGACGAAGTTGAGATGGATTTGACGGGCGCCTCCAAAATCAAGGGTTATGTGGAGGCTCTTGACCTCGACCTTGAAATGAGCGGTGCCTCGGAGGCTACCTTTGAGGGACAAGTCGATATGCTCAAGATTAATCTGTCAGGTGCCAGCGACATCAAGAAAACCATCAATGGGAATAAATACGGCTTTGCCTGCAACCAATGCGAAGGCACATTGTCAGGCGCCAGCAATGTCTACATCCATTGCGACGGCACCATCAAGGTCAACCTTTCGGGTGCCAGCGACCTGCATTTTACGGGTAATGCCTTCACGGGTGACTGCTCCTCTTCTGGCGGTTCGAATGTCTGTCATGATACGCTGTAAAACATTTAGCCATGGAACAAAAGTTTTGTCAAAGCTGCGGAATGCCGCTCACCAACGAAATCCTTGGCACCAATGCCGATGGAAGCAAAAATGAGGATTATTGCATCTATTGCTACAAGGATGGCAAGTTCCTGCAAGACTGCACGATGGACGAAATGATTGAGCATTGTGCCCAGTTTGTGGACGAGGTAAACAAAGGACTGCCGCAGCCCATCACGAAGGAAGAATACATCGGCCAGATGAAGATGTACTTCCCGCACCTGAAACGCTGGCGAAAGGAATTGTCGATAGATGATGACACTCCAGAAAACCCTGCCTTGATGGGTGTTAAAGAGCTTATCGCCAAGATGGCCGACACGCTGCCCATCACCATGATATCGTCGGTCGATGAGGGAGGCTTCCCTTGCACTAAGGCCATGCTCTCACCTCGGGTGCGTGAAGGCATCAAGGTGTTCTATTTCACCACCAACACCTTCTCGCTGCGTGTGGCCCACTACAAGGCCAACCCCAAGGCGAGCATCTATTTCTGCGATGCTGAAGGTTTCAAGGGCATGATGTTGCGCGGCACGATGGAGGTGCTGACCGACGCCAAAAGCAAGGAGATGATTTGGTGCGATGGCGACACACAATACTACCCAGGCGGCGTCACCGACCCGAACTATTGCGTGCTGAAATTCACCGCTGCCGATGGTCGTTTTTATAGCGACTTCTATCCGAGAAGCTTTGTGCTTGAGTAAGGTTTGTTGATGAAACGTCTGCCAAATGCTATATCGGCACTTCGAATTTTAGGGGCCTTTTGCCTCCTGTTTTTTGAGGTCAATAGTGTTTTCTGGATCTTCTATTTCATCTGTGGCCTAAGCGATATGGCAGATGGCTATCTCGCCCGAAAACTCGGATGTGAAAGCAAAACGGGCGCAATGCTGGATAGTTTAGCAGATTTGGCCTTTGTGATATGTTGCTGCTTTAAATTGATACCTGATTTGGCATTTCCAAAATGGTTGTGGATCTGGGGCGGAGTGATTGTCAGCACCAAAGTTATCAATCAAATCTCTGCGTTAGTGATGTACAAGAAATGCATCTTTCCTCACACCATTGCAAATAAAGTAACGGGGATTCTGCTTTTTGTTGGAGTTCCTTTGACGGTCTTTTTGGAATCGATTGTTCCGATGGTCATTATAGCTGTTGTCGCCACTTTTGCGGCAATTCAGGAAGGACATTTTATCAGAACGGGGTTGGAGAAACGATGAAATTGCCGTATTTTTGCAGCGTATAAAAAAGTTTGCGATGGAAACCGAAAGAATCCTACTCCGCCCTTGGCGCGACGATGACGCAACAGCCCTTTTCAAGTATGCCTCCGACCCCGATGTGGGTCCTCGCGCAGGCTGGCCGCCGCATAAGAGCGTCGAAGAGAGCCTAGAGATTATCCACACTGTGTTTCATAACGACACCAACTGGGCCATCGAACTCAAGGCGACAGGAGAGGCCATCGGTGCGATTGGTTATTTGCCTGCGCCCGAAAGCAACCTTCCAGCCCGCGATGGCGAGCCCCTTATTGGTTATTGGGTCGGCAAACCCTATTGGAACCAAGGTATCTGCACGGAAGCGCTTGAATTAATGCTCGACCACATACGCAAGACGACCGACATCAAGTCTCTGATTAGCAGCCATTACTTTGACAATCCAGCCTCGGGAAAAGTGATGGAGAAATGTGGTTTCAAGCCCACAGGCGAGACTTGCGTCGACGAAAAACTGACAGGCTCGACCAAACCCACACGAGTGATGAGGCTGGAAATCCGTAGATAAAAGAAAAAGTGTATCTTTGCCAAAAATAATCCAAACTACTATCGCTATGAAAACAAGAAATACACTAAAAATCAGTGCGTTATTCGCTTTGTTGATGCTTTGCGGACCACTTTTCTCTCAAGTTCAGACTTTTGAATGGCAAAACACGCAACGACAATATCTCATAAAGATACCGGAAAACCATTCTGAGAAGATGCCGATTCTATATTTTTTGCATGGCTTGGGCGACAATATCACTCGATTGGACAATGAGTTCCATTTCCAACAGATAGCCGATGAATTCCAGTGGGCGGTTGTAATTCCTCAAGCATTGTCTCAGTCGGGTGCAACCATGTGGAATGCGGGTCTGATGAGCAGCAGTATCGACGACTCGGGCTTTCTGATGGCACTTCTCGACGCCTTGGCAGAGCAATATCCTATCAATCTCGATAGTGTCTTTTTCACCGGCTTTTCCATGGGCGGTTTCATGACGCACCGTATGGCCATCGAACATGGCGACCGTATTACGGCCTGTGCGCCTGTCAGCGGACTGATTACGCATTCCATGGCCAGCCATACTGCTGTGGCACCCGTGAGGATGCTGCATATCCATGGCACTGCCGACCCTGTAGTGGGCTATGACGGCAACTCGCAATACTTCGGAGGTAACCTCGGCCTCAACGTCGACGCCATCCTCAATTATTGGAAAAATGCCAACGGATGTGTTGCAGAGCCTGTCATCGATACTTTCCCAGACTTGAAGAACGACGGTCTTCGTTTTGTGCGCTATACCTACGAGGGCGATGCCGAACTGCAGCACATCAAGGTTATCGGTGGCAACCACACTTGGTACATGAGCGAAAACCAATACGACATCGGTTATATGACTGAAATACGCAAGTTTTTCGTTGGCAATGGTGGAGGAGGCGAGGGCGTCGCCAAATTTGAGGATGATTATTTGAATCTTTGGCCCAACCCAACATCGGGCTGTTTCTCCATCAAAGTGAAAACCGCTACAAATATCGAAGTGATGGATTTGCAAGGCCGTTCAGTAGCCAAATACGTTTTGATGCCAGGCACCCATCAAATCGATATGGGCGAGTTCCCAGAGGGCTTGTATTTCATCAAAGGCGAAAATGGTAAAGTACAGAAACTAATACTGACGAAATAAAAAGTTACACCGATGTTAAACCCGAAATTTGACACTTGTTTCTTTGAGCGTTATGCTATGGTCTCGTTGACTACATTGTTGGGCGAGCATTATGCTCATCTGGTCAACCGTGACCGGCCCGATCTGCAGGACGAGGAACAAGGTATCGGCATCGAGGTGACACGTGCCATCCGCGAGAACAAGAACGTGGCCAACGCTTTAGTCAACGAGATGGCAGGCGAGGACATCAAGGAGGTGAATGCAGAGGACTTGCGCCATATCAACCAAAGTGGTTATGCCTATGGTTTGGGCGATGGCAGTATCATCGGTCGCAACGAGTACGAATTCTGGTCATTGGCCTTGCCGTTGAAGCGCATCCTCGAAATCAAGATGAACAAGGTGAACGACGGCTTTTACGGTGATTTTGATGAGTTTGGCCTTTTTGTCTTTACCAAGGAAGACTTGGATATCGACCAGATTAAGCAGACCATCGCCTTCATGATGGAAAAACAAGCCTATCAAAACCGACTCTATTCACGACTCTTCCTGTCACAAATCCAAACGTTGTTCGATTGTGACCTTGAAACGGGACGATATCGAAAGATCAAGATTTCGGAGGAGCAAAGGCGTGCGTTTTACGAAGAAGCCATCAAGGTTTGACGACTTTCGCGACGAGGTTTTTTCCTGCGGCTTGGATGACGAGCAAATAAGACCCACTTGACAAGCTTTGGAACAACTCACCGATTTCAATTCGGTTGAGGCCTATGTGAGTCTTTTCTAAATTTTTGTTGGTCAATAGTTTACCGTCTATGGAATAAACTTTTGCAAACAAAAACCCAGCGCTTTTGCATTCCATCTCGGCATAACTTGACATTGTAATAGGATTGCCGACGATGTGTAACGACTGGTCTTTTTGGGAGGTTTCCAGAATGCCTGTTAGGTCGGATTCGTATGCGCCCATGTCGATGCCATTGTCACTGACACGTTGGTGCCCATCCAAGTCAAGGCCGATAAGGATTTCCGTGGGTGTATCTGGTGCACCAGCATCGACGCAAGGGCTTTCGGTACTCAGTCGGAAATTCTCATTGTCGGGATCGACAAAAAGCGGGTCTTCATCAAGGCAGTTCTCGTAAACATTGATAATCTCATGATTCGAGATATTTTCCAACCCGTATTGTACCAAGCAATTGTGGAATTCAGGCGCATAGCCCTCGTATGTCCATGACCACATTTGTACAGGCTCATCAAGTGGGGTAAAGTTGGTGTTGCCATAAATGATGCAATTCCATAAAACAGGCGAACAATACTGATAAAAGAAAACTCCACCGCAGTTGACGCCAACGGAATGGTTGTTCACTACGGTGAGGTTGGCTACCAATGGCGATGAGTCGCTGATGGCCAAGCCGCCGCCGAAGTGTCCAGAGGTGTTGTTGGCAAAGAGCGAATTGGTGATGCTACACGGGTTGTCGAAGCATCGGATCAGATACAGTCCACCGCCGTTGATGCCGTAATTATGTTCGAAACGGCAACGGTCGATGATGACCGAACAACTATCGATGCTCAAGGCTCCACCGATGGCACTTTCTCCATTGTTGTAACGGAAGTCCGTATCGGTGATGTCCACCTCGCATTTCAGGAAACGCAGTCCGCCGCCATACATAAAATAAATGGTATCTATCTTGCTGTAAGTCAAATTACTGCTAATATTACAATCGTGGATTTTCACTTTGGAATCTACGGCATTCAAAGCGCCGCCATGTTCGCGCGAAAAATTGCAGAAGAGGGTACTATGGCCGATTTCCACATCATTGCATCCGAAGATGCGCAGTGCGCCACCGTCTTGGTCGTTATCGAGAGCGGCCTTGCCATATTGGAAGCGGCAAAAGTCAAACTTGGCCTTCCCAGCTTTGTCCATGCGAATGCCGTTCCATCCACCTCGCCCCACATTGAAGGCATGGAAGCCCGTGGTGTCGGCCACGGTGAAGAGAATGGAGTCGTTTTCCGTTCCTATGGCTGTCAACGTGGCACCGTTTTCAACTTTAATGCAGTAATAGTTGTCAAACAGCACTGTGGTTCCCGCTTGGATGCGCAACGAGTCTTGCACTTTGACATCGCCAGTCACACGTATTGTGTCAGCCGCCCAAATTCCCGATTGCAATCCAAAAACATCGATAGTTTGGGCTTGGCAAAAAACAGAGGCCAGTAAAAATAAGCATAGAAGTTTTGCTTTCATAAACCAAGTAAGTTTTAAATCGCAAAAGTAAGGCTTATATCTGATTTTTGGCTTAATTCGATAAAAATAATTATTTTTGCAGCCCGAAATACAGCCTAACGCATTTGATGGAAAACTCTACCTCAATATTCAATCACATGTCGCAAGTAGAAGGTCCGTTCTCTTTTGAATGGATTTTTTGGGCTGTGATGTTGGGTTTGTTTTTGGGATTGGTCATCAATATGGGGCCGGCTTTCATCACTTTGGTGCAAACCAGTCTGCATCAGGATTTTAAGTCGGCAGTGCTGTTTGCTTTCGGCGTGATATTAAATGATGCAGCAGTTATTGCCATTTGTATTTTCACCTCGGTGCAGCTAGGGGTGTCGTTTAATTCGGGTGTACCATGGTTTTGCATAGGGGCGGGAGCCATTTTGGTGGCGTTTGGGATAATGACGTTTTTCATGAAAGCGCGAAACAGGGAAACGCGCCACGAACAACGCGCCAAGGAGTTGTTGGAGGAGCAAGACCATAGTCCGTCGCCTTTCTTTTTCATCGGTAAAGGCTTTGCCCTCAACGTGTTGAACCCATTTGTGTGGATTTTTTGGTTTTCGGCAGTAGCTATTGTGGTGGGTGGCACCAATAACACCCTCATCACCATCATCTTTTTCCTTATCGTGTTGAGTACCAGCTTTGCACTTGATGTCTTGAAGGCTTGGGGCGCGGCGAAGCTGAAACGCTTTTTCGATGCTGATCGTACCACGTTGATGAATCGCGTTGCAGGTATTTTGTTGGTGATTTGCGGTCTCTATTTCATTGTTTATAAGGGAATTATCAACCTCGTCTAAACTATAATAACTATGGAAGTCAAAAAAGCAAATTCTGGCTGGCTGGCGTTTCTCGTGAGCGGAATCGTTGCCATCGGTTATGGTGTATTGGCCATTTTGTTGACGGAGAAATTTGTCGACATTCTTGAGATCGTCATGCGTGTTTCAGGCATCTGCATCGCTGCCACGGGTGCCATTTTCCTGATTGCTGCAATCGTACGGATGACCAAGAAACTACCTTGGGGCTTGATTTTGTTGGAAGCTATTGCATTGATCACAGTTGGTGTGCTTTCAAGCATTTATGCCACGAAAGCGTTGGCATTGCTGGTGATTCTCATCGGTATATGGTCGGCCATCATCGGTGCTTTCATGTTGCTTGTGATGGCGCGTACCAAGAACCTTTGGAACAAGGGCTTCTATATAGTGAGTGCTATCTTGAGCATCGTATTTGGTGTGTTGTTGATAGCGCATCCTTTTGGCTTCGTCAAATGGTTTATCATCATGTCGGGTATCATCGCCTTGGCGTTTGGTCTCATCATGATGATGTTCGCCTTTGCCATCCATCGTGCGGAAAAGGAAGTCAAAGTGGAAGTCGTGGAGGCCCCTGCTACTGAAGAAGAGGCTTAATCCGATAACTGTTGAAACGCTGTCCAAGGCGCCACTTCAGGTAAGGGCGCTGTGATTTCTATTTGTGTTTTCAAGACAGGATGCTCAAAGGCGATACGCCAGGCATGTAGGCTGATGGAGGCATCGGGATTGCTTCGTGGGTAGCCGTATTTCAAGTCGCCACGGATGGGGCAACCGATATGGGCCAGTTGGCAACGAATCTGATGGTGCCTTCCCGTAAACAACTCGACCTCAAGCAGATAAAAAGTCTCTGACTTTCCGACCACACGATAGCTGAGTCGAGCCAACTTGGCCTCTTTGGTGCCTTCAGGCACCACATACGACTTGTTTTGTTTTTCGTTTTTGACGAGGTAGTCCTCTAACACGTCGGCTTGCTTGGGCGGGTGGTTTTTGACGAGAGCTAAGTAGGTCTTACGGAAATCACGGTCTTTCACCTTCACGGTCATGCGCGATAGGGCTTTGCTTGTTTTGGCAAAGACGACGGCTCCACTCACGGGGCGGTCGATGCGGTGGACGAGACCGGCGAACACGTTACCCGGCTTGTCATATTTTTCTTTGATGTATTCCTTCACATCGTCGAGGAGGCAGACGTCACCCGTCTTGTCACCCTGCACGATCTCGGAGGGGAGTTTGTTGACCACGATGAGGTGGTTGTCTTCGTAGAGGATTCTGTTGGATAGAGAGTTCATGATCTTTTGTTTAGGAGCAGGGACTGACGTCGCCTGCTTACGGGTCTTTCGTCCCTACGGGACTCTGGGGATTACTAGTTAATAAGATAACGCTCGTCGAACTCTATTCCGTTGACTTTTAGAAAACGAATGAATTCGTCTCGAACTGACTCTTCGTGATGGTGTTTCTCTTGGGTCTCGATGTAGCGTATGGTCTTTTTCAGTAGCGATGGACTGACGCAGAAAGCGCCAAAGCCTTCCTGCCAAGCAAACGATTCGTAGTAATTGTCAAGGGTCTTTATCCACCTGCTGCTGTTGGCCTTGATTTTCTGCACAAACTCTGACACGCTCATGGTTTTGGGCATGGTAGCTAGGATATGGATGTGGTTTTCTATGCCGCCTATGGTAATTGGATAGCCACCAACATTTCGTATGATACCACCAATATAGGCAAAGACCTCAGGCAAGTCTTCGTACTTTATGCAGACGCCAGTGCTCTTTACGTGGAACACGATGTGGATGTTGAGTTTGGTATAAGTGTTTGCCATAGCGTTTTGTTTTGGTGCAGGGACTCATGTCGCCTGTTGTCTGTCACCCCTACGGGGTTCCGTAGAGTCCCGGAGGGACGGTATATCGATATGCAGGCGACGTAAGTCCCTGTGTTCTAGTCTAGCTCGCCTATCTCAGTCAAGTCCCGTAGGGACGATAGAGATAAAGCCCGCTACCAGTACTCAACCCGTCAACGACTCCTCCGACTCACAGATTACTCCACTCCCAATAACATACGGCTCCACCTCATGATACACCACGCCAAACTGCCCAGGTGCCACGCCCGAGATGGCCTCCTCGGAGACAATGTCGGCACCACGCTCGGTGAGGCGGATGTTGCCATAGGTAAACTCCGGCTGGTGGCGTATCTTGAAACGAACACGCTGGCCGTCAACGAACTGCAAGGCAGGATTCATCGGCTGCAAGTCGCCCATAGGAACGATGTTAGTGTACTGCGCCACGGGGTCGTAGCCCTGCGAAACGTAGACGACGTTGTTCGGGATGTCTTTCTTCACCACAAACCACGGACCGCCGCTGAGCCCTAAGCCCTTTCGCTGTCCGATGGTGTGAAACCAGAAGCCTTTATGACGACCGAGTTTCTTACCCGTCTCCAACTCTACGATGTCGCCCGGCATCTCGCCAAGGTACTCGCGAATATAGTCGTTGTAGTTAATCTTTCCTAAGAAACATATTCCTTGACTGTCATGGCGTTCCGCACTTGGTAACTTGTACTGGGCAGCCAAACGACGCACTTCGGGTTTGGGGATGTCGCCGATGGGGAAGATGACCTTGCTCAGCTGGGCATAGGTGATACGGCCCAAGAAATAGGTCTGGTCTTTGAAAGTGTCGGCCGCCGTGCCGAGCCAGAAGATGCCATTTTCGTCTTCCCACGAACGGGCATAATGCCCCGTGGCAATCTTGTCGAAGTTGTGGCCTTCCTTTTCCTCGAAGGCACCGAGTTTGATCCAACGGTTGCACATCACATCTGGATTGGGCGTGAGGCCCTTACGCACCATTTCCATGGTGTATTTCCCGACCGTCTCGAAATACTCGTGTTGTAGGTCCACGATGTCGAACTTGCAGCCGTATTTCTTGGCGATGTAGGTCGTGATTTCAATGTCCTCTTCCGACGGACAGCTCGACAGGTCTTCCTTGCCTTCCATACCGATTTTGATATAGAAGATATGCGGGTCGTAGCCCTGCTCCTTGAGCAGCGGCACCACCACGGAGCTGTCGACGCCCCCCGAAACCAACGCGGCTATATTCATGGGTTTGATATTTTCTGCAAAAATAGAAATTTTTCGTGTGGTAGAAACGGTGTCACACCGTCTCTACATCAATCTGTCATCGAATACGGTTTGTCCTCAGGCTTCAGACCTCGCTCAAGGTTGGGCGTGCTACCCATTTCGAAGACCAGCTCCCCACCTTGCATCAATTGGTTATGCGTGAGGTAAAGCTTCGTAATCTCCTGCCCGTTAAGCGTCACTTTCTGCACATAACGGTTTTCATCACTCACGTAAGGTGCTTTGATTTCCAAGGTCTTGCCGTTGCCCAAATGCACCTTCAGATAGGGCAGGTAAGGTGCTCCAAACACATATTGGTCGCTGCCGGGGCAGACGGGATAGAAGCCCATCGCGGAGAAAATGTACCACGCCGACATCTGGCCGCAGTCGTCATTGCCGCAGAGGCCGTCGATGTTGTTCTTATAAAAGCGGTTCATGATCTCGCGCAGCCAGTATTGGGTCTTATAAGGTTGTGAAGTCCAGTTGTATAGGTAGGCGATATGATGCGCGGGTTCGTTGCCGTGGTTGTAACAGCCCATCAATCCTTCCTCGGTGACATCTTCGGTGTTTTCGAAGAACTCAGCGGGCAGGTGCATCACAAACAAGGTGTCAAGGTTGCGGATGAACTGCGCATCGCCGCCCATGGCCTCGATGAGACCTTTCACATCTTGCGGCACATAGAACGAATACACCCAAGAGTTGCCTTCCACAAAGCCTTCGCCTTCTGTGTCGAAAAGGCTGAACGGCGCTTTCCAGGTGCCATCACTCATCTTGGGCCGGGCAAAGCCCAAGTCGGTGTCGAAAGTGTTACGCCAGTTGGAGGCGCGTTGCTTGTAGGCATCAGCCATTTCGGTATTGCCTGCCTTGAGTGCGGCTTGATAGATGGCCCAATCGTCATAGGCGTATTCCAAGGTCACGGAGACGCAGCCGCTGTTCTTGTCGAAGGGGACATAACCAAGATTCTGATAATCGTCGAGGTTGACATAATACGGACAAGTCGAGCTGCGGTGCATGGCTTTTAGCATCGTTTTTTCATCTGGATTGCTTCGTCGTGCCTCCTCGCAATGACGGACTACGTCCTTGGCATAGGCATCCGAAAGCACCGAAACGGCGTGGTAGCCAATCATGCACCAGTTGTCGTTGCCCATGTGCGACCACACGGGCAGTAGTCCGTGGACGCTTTGCTCGCTGTGTTTCAGCATGGATTGCACCATGTCGGCATTGCGTTGTGGCTGTAGCACATTGAAGAGCGGATGTAAGGCACGGTAGGTGTCCCAAAGCGAGAACACGGTATAGTTGGTAAAGCCTTCGGCTTGGTGGATGTTGTGGTCGAGGCCGCGGTATTGTCCATCCACATCCATATAGATGGAGGGATTGATCATGGTGTGATACAATGAGGTGTAGAGCATCGCCTTCTGATCTTCGGTGCCTTCGGCTTGCAAGATGGAAAGTTCCTTGTTCCATTTGGATTGCGTTTCGGCTAAGAGTTGTTCAAAGTTGCGACCGTCGGTCTCGGCGTGGAGGTTGCGCAAGGCGCCTTTAGTACTGGTGGCGGAGAGAGCGACTTTCATCTCCAAGGTCTGCGGCTTGTTGAAGGTGAAATAGGCAACAATCTTGCGCCCCGTCATCTCTGGGAAGTTGTGTTTGACGTCAAACTTACCCCAGCCGCCATTGTATTTTGGCTTCTCCAACTCACGGTAGCCATAGTCCACAATAGGTTGATTGAAGGTGATGGCAAAATAGGTGTAGTTCGTTCTTGCCCAACCGTTGGTGATACGATAGCCTGTCAGCAAGGTGTCGTTTTCCACGCGGAGGTTGGCCCAGAGGGTCTTGCCGTCGTAGTTGTAGATGCCGTGCTGCAAGTCAAGGATGATGCTACCGTCTTGGCCTTCGGGATAGGTATAACGGTGGATACCTGCGTGTTCCGTGGCCGTCAGTTGGGCTTTGACGCCGTAATCCTGCAAGAAGACCTCATAATAACCTGGCACAGCAATTTCCGTGTCGTGGCTGAAACGGGAGCGATAGCCTGCATCTGGGTTGGTTTGTGTGCCCGGATTGAACTTAATTTCACCCGCGACGGGCATTACCAAGATGTCGCCCAAATCGGAGTGCCCCGTACCGCTGAAGTGGGTGTGGCTGAAACCCACGATGGTGCTGTCTTTATGTTGATAACCAGCACAATATTCATACACGCGAGGTTGGTAAGACCCATCGATATTGTGCGGCACGGTGTCGGTGTCGGGACTGAGTTGCACGATGCCAAAAGGTGCACATGCCCCCGGAAAAGTATGCCCCATGCCATTCGTCCCGATGATGGGATTGACGTATTGGATATAATCGGCGGCAGGTTCTTCAATAAGGGTAGGCAGTTGTGTGCAGCCATAGCAAAACAAGCCAATAATAAGAATTAGTAGATAGTGTTTTTTCATAAACAAACGTTTCATTTTGCAAAAGTAGAAAAAAGTCCCGTAGGGACGACAGAAAATAGGCAGGCGGTGTCAACCCCTGCCGACAAAACGGTGATAGGGGTGTCAACCCCGACCGACAAAAAATTAATAGAATTCAAATTAATTTTGTAGTTTTGCAAAACAATACACAACGATGGCCATTCCAAGAGAAACAGTGGAGCAAATCCTACAAGCCGCTCACATAGAGGAGGTTGTAGGTGAGTTCGTCACGCTGAAAAAGCGTGGTTCGAACCTATGGGGTAATTGTCCCTTCCACAATGAGAAGACGCCGTCGTTCAGTGTCAATCCAGCGCGCAACATCTTCAAATGTTTCGGTTGTGGCAAGGCGGGCGACTCGGCCAAGTTCCTCATGGAACACGAGCATTTCACCTATCCCGAGGCCCTGCGTTATCTCGCGAAGAAGTACAACATCAAAATTGAGGAGAAACAGCAGACCCCAGAGGAGATCATGCAGCAGAGTCTCCGCGAGAAGATGTTCAATATCAACGAGTTCGCCGACAAGTATTTCGTTGATACCCTTTGGAATACGGAGGAAGGCAAGACCATAGGCCTCGAGTATTTCCGTGAACGCGGCTATTTTGACCCCATTATCCAGAAATTTCACCTCGGCTACAATCCTGCCAAATGGGACGCCTTCACCGAACATGCCAAGAAAAACGGTTATTCCGAGGAGCTCTTGGAGCAAATAGGCCTTTCCATCAAAGGCAACAATGGCCTTTATGACCGCTATCACGGCCGCGTGATGTTTCCTATTCACAGTTTGACAGGTCGCGTCATTGGCTTCGGAGGCCGTATCCTCACCAACGACAAGAAAAGTCCTAAATACCAGAACTCACCCGAGTCGGAGATATACGACAAGAAACAGACGCTCTACGGCATCTATTTCGCCAAAAACGCTATTGCTCGTCAGGATGAGTGCATTCTCGTTGAAGGTTATTTCGATGTGTTGCGTATGCACCAAATTGGCATCGAGAATGTGGTGGCCAGCAGTGGCACCTCGTTGACAATGGAACAGATTCGCCTCGTGAAGCGTTACACGAAGAATATCACCATGCTCTATGACGGCGATGCAGCAGGCATTCATGCCGCACTGCGTGGCACCGATATGATCCTCTCTGAGGGCATGAACGTCCGTGTAGTAGTGCTGCCTCCCGAGCACGACCCCGACACCTTCGGCAAGGAGTTTTCGACGGAATATGTCAGCAACTACCTGAAAGAGAATGCCAAAGATTTCATCCGTTTCAAGACCGAGCTATTGCTGAAGGACGCCGAGAACGACCCCATCAAGCGGGGTCAGGTCATCCGCGACATCGTGGAGACTATTTCTGTCATCCCCGACAGCATCTTCCGCATCACCTACGTGAAGGAATGCAGCCGCCTCTTGGACATGCCCGAACAGACGCTTACAAACGAGCTCAACAAAATCCTTCGGTCCAAGTTAAAGAAGACACTGGGTATTGAGGATAATGTGGTTCCCGAAACCGACACCACGATGGTGACACCCAAACAGGAGGAAACCGTCGAGGATCAGCTGCCAACGGGTTATTATCAGGAACGAGAACTGGTAAGGCTGCTGCTCATGTTCGGTAAGGAGATGATTGTTGACGAGCGTACGGATGAGCAGGGCGAAAAAGTGTATGAGCAAGTCTCTGTGGCCCAGTTGATTGTCGATGACCTCAAGATGGATGGTTTTGTGTTCACCAATGTGGTCAATAAAAAGATTTTTGACATCTTTGACAAAGCCCTTGACGAGGGTTACATCCCTGATGATAAGGATTTCACTTCAAATGAGGATGAAACCATTGCCCAATTGGCCGCCGATTTGCTTTTGACACCTTACAAACTGGACCAATGGGAGAAGTACGGCATCTTTGTCAAGCAAGAGGAAGATGTGCTGAGAGCTACGGTGTTGTCAACGCTTTACCGCTACAAAGATCTTATCATCGAAGAACGTCGCAAGGCTGTTGAAGAGGAATTGAAAAACGCCACTGATGCCGCCGACCAGATTATCCTGTTGAAACAGAAGAAAGACCTTGACGACATCCGCAAGCAGATAAACAAGGAGTTGGGGATAGTTATTGCTAAATAATCGGGGTCTTCGACGGGCTCAGACACCTTAATTCTTGAAAAAGTGAAGGTCCTTGAGCTTGTCGAAAGGCCGTATTCAAAAAAACACTAATTTTGCAGTCAAAATAAGAACGATATGTTTACTAGGCGTAAAGTATGGCGTGTGCCGGCCGGACAGGAACCGACAGCATTGGACAAAAAGGTGATGGCCATGGAGGCCAAAGGCGCGATGGTGCCCAAACGCAGTCTCATCCGCACCCCCGAAGAGATTGAAGGTATCAAGAAGAGTGGTGTCATCAATACGGCCATCCTCGACCTTGTGGGCGAGAAGATACACGCGGGTATGAGTACCTTGGAAATCAACGACCTGGTGCATAACTACACCATCGAGCACGGTGCCATTCCAGCCACTTTGGGCTACGAAGGCTACCCCAAGAGCGTTTGTGTCTCCATCAATGAAGTGGTCTGCCACGGCATTCCCTCGGCTAGGGTAATCCTTAAGGAAGGTGACATTGTCAATGTGGACTGCACCACAATTTTAAATGGCTATTATGCCGATGCTTCCCGTATGTATGTCATCGGCAAGACTTCTACCCGCAAGCAAAAATTGGTGGATGTGGCCAAGGAATGCCTCTACGTAGGCATGGAGGCCGCCAAGCCGTTCGGCTTCGTTGGCGACATCGGTAATGCCATTCAACAGCATGCCCACAAAAACGGCTTCAGCGTAGTGCGCGACCTCTGCGGCCACGGTGTAGGTGTTAAGTTCCATGACGATCCAGAAGTGTTGCACTACGGCAAGAAAGGCACGGGTATGCTCCTCGTCCCGGGCATGGTGTTCACCATCGAGCCGATGATCAACATGGGCACTTGGAAGGTTTTCGTCGACCGAGCCGACGGCTGGACCGTCATCACCGAGGACGAACTGCCCTCCGCCCAATGGGAGCACACCTTCCTCATGACCGAGACCGGACTGGAGATTTTGACGCATTAAAGTCAACAAAATATATGAAATTGCACAAATACCTATGGGTTGCTTTCGTAGCAACTGCTATCTTATTATATAGTTGCAACAACGACGTGAATGTCAGCATCGTCAACCCCAATGTGGAACAACAATTCCACGAGCAGCCGTTGGCCACGGCGCAGCCGCGTTTCAGCTGGAATTATGGAACAGACCGACGAAGTAATGAAGAAAAGCAAACCACGGAAAGTGAGGTATTGCAACAAAACTACCGAATCGTCGTAGCTACTACCGCCGAAAATGCCCAAAAAGGTCTCGGTGACCTTTGGGATTCGGGCGTGATACCTTCAAGTCAGATGCTTTACATTCCCTACGCGGGCAAGGAATTGAAAAGCCGCGACAAGGCCTTTTGGAAAGTCATCACGACGGTGACGGCCAAAGGCGGAAAGAAAGCCAAGCTTACAAGCGAAGTCAAGTCGTTTGAGATCAGCCTATTGAACCAAGAGGACTGGCAAGCGAAATGGATTGGACACGAGTTTGACGATGATGTGTTGGTGGGTAAAACCCGTTTGGCAGCACGTTATCTCCGCAAGGAATTTGCCCTCAAAGGTGAGGTTGATAAGGCTCGACTCTATGTCAGCGGAATGGGTGTCTATAGCGCCTATCTCAACGGCAACGAAGTCGCACCCGAGGAACTGCTGAAACCGACTCTTTCATGGTACTCGAAGCGCGTTTATTTCAACACATACGATGTCACGGAAATGCTCAAAAGTGGCGACAATGCCATCGGCATCATCCTTGAAGGTGGTCGCTACACTTCCATTCGATACAATGAGGCCAATCCTAATTGGGACGGCACCGAACATGTGTTTGGCTTCGGCACTCCTCGACTGCTGCTGCAACTCGAAGTGACCTATAAGGACGGCCAGAAGGAGAGCATTATCAGCGATGAGACTTGGAAGATCACCAACCGCGGCCCTATCCGCACAGCCAACGAATGGGACGGCGAAACCTACGATGAAAACTATGACCTCGGCGAATGGAACACCGCTAGCTACAACGACAGCAAATGGCTCCCAGCCGAACTCGTTGAGGCACCTGAAGGTCAACTCAGCGCCCAGTCCAACCCCAACATCACCGTGATGGAGAAATTGAAACCCGTCAGCATGTTCCAAAAAGGTGACAAATGGTATCTCGACATGGGTCAAAACATGGTCGGCTTCATCGATATGAAGGCCCGCGGACAACAACCCGGCGACATCATTACCCTTCGTTTTGCTGAACTTCTCACCCCCGACAGTACCCTCTACACCGCTAACCTCCGCAGCTCCGAGAATATCGATAGATACATCGTTGCCAATTCAACAATTCAACAATTGACTACGTCGAATTATCATTTCAACAATCAACAGTCAACAATTCATTGGCATCCGATGTTTGTCTACCACGGTTTCCGCTACGTTGAAATCTCTGGTCTGCGCGAAACACCCAATTTGGATGACTTCGAAGGCTGGGTTATCTACGACGAGATGCCCGTCACAGGTTCGTTCGAAACCTCTAACGAGATCATTAATGCGGTGTATCACAACGCCTATTGGGGCATCCGTGGCAACTATCGCTCCATGCCCACCGATTGCCCGCAACGGGATGAGCGCATGGGCTGGACTGGCGACCGCACCACGGGCAACTACGGCGAGTCGTACATCTTCGACAACCACCAACTCTACGCCAAATGGCTCTCCGATGGCGACGACAGCCAACAGGAAAACGGATCGTTGGCCAATGTCATTCCGCCCTATTGGCGCGGCTACACTGATAACATGACCTGGCCAGGTGCCATGGTCACCGTGACGGATATGCTCTACACCCGCTTTGGCGATGTGGAGCCCATTCGCCAACACTATGCGGCTTGGAAGAAATGGATGCTCCACATGAAGAATGACTATATGCGGGCTGGCCTCATGCCTCGCGACACCTATGGCGATTGGTGTATGCCGCCCGAGTCACTCGAGCTCATTCACTCCAACGATGCAACCCGCATCACTGATGCGACGGTGCTTTCAACACCATTCTACTGCTACCTCTGTGGCAAGATGGCCAAGTTCGCCGAGGTGTTAGGCTTCGATGAAGATGTGACCTTCTTCCAGAAGGAAATCACCACCACCACTATCGCCTTCAACGACAAGTATTTCAACCGCGTGACAGGCGTCTATGCCAACAACACCGTCACTGCTAACATCTTGCCCTTGTGGTTTGGCATGGTACCTAAAGGTTTGGAAGACAAGGTGATGGAAAGCATCATCAACAAGACCATGAATGAATGTGGCGGCCATGTGTCGACAGGCGTCATCGGCATTCAGCAACTGATGCGCTGTCTGACAGAATACGGCCATGGTGACCTTGCGCTCAAAATCGCCTCCAACGAGACCTATCCCAGTTGGGGCTACATGTATCGCAGCGGTGCCACTACCATTTGGGAACTCTGGAACGGCAACACCGCCGATCCTGCCATGAACTCAGGTAACCACGTGATGCTTCTCGGTGATCTCATCCTGTGGGAATACGAATACCTCGGTGGCATCCGTGCCTTGGAGCCAGGCTATAGCAAGATACAGTTGAAACCTTATCCCATTGAGGGTCTGGATTTTGTAAACTGCACCTACAACTCCGTCTCAGGTCGCATCGAAAGCCATTGGAAGCGTGAAGGCAACCGTTTTGAATGGGATATCGTCATCCCAGCCAACACCACGGCTGAGGTCTGTCTGCCTACGGCAAACGGCTACGAAGTGAAATCTTACGGCAGCGGGAAATACCATCTGTCGTCGGAACTTTAATAGAAATTGCCTTTCTATGTCATTCCTGCGCTGGATAAGTGCGTTGGCTTGGAATCTATAGAAAGGCAATTTCTTGGATTATCATTTCTTTATCCTATCTGGATTCTCTGCGATAAACTTGCTCCAATCGGGCTTGCGGTGCGCCTTGGCTTTCTCTGTGGTGTGCTTGGTGTAGTTCACGTCCTTTCCCTTGCTGATTGAGTGGCACACGGCAGCGGCCACAGCATCGGTGGCATCAAAGAACTTGGGGTCTTCGTCGGTCTTGAGGATGAAATGCACCATCTTGGCCACCTGCTCCTTTGAGGCGTTTCCGTTGCCCGTGATGTTCTGTTTGATGGTTTTGGGCGAGTACTCGAAGATGGGGATGTCACGATAGAGTGCGGCGGCCATGGCCACACCCTGGGCACGACCAAGCTTCAACATCGACTGCACATTCTTCCCAAAGAACGGAGCCTCAATAGCCAGCTCGTCGGGATGGTATTCGTTGATGATTTCCAATACGCGCTCGAAGATCTTTTTCAATTTAAGTGCTTGATTCTCCAATTTCTTCAGGTTGATAACCCCCATCGTGATGAGTTCCATCTGCTTGCCTTGCTCGCGGATAACGCCATAGCCCATCACCATCGTGCCGGGGTCGATGCCCAATATGATCTTTTCCGAGTCCATTCTTGATTTTTTGCAAAGATAGGCAAATCTTGGGGATTGTGATTCGGCAAAGCGGTTATTATTTTTTTTGAACAATCTGGATGTGCAGTATATACCAAAGGTATATATACACAGCTTTCAAAACACTTTTATTAAAAAAAATTCTTATCCACTGTGATTTTTGATTTTTTTGGCCCGATTTTTGTACCTATTAGGCACTCTGCAATTAAAGATTATGACCCTCGACATATCGGTTCCTTAGTGTTGGCTTCGATAGTTATGCTCTGGTTTTGACCCGTGTTAAACAAGATAATAATTTGATATCCAATAACATAATTATAATACACAAGCCTATGAAAGACAATTATGCTCGTATCCAAGGCACTTTGAGCTGCCGCAACCTCGAAACCATTACCCCTAAGCAAAGCGAACTCATTCAAGCGAACCACGATTTGGTTGGCATTCTTGCTAGGAAACTTAGTTTGCAGTGTCAAAAGAACTCGTGGGTGACGGTTGATGACCTTGTCAGTGCGGGTGACGAGGCTTTGGTCAATGCCACTCAAAGCTATGACCCCACTCGTGGGGCTAATTTCCGAACCTATGCTTCGCATTGCATTTGGAATGAGATATTGGCTGAAATTAGACGCTTGTTTCCTGTTAAAATGTCTGACAAACAACGCGAATCGGTTTCTATTGTCAGGTACGATGCATACGATTCCGATTGGGATTGCTTCAATCCTTCGTTTTTTGACAAGATTCAAGCAAAGGGTATGCATTGCAACTGGGATTGGGAACATAAATGTCTATTGGAGAAACTAAACAGGGCGGTATCCAAACTTGAGCCGAAAGATCAAACCTTAGTTTACAGACGTTATGGCTATGAGGGCGAACCCATGACGTTTAAGCAGATTGCCACCTTGGAACAAGTTACCCCACAAGCTGTTTGCAAACACTTGAACGGTGTCCATGACGAGCTTCGCGGGCAGATCTTGGACGAGCAGATCTCTTTCAAACTCTGTGCTTGACATTTTTTTCAATGCGCCGGTTGATAAATCGCTTCTGGCGCTCTATAAGCAAATAGACACGGGGCGCAAGTTTAGCGTCCCTGTCTACACAAAAACAATATAAAGAACCTTTTAAATCACCCGCCTTATGAAAAGAAAGCAAGACTCCTTTGAGTTGGACGACGAAATGTTCAACCCCATCCCCTACTACGCACAGACCACTCCGGTCAGTAAGACGAAACTGAAAAGTATGAGCCTGCTCGACAAGCTTGAGCAACTCATACAACTGGCAGTAGGCTCCAGGCTTGAAGACAAGTTCTTCAAACGACACAAGTTTCTTATCGAGTCGGTGGCCGCAGACCTTGAGCTGACACCAGAAGAGACAGTAATGCTTTGCCCCTTCATCTCCAATTCTGAGTGTACCGTGAACACGCGAGAAATGACAGACTATTTCTCTTGTTCTTCCATAACCATGATGCGGAAAACGGAAAACCTGAAGACACTGACGCACCGCCGCTACATCAGAAAACGCGGGTGCTTTCATGGCAGCGGACCTGCTTATCAGCTAAGCGAGAAGGCCAAGGCGGCCTTCTGCGACAACCAAGCCTTGCCCATTGTCAACACTGCCAATCTGACAGCAGAAGAGTTTATGAAACGCTTTACTACCTTGGTGCGTGAAGCAGGTCGTAACGGTCAAATTGACGAAGACGAGCTACTCTACGAGACTATAGAATTGCTCAATAACAATTCTCAACTGGTTATCGCACGCAGTATTAACGGATTGAGAGTAAATCAATTTGATAAACTATACCTACTCTATTTCTGCAAACGACTCGTCGTTGACCAACAGATAAGGGTTCCCCTCGGTCAGCTGGAGTTTCTTTCCACAGACGATATCGATGACGAGTTCCCTATACTGATGACCAACGGAAATCACCCTTTCATCAAGGATGGACTTCTAAAGCTCACAGGAGAAGCCGGTTTTATGTCGAATAACATCTTCCAACTCACCGACAAAGCCCGCAAACTCTTCCTCAGCGAATATGACATCCCTGCCGATGTCGATGAAGTTGACGAGGATGAACACAGCAAAATCCTCAGCTGTAATGACATCAAGCCCAAAGCGTTGTTCTATTCTGCTGAAGACCAGGGGCAAATCAACACCTTGCAGCACCTGCTCGATGACGAGCAACTGAAAGCCATACGCGAACGCTTGGAGAAGGCCAACCTCCGCAAAGGATTCAACTGCCTCTTCTATGGCGGTCCGGGTACGGGCAAGACAGAGACAGCCTTGCAACTGGCTCGTATGACGGGCCGCGACATTATGCAGGTCGACATCTCGTCGATACGAGATAAATGGTACGGTGAGACGGAGAAGATAGTGAAAAGCATCTTCGAGAGTTATGCCGAGCGCGTGAAGAAATCGAAACACATCCCCATCCTGCTTATCAACGAAGCCGATGCGGTCCTCTCGGTGCGTACGAGCGTGGGAGGCAACAACCCCACCCTCGAGAAGACGGAGAACGCGATACAGAACATCCTGCTCCAGGCTATGGAAGACATCGATGGCATTATGATTGCCACCACCAACCTGACCTGCAACCTTGACAGTGCCTTCGATAGACGTTTCCTGTATAAGGTGGAGTTCCATCAACCCAGTGTGGAGGCCAAGACCCACATCTGGCAGAGCTTCATCCCGGGCCTTGCCGATACTGATGCTAGTGTGTTGGCCCGCTCCTACAACTTCAGCGGTGGCCAAATTGAGAACATCGCGCGCAAGGTGATGGTTGACCACCTGCTCTTTGGTGGCACCCCTGACCTCAATCACATTGAGGAGCTCTGTTCGAAGGAGCAGATTGCCAGAAGCAACACGAATAGCCGTAAGCCGATAGGATTCCGTAGTTAGTAACAATAAACATATAAA
>CACXIM010000020.1 GCA_902767725.1 uncultured Bacteroidia bacterium | reverse complement strand
GTCGCCCGTCTCTTCGTTTGTTGAAAGGTACACTTCGCCAGCATCATCCGAACAGTTGGCGATTAAAGTGTTGGTGGACGGGTCGTCGACCCATTGGGCATGCATTGTCATTGCAGCCAAAGCGAAAACAAGGATAAAAAGCTTTTTCATGTTGTTATAAGGTTAAGTTGATTATTAAGTAATTATTCAAAATTAACTGCCATGTTTTTTGACTTCGGGTTGACCATGACCATTGACCATGACTATGACCACTTTCACAGGGATGCTGAGATTTCAGCTCATGGCGGAAGTGGTCATTGTCATAGTCATAAGCCATAGTCCCGTAATCTCGCGTCTCGCAGTCCCGTAGTCTTATCAATATGTAAACTAAATTTGCTCATCTACTTATTATTTCAAAACTTTCTTTACAATGGTTTTACCTGATTCCGAAATCCCTATGATGGCATAAGTGCCAGGAGTTAGCTCGTTGATATCCTTTGTGTTGATTAGTTGTCCTTTGATGTTGTAGACAGATAGGATGGATACTATTTCTTGCTCCGAGTTTTCGGAGATGCTGGTGATTTCGATGGTAATGTGGTCTTCGCCGTCTGGAGTGAGCGCAAATTCGGATTCGCAGTCTTCATATACTGCGGTAAGTTGGTAAACGACCTCTCCAATAACTGACATGTGATCAATAAACTCGGTCTCGGTTGGGTCTATTTCAATTATGGTTGTGCAACTTGAGGGATCGGTGAAATACAGGTGGTAGAACTGAGGCAATTCCTGAGGTGCTATCCAAGACAGATGCACTCCGAAATCCGTGTCCGTTTCGAAGAAATAGGTTCCTTGGAAATCAGTTGGCGGGTCACATGGCAATGGGGCAGGGGGCGTGACTTCGCCCATGGTGCTGTCCCAGCCGATGTTTTGGCCATAAACGCCGCCGTTTTGCGCGTCGACCCATGCCACGATGTTTTGTCCATCATGGAATCCCGTAGTGTTTTCAGTGCCGGTTTTGGGATAGGGGTGGTTGCACATCTGGGTGCTCCAAGTCGTGTTGCCGTCCATGTCGAAGCCTTGTGCCTCGATGGTCTGCGTGCTTGCACCGTTGTGGTAGATCACGGCGAAACCATCACCGTTTTCGAAGGCATCGATACGAAGGCCATAGAAATGTTCGGTCCCGTTGTCAAGCATAAGGATGCCCTCGCCCCAAGGCTTTTCGCCCGTCGTGGTGATGCGGTTGATGTAGGCCTTGTATTGTGACTGCGAGTAGGCCTCGGTCTGACGGTACACCAAAAGCAGGTCGTTGGTGTTCGGGTCGATGGTGGGATAGGCGTTGATGTAGAAATTATTCGGGTCGGTGGAATGCACTGGTACGCCATTGGGCTCGGTGATGGTGGGTGTGCCAGTCTTGTCGAAATGGGTGACGTAAATGTTATATGCTCCCCCGATGCCGCTGTGCCATTGATAGACATAGCCGCCTCCCATGCCGTCGGAAATTGCATAGTGGACATAGCTGGCGCCAACGGTCTGTTGAGCCAACAATAGGGTTTCGGGCACGATCAGCTCGCCATCTTTGTTGTAGCCTGCAACGTAGATTTCCTTAATGTAGTTGGTATAACCTTGGAGGGTTTGCTTAGCATAAACCACATAGACGCCGTCGTCTGATGCAATCAATTTGCCGTTGGTGCATTTTTTATCAGGGTCGGTGATGGTGGCCATGGTCCTCAACGTGCCGTCGGCGTTGACATATTGCAGGAATGAGTTGTCCATGTCGGTGCCCAAGACCCACACGCCACCGTCATCGCCGGCAATCACCTCGGAGCGTCCTCCACCTTCGCCATCGAAGAGCATGATGCCATGCTCGCCCCATGGGAAAGTGCCGTCGGCATTGATTTTGACCACCCAGTGATGGGGACCGAGTGTACGGAACATCGTTACAACGCCTCCTTCTACAGCGGTCATGGAATAGCCTGGCGACCATGTGGCAAAGTCGGGTGTGGTGACATGGATGCCGTCGGCAGGCCATTGCGGAACGCCTTCGGAATTGAGTCGCTGAATCCACGGCGACCAACCGTTTTCGCCTTGGTAATGCCATTGCACGTAAGAGTCACCCGTCGAGATGTCGGTTGAGACATACAACTCGGCGGCACCATCGTTGCAATTGGCTATGAAAGTGTTGTTGTAAGGGTCGTCGACCCATTGGGCTTTCAGCGTTATCAAGGCGGCCAAAGCCAACAGGAGTAAAGATAGTTTTTTCATGTCTATCGCTTTTTTAGTTTGTTTCTTGCTGCAAAATTGCAAAATTAGAAAAAATCGTTTCTTTGCATCAAAAAACTGAAGTCATGGACGAAAAATTCACCCAAGTGGAACAAAAGGCCATCGCCAGTGTGCTCTATAATTTGGCTAAGGCTGACTTCCGTACCCGCCAAGCCGAGCGCGAATGCATCGATGCCTGTATGAAGGAACTGGAGTTCGATGCCACGGGTTTTGTTCCGATTCCTAGAAACGAATTGCCTCAGCAAACTTACGAGACGCTGAAGATGATGCCGATGGAGAAGAAACGCATCTTTTCGCGCATGATGACGCAACTCTCGCGTTCCGACACGCATTTTGGTCCTCGCGAACGGAAATTCGTCAAGGAAATCCTCGAAATGTGTGAGGTGCCGTTTGTGCATAAATAAAATGAAGAGATTCCCTTCGGGAATGGAGAGATTGTTCGTAATATCAGCGGCGGCAATCGATGCCCACAGTTCGTTAGCGTCATCTGCCGCCGCCTTTTAACGTCCAACACAATTTCCATTCCCGCAGGGAATCTAGTGACCACATTATTAATGCAGAATGCGGAATGGGCAAGCTTGCATCGCTTTGCGCCATTCCGCATTAGCTTCGCTTAATCTGCGATTTCAAAAATATGAATTCCGCATTCTTACTTAATGTTCGGTTCTTCCAGTCCGAAGTGCTTCTTCTTATCGACGGCCTTGAGGTAGACCGAGATGAGCAGAGCTGCAATACCGAGGGCGGCCAGCATGACGAGTGCCCATGTGTAGTTCAACTCGTGGGCAGCAGTGCCTTCGGGGTTGGTCTTTTGCAACACGTTGCCAATGAGGGTCGGGAAGAGGCCAAGACCGATATTCTGAATCCAGAAAATCAGTGCGTAGGCCGAACCGATGATCTTTTCGTCAACAAGCTTCGGCACGCTTGGCCACAAGGCGGCAGGTACCAGCGAGAAGGAGGCACCCAGCACCAGGATAGTCACGTAAGCCACGACGACACCGCCAACGGATGAACTGGCTGAAACGCCAGGCAGAACGAAGGCGAAGGTGAGGTGGCATACGACAAGCAGCAAGGAGCCGAGCATAAGCATCGTGGCGGCTTTGCCTTTGTGGTCGACGTAGCTGCCGAGGATGGGGGTGATGGCCACGGCCAACAGTGGGAACACGGCAAAGATGGTCTCAGCGGTGCCACGCATGTAACCCATGTAGCAGTAAACCACAAGGGCGACAACAGCGACAAGCATCAAGCCAATCTTCATGCCCTTCTTCTTCGAGAAGTTGCTGGCGAAGGAACAGATGGCCACGAGGAGCATGATGATGTATTGGACGATGGTAACAGAAATCGGGAAGCTCTCAGTGCTGCCACCCCAGTAGGTGTTGATGTCGGCGGGGGTGAGCGTCAGGTTGCACTGCAGCATGTTGACGGCATATTTCTGGAACGGGAAGATGGCGCTGTAATACAGCACGCAGAGCAGGGCGACCAGCCAGAAGCCGAGGCTCGACAAAATCTTGCCGATGTCGGAAATCTTGAACGGGTCGTCTTTCTCTTCAGCTTCGCCTGTTTGGGCATCGAGTTTCTTGTCCATGAAGAAATAGACGATGAACATAATCAAGGCGATGCAAAGCAGTACCACACCGAACTTGACGGAGTTGGCGACCTCAATCTCACCGCCCAACTTGGCGAAGAAGGGGGAGAAGATCATGCAGGTGGCCACACCCAGACGGGCCAAAGCCATCTCGGAGCCCATGGCCAAGGCAGTCTCGCGACCCTTGAACCACTTCACGATACCGCGGCTCACAGTGATACCGGCCATCTCGCAGCCACTACCAAAGATCATGAATCCGATGGCGGCCAGTTTGGCGGAACCGGGCATCCCGTCGGCAAAGGGCAGAATGTCGCCGATGAACGGAATGTTGACGTTCCAGTTGAGGTGAGTGTTAAACCATGCTTCCATGCTTGTGCCGATAAAGCTTTCACTACAGGCATAGAACTTAATCAGTCCACCCACAAGCATCACGGCACCTGAAAGCACTGCCGTAAAGCGAACGCCCATCTTGTCGAGGATGATACCTGCAATGATGAGGAAGAACACATAGACGTTAAGGAACACCTCGGCGCCCTGCATACGGCCGAACGAAGCACTGTCCCAGCCGCGCGTTTCTTGCATCAAGTCTTTGATGGGGGACAAAATGTCCATGAAGATGTAGCTGCAGAACATGGCCAAGGCCAACAGCAGCAAGGCAACCCACCTCATGGTGGGGTTGTCTCTCAATGTGAGTTTTTCTGTCATATTTGTTTGATTTTAAGATTTATGATTTCTGTTTTATGGCTTCTGGCCTCTGGCTATTGGCTTCTGGCAGCTCCGCCTTGGGCCTCATTGCGGTTCCGCCTCCGCGGAATGAGGCGACCCGCAATCTCCGCAACATTGGTAGCTGCCAGCAGCCAGAGGTTAAAAGCCAGTAGCAAATTATTCAGGTATCTGCACCACTTCCTTCTTGTAGCCCTTCAGCACGGCCTTGGCCATGTTGGCTACGTCGTCGGCTGTGATACCGTTGACGATCTGCTCGTAGTTGGCCATCGGGTTGTATTTGTCGCGATCCATGGTTTGGATGCAGCTCATCCAGTAGCGGTTGCTCTCAAGGTCTTCGCTGTGCTTCTTGACGAGGAACTCCTTCACCTTTTTCAGGTCTTCGGGACGAGGACCGTTGTTGGCCACGTTCTGCAACTCGGCAATGGCAATGCCCATCAGCTTTTCGTACATCTCCTTGTTGGTGTCGAAGCCGATGAGGAACATGAAGCTCGGTTTCGGACGGAGGCTCAGGTTGCCCTGCACGCCCACGCCGTAGGTGCCGCCTTCGTCTTCACGGATCTTCTCGGTGTAGACGATGTCCATCACGTCGCCCAAGATCTTCATCTTCATTTGGTTTTCCATGGTGTATTCCATGTCGCCGTTGAAGATGGTGTAGCAGCTCACCTTCGGGTTTTCCATGGCTTTGGTGTAGTGGCAATTGACGTCCTTGTCGGTGATGGCAGGGGCGTTGGCGGTCCAAGTCTCGTCGTTTTTCTTGGTCTTCAAGGCACCGATATATTGCTCAATCATGGGCTCGAAGGTATCAGGGTCGATGTTGCCCACGAAGGTGAACACGAAGTTGTTGGCGTCTTTGAAGCGGTCGGCATAGAGCTTGAGGGCCTTGGCATAGTCAACCTTGTCGTAGTCTTCGGCCTTCATGCGCTTGACGAGCGGATGGTTGTCGTAGAGGGCAAACATGAGGTTGTCGCGGAAGGCGATGTCGGGGTTCGACTCGATGTTGGCCAGCATCGCCTTTGTACGGGTCAGGTAGGACTGGAAGGCTTCTTCGTCGCTACGAGGCGAGTTGAAGTATAAATAGGTGAGTTGCAGCATGGTCTCCAAATCGCGGACGGAGCAGTTGCCGCTCATGCCCTCGGTGAATGCGCTGATGTTGGGGTACACACTGGCTTTCTTGCCGGCCAGCACCTTAGGCAGGTCGATGGCACTGAAGTTGCCGACACCACCAAGCGTGGCCAATTCGTTGATTTCCTGCAAGGTGTAGGGGTCGCTTTGGTCCATGACGCTGTAGCCGCCGAAGCTGTAGGCCGACATCAGGATCTCGTCGTCCTTGAACTTGGTGGGCTTGTAGATGACCTTCACGCCGTTCTTCAGGGTGAGAATGGTGGCATCGAAGGTATCGTCGTGTTTCTTGCTGTCGATGGCGCCCTTCACAGGCAAGGTGGCAATCAGCGGCTCGTTGCTGACGGTCTCCTTGTAAGCTTCCACTTCAACTTCCTTGGCTTTGTTGAGCAGGTTGACAAGCTCTTCCTTGGTAGGCAGTTTCACATCTTCTTTTTCGGGACCGGTCAGCGTGATGACGATGTTGTCCTCACGGATGAGTTCCGGGACGTATTGGTTGATGGCTTCCACGGGCAGGGCAGGAAGGATTTGGCTGAGCAGCATGTATTCGTTTTCGATGCCTAAAAGCGGCTCGTTGGTGAGGAAGTGGGCGAGGATGGGGTTGAGGTAGCGGCCCGTCTCCTGCTTGTCGCGCTCCTCGTATTGGTTTTCGATGCGTTTCATGAGGTCGGCCTTGGCGCGCTCAAACTCGGAGGCGGTGAAGCCGTATTGCTGCATGCGCTTGTTCTCGGCCACGAGGGCGTTCAGTGCCTCGTCGATGCCGTCCTTGTCCTTGGCATAGGCCATGGTAGTCCAAGCGTCTTTGGTGTCGCTGACGAAGAAGGTGCCGTAGTAGCCGTAGCCGAAGATAAAGGGCGGGTTGGCTTTCTGGGTGAGTTCTTCCATGCGGTTGTTGTACATGGTGGCGACGAGTTCGTCGATGTAGCCTTTCAGCCAGTATTGGATGTCGGCTTTCTCTTCGTTCGGAACGACATCGTGCTTGTAGTACAACGAAATCCTATAGTTGGTCTCTTCGGGGTCGGTGCAGATGCTGACGATGGGCTCTGCATTGTCGGCCACCTCAAAGCGAGTGCGTTCGGCAGGGTTGACGGGGGCGGGGATGTCCTCGAAGATGGTCTTCAGATGGTTCTCCACCTCGTTGACGTCGATGTCGCCAATGATGATGATGCCTTGCAGGTCGGGGCGGTACCACTTGTGGTAGTAGGCGCGCAAGGCCTCGTGGTCGAAGCCGCTGATGACTTCCTCTGTGCCGATGGGCATGCGGTGGCCGTAGGGGCTGTTGGGGTAGATCTCGGGCAACATCTTTTCCCACATGCGCTGTTGGGCGTCATTGCGGCTGCGTTTCTCCTCAAGGATGACGCCGCGTTCCTTGTCGATCTCCTCGCCTTCAAGCGAGATGAAGCTCGACCAGTCGTGCAGGATGAGGATGCACGAGTCGACGAGGTTCATGTTGGTGGTCGGCACGTTGGTGAGCATGTAGACAGTTTGCTCGATGCTGGTCCAGGCGTTGACGTTTTCGCCGAACTTCACGCCGTTGTGCTCCATGTAGTTGAGCAGGTTCTTGCCAGGGAAGTTTTTCGTGCCGTTGAAGGCCATGTGCTCCAGGAAGTGGGCCAGACCCTGCTGGTCGTCTTCTTCAAGGATGGAACCGACTTTTTGCGCGATGTAGAAATTGGCGCGTTGGGCGGGTTTCTCGTTGTGACGGATGTAATAGGTCAATCCGTTTTCTAGTTTGCCTCTTCTGACGTTCTGGTCGAAAGGCACCATGGCTTGCTGGGCGAACATCGTCGCGCTCAAAGCAAGCATGGCCAAAAGGGTTAGTGTTAGTTTTTTCATTTTTTATAGTTGTTAGTTGTTCAGTTGTTCAGTTGAAACAGGTCGTTGAGCCTGTCGAAACGCCGTCTCAAAAATAGTCGGCCCTTCGCCTTTTATCGGTCGGCCCTTCGCCTTTTATCGGTCGGCCCTTCGACGGGCTCAGGGGCCTTAGATCTTAGTATAAATGTATCACATACTTCTCAATAAAATACTCCTCCTTAAACCACTTGCTGATGATGGCTTTTTTGTGTTTCCAATAGCGGCCAAGCGCATTGAACTCTTCCGTCAGGTCGCCGCCTTTCAGGTAGATGATGCCGCCTGCCTCTTCGTCGCCTCTGATCCTTAACTTGTTGCCTGCCAGATTCGCAATCTCGGGCAAAGTCATCACGGCGCGACCGGTTATCACGTCGAACTTGTCCTTCACCTCTTCGGCTCGCTTTTGTTCAGCCACCACATTCTCCAACCCGATGGCGTCTTTCACGGCGTTCACCACCTTGATTTTCTTGCCTGTCCCGTCGATGAGGTAGAACTCGGTCTGCGGAAACATGATGGCCAAGGGGATGCCAGGGAAGCCGCCTCCCGTGCCGAGGTCCATGACTTTCATGCCGGGCAGCAGCTCGTAGTATTTGGCGATGGCCAACGAATGCAACACATGGTGCTCATAGAAGTGCTCCATGTCCTTGCGTGAGATGACGTTGATCTTGCTGTTCCAGTCCAAATACAAGTCTTTCAGTTGGTTATACTGCTCTCTTTGCTTGTCGTTCAAATCGGGGAAATACTTGAAAAGGCTGGTTGTATCCATAGTTTGCGAAAATTGGCTTCAAAGATAGTGCTTTTTTCGGAGTTGGGGCGTTTTTATTTTAGTTTTATACTATTTTTGGGCAGTTTTTCGTTGAGTAATTGTCTTCGATTATACTTTGCCGTCATCGCGGACTTGATCCGCGATCTCCTAAGCATAAGGAAAAGCCCTTTTGCGAAGGAGATGGCGGATGTTCCTCCGCCATGACGACTTAAACGTTAGTATACTGAACCCTAAAAACAGTAATGATGCAAAAACTTTTCCTCTTTCTTTTTCTCATATTCCCTTTGGGCCTCCTCGCACAAAGAATCACTCCTGAGGAATACATCAAGACCTATAAGGACATCGCCATCCGCGAAATGAAGACCCACAAGATTCCGGCTTCCATCACCTTGGCGCAAGGACTTCTTGAGTCGGGCGCGGGCAACAGTGCCTTGGCGCGCGAGGCAAAGAACCATTTTGGAATCAAGTGCCACAAGGGCTGGACGGGCGACACCTATACCATGGACGACGACGCTAAGGACGAGTGCTTCCGCAAGTACAAGAACGCTGAGGAGTCGTTTCGCGACCATTCCGAGTTCCTGACCACGCGCAGCCGTTATTCGGCGCTGTTCGACCTCAAGATCACCGACTACAAGGGTTGGGCGAAGGGCTTGAAGGCGGCAGGCTATGCCACCAACCCCAAGTATGCCCAGCTGCTCATCGACCGCATCGAGCTCTACGACCTCACCCAATACGACAAAATCGCCTTGGGCCAGATCAAGGAGAGCGACATCGAGCCTATCGCGCCAGAGGCTGAGGAGTATTTCGAGCTGGCCTATTCGCCCGAGGACAAGTCGGTGTTTCCTTTGGCCGACATGACTCCCGAGGGGCGTTTCCTTTATGAGAACAACGGCGTACTTTTCGTCTTTGCCAAGGAAGGTGAGACGCCTGAAGGCTTGGCCAAGGCCTTTGGCATCAAGATGAAGCGTTTTTGCCAGTACAACTGCTTGAAGCATCCCGAGGAGATGGTCTTCCACAGTGGCGATGTGGTGTATCTCGAGAAGTTGCGCAATAAGAACTGGAAGGCGAAGAAATACACCGTCCAGGAAGGGGAGACCCTGCGCGACGTGGCTTTGCGCTTCGCTGTGAAGCCCAACAAGATCTTGAGGAAGAACGGGCTTAAGGAGGGCACGCGGCTGCACAAGGGGCAGGTGCTTTGGTTGAGGTAATGATTATTGTCATTCGTGGGACCTTCGTCATTGCGTTGGTCCTTCGTCATTGCGAGGCACGAAGCAATCTAGGGTGGTGACCAGCAGAAAGGCAGTTCCATTAACCACCAGTCTCATCCCTGGATTGCTTCGTCGTTTTCCGTTTTCACGGAATGAGGCCTCGCAATGACGCGAAGCGACGACGGCAGTGTCCTCGCCATTGCGTGTGTCCTTTGTCATTGCGAGGAACGAAGCAATCCAGGGTGGTGACCAGCAGAAAGGCAACACCATTAACTTCATGTCCCATCCCGAGTTGCAACTTGAATAAAAAACACTACCTTTGCATGCAAATCCCCCAACAATTATGGAAAAGAAAGGATATGTGTACCTATTGTTCAGCCGCAGAAGCGGGACAATATATACAGGTGTTACATCCGATTTGAAACGTCGAGTGAATGAACATAAAACGAAATTCCACCCTAATAGTTTCTCGGCAAGATATAGTGTTGACAAGTTGGGGTATTACGAAGTATATGATTCGATCAAAGTAGCGATTGAAAGGGAGAAACAAATCAAAGGCGGTTCAAGAGCCGCAAAAACTTGCCTTGATTGAAGGAATGAATCCCAAGTGGGAGGATTTGTACTATTCATTATAGTCTCTTTCCTCGTCATTGCGTTGGTCCTTAGTCATTGCGTGTGTCCTTCGTCATTGCGAGGAACGAAGCAATCTAGGGTTGTTACCAGCAGAAAGACTGTACTATTAACTTCAAGTCTCATCCCTAGATTGCTTCGTCGTTTTCCGTTTTCACGGAATGAGGCCTCGCAATGACGCGAAGCGACGACGGCAGTGTCCTCGCCATTGCGTGTGTCCTTCGTCATTGCGAGGAACGAAGCAATCTAGGGTTGTCACCAGCAGAAAGGCAGTTCCATTAACCACCAGTCTCATCCCTGGATTGCTTCGTCGTGCCTCCTCGCAATGACGCGAAGCGACGACGGCAGGGTCTTCGCCATTGCATGGGTCCCTCGTCAATGCGTTGGTCCTTAGTCATTGCGAGGAACGAAGCAATCCAGGGTTGTTTCCCAACAGAAAGGCAGTTCCATTAACCACCAGTCTCATCCCTAGATTGCTTCGTCGTGTTCCGTTTTCACGGAATGAGGCCTCGCAATGACGAGGGGCCCAGACTGTGGCGGGGGTGCATAAAAAAGGCCTGCAGCAGTCGCTGCAGGCCTTAAGTTGACCATTAGAATAGAATGGTGATTAATCCTCCTTGCGGCGTTTGCCGATGAGGTAAGCTGCGCCAAGGGCGGTCAGCACGGCGATGCCGGTGCCGAGGGGGGCGTCAGCGTTGCCAGTGCCACCATGGTTAGGCATACCAGGCGTGCCAGGGAGGTCACCACGAGTGCCGTAGTAGCCTTTTTGCTCAGGCTCGGAGCCGCGTTGGAAGAGGCCGCCGCCATCGGCGAAGGTAGTCATGCTCAGTCCGAGGACGATAGCTAATGTCAGTGCTAGTTTTTTCATCGTTTATTGGGTTTGTTATTGATATTGAATTCTACTTTCGTTTCTAGTTTTTTTACTATGACTATGGCTCATGGCCTATGGCTGACCCACGGTTGGGACAAGCCATAAGCCATAGGCCATAGACCATCGTTATCTGACGACCACCTTTTGGACCTTCACGTTGTCGCCGTTGACGAGGCGGATCATGTAGACGCCTGCGGCGGCTTTGACGTTGAGGTTGGCGCAGCCGTTGATGTTTTCGGAGCTCAGGATGCGGCCGTTGACGTCGATCACCTGGACAGTGGCGTTGCCTTCGTTGTTGATGACGAAGCTGCCGTTGCTGAAGAAGGCGAAGGTGTCATCGTCGCCGTTGTTGCCGGTGGCGAACACCAGGCGGAAGCGGTTGGCGTAGTCGGTCGTGTTGGCCTCGAAGCTGTAGCTCGGGGTTTCAAGTAGGTTGACGTCGTTGCCGGTCATATTATCAATAAGGTGGAGGTAGGCGAAGCTCACTTCCTCGGCGTTGAAGCTGAGGCTGTAGGTGCCGTTGTTCTCAGCCTTGAAGTTCACAGGCATTTCGCCCATCTCTTCAGCGTTGACGATAGCATAGTCCTTGCCTTCAACAGGCATGTAGATCTTCGAGCTGTTATCGCGGAAGCTCATCTTGCCCAGTCTTTGGTTGCCGCCGAAGACGAGGATGGCGTTGTCGAGCTGCTTGTTGGCGCTGCGCAGGTTCATGTTCAGCTTGCCGTCGCTGGCAGGTGCAGGAGCAGTTCTGCTCATATAGACGGAACCAGCGTCTTCTGCAGCGTAGAAGATTCCTTCCATAGGAGCGATAGGTTCACCAATGACAGCATCATAGCCGTCACCGTCGGCGTTCATTTTGTAGAAGGGCAATGCAGTACCGTTGGTGTAGGCATTGACGAGATAAGCGTTGCATACGAACGGGTTGCCAAGGAGACTCCAAGTTCCGAAGTCATAATCCGTGCTGGTATAGGCATAAACATATCTGCTTTGGTTGTTCTGACTGCTGCGGATGGTACCGGTAAAGCTCAGGTCGGCTCCAACTTCGTTAGCATAGAGGTAACCATACAATCCGTAAGACAAAGTAAAGGTTTGTGCTCTATAGTTCCTCCATTCATTGCCGTCGCTAGCAATAGCATTCCAGTCGTAGAGGTCATAATTGCCGCTCAAGAGTCCGTTCTCTTCGCTCGGGGTGATGTTGCTGGTAAGCGGGTTTGAAATGAAGTAGTAGCCGCCCTTAGCAGTCCAAGGAGCGATGGTCTTCTTCACAGTGGCAGTGACGCCAGTGCTGTTGTGAATCAGTTGGCCACCGTCTTCGATGGTGATGGTGTAGTTGCCTTGAGTGATGCTCTTGGCCTCGGCAACTTCGGTAATGGTGGCATTGGCGCGGAGTTCAACATCCTGCTCGATGGTAGGAACACCAATCGGGCTCCAGTTGCTACCCTCTTTCCATTCACCTTCGGTGACGAAGAGTTTGTAGTCCTCTGACAAGGTGGTGAAGCTCACTTCACTTATTGCACCCTCAGCAGGACAGAAGCTCTGCACCTTAACATAGTAGTCGGTGTTTGCATTGAGACCTTCGAAGGTAAACTCGGTATCAGTAGTGGTGATAGGATCACCCCAGACAATGGCGCTAGTTTGCAACACTACATTGTCGATAGCGAAATAGTCGCCAGTAGGATTAACAGAGCTGTCCTTGGTATAGGACCATGTGAATGTGTGCTCGCCTGCGGTGACTTGGAAACTGTAGTGTTTCCAACCAGAGATATTGGCACCAGCATAGAGCATTCTCTCATCGTCAATGTAGAAGTCGCAATGATCAAAGAAAGATGATGAGCCTTCGCCCATGCACTCGGCATCAAATTCGATGGTACCGTTGGCAGGATACGTCTTGGTGAAAGAAATGCTGGAAGTTGAGCTACTAACACCAGCATTAGTGGTTTTGATATAACCGTTAACCAATTCCCAAGGATAAGTTGGTCCGTTGGTCCAATCAGTAGGAATTCCGCCCGCAAAGTCAACACTGAGCAAGGTGTTTGGCTCACCATTCCAGCCCAAGGTTACTTCGTAGCTTGTGGCGTAGCCTGTCCAAGTTGCAGTGGCGGTGTAGTGGGCAATGCCGTTCACAGCCAAGTTTTCAGGAGCAGGGCAACCTTCAAGGGTGGTGAAGGTGATGGCATCGCTCCACAGGGTCTGATCGCAATCAGGGCTCACTTTCACACTGTATTCCGTTTCGTTGGACAGACCAACAAGAGTGAAGGGGATTGAATTGGCAGTCCAGGTGGTGGTTGTGGCCTGAGCAACATCGGTAACTTCAACGTTCCATGCTGCCACTTCACCATATTGGCTCCAGCTCAGCACAGCATAGTCGGGAGCGACCTCTGTGGCAGTAAGATTTGTAGGCTTTATGCAGTCAGGCATCTCGTCCTTGAGGATGCGAATCTGGTTCTTCGAACTAGTACAAGTTCCTGCCGGGGCTTGGCTCGGATCGATGTTGGAGCCATCTTGATACTTGTAGATAGATTGGTTGCTTTGACCGTTGAAAGAGCGGAAAGATCTGGAACTGTAAACTCCAGTATTGTCGTCAATGATGATGGCGACGTTCTGGGTGCCGTCGTATACGAAGCCTTCGCTTAGTGTGATGGTGGTCCAGGCTTGGGCTGCGAAATTCACTTCGCCGCTGAAGACGAGGTCGCTTGAAGTGACGCTAATCCAATCGCTTGTGTTTTCAAATGCGTTCTTCGTAGTGCTCACCATATAGACATCCAAATTGCGGGTGTAGTTAGTCGTAGATGTCATGTAGAAGTCGATGCTCTCGATGACGCCAGCTTCACCTAGTTCTTCAGTGGTGTAAATCTGCTGGGTATATGAATAATTATAGTTTGTATTGGAGGGCAAATAACTTGTTGTTAACGTACCCGAGCCGATGACGATCTTAGCAGTAGGCTCGAAGCTCACGGTGGTGCTAAAAGCACTCACACCATCTTCGCCTCCGCAGTAAGCCTGAACACGGGCATAGTAAACGGTTTCGGGTGTGAGATTATTAAGCGTTACGGTTGGTGTGTCGTCCGCTTGGGCAGAACTGTAGGTGTTAAATGTGGCATCGGTGCTGTAATGGATATCCCAGCTGGTGGCGGTACCCGTCTCTGTCCAACTCAGAGTGGCTGAGTTGGAGGTCAAAGCATTGCAGGTCAAGCCCGTAGGAGCGGGGCAGGCAATAGCAGTTGTAAAGCTCACAGGGAGGGTAAACTCGCTATAATCACCGTCACAATTGGTGCGAACTTTCACACTGTAACTTGTCTCGCTGGTAAGGCCAGTGAAAGTATAAGTAGTTTCAGTTACATCTATAAGGTTCTCCTCGTCGTTGTTAAGACAGATTTGCCAAGCATCGGCATCGGAAGTCCAAGTGATGGTGGCACTGTGGGCGGTGATGCTGTTGGCAGTCACGGCCAGACCCGTAGGTTTCAAGCAGGTAGGAATTTCCTTCACTGCAAGGTTGTCCATAAAGGTGGACGCGCAATATTGGCTCTCACCGCGGAGGATGATGAAGCAGTTGCCGCTCATGCCGATGGGCAGTTCATAGGTGTACCAACCCAGTGCACTTTCAGCAGGAATTACATCATTACTGACTTGAAAATGACGCGGAATGAAAGCCAACTCCGTGGCGCCTTCGATTTCGCCGTTGGTGCTTGCATAAACACGAATGCCTTCAAGAGGATAACTCTCGTTGTAAGTGCTGCTGCTACGATAGATGTCGATGGAGAATTCGTAGTTCTCAGGCAAGGTCATCTCGGGCAGCACGAGTTTGGTTAGTGTGCCTTCAGTCATGTCGGGCAGCTGCAACTGATGGGTGGAGTTACCTGCATTGCTGCTAGTAGAAATCTGGAAAACGGAGGTTCCACTGCCAGAGATGTGCTCATTCACCCAGCATGGGTCGCTGAAGTTGCCGGAAGCATACCTTTCGAAAGTCTCCGTCCAGGGGAAGGTGGTGATAACTCCGCAGGCGGTGGTGAAGCTCACGCTCTTCCAGCTGCTGGTGGCATCGTCGCAAACACTCTGCACTCTCACCGCATAGGTCGTAGCAGGGGTGAGGTTGGCCAGATTGTAGGTGTAGCCTGCATAGTTTTCTTCAATGACAGTGCCATTGAGCTCGATGTTGTATTTGCCGCTGCCGCCGGTCCAAGTGAGAGCGGCTCCATTTTCGGTCACGTTGGTGGCCTCAAGGGTTTCGGGTTTCTCGCAGGTCACGCCGCTGCCAGCAGTGTAGGTGAAGGTGGTCTTGGGGAGGAACTGTACTGCACTTCCGGAAGCAGTTGCACTGTTTCTATACCATGCGGTGGTTGCGGTTTGGTTTACACCTGCGAAATAAGCAGATTTATAGTTGCCTGCCACACTGACATAGGTGCCAATCAGCAGGTTGCCTCCACCATAGGTGTAGGGCTCATCAAATTCTATTATCAATTCGGTTCCAGTCGCATCGAATGATGCTGTTTTGACTACAGTGAATGCACTGGGACCCGTGATGCCCGTCAGAGTTGTTGCATCAACCTCGCCAAGATACACCTGGTGAGTGCCTGTCCAAGCTGCACCTGCAGCTGTTGTAATGTAAAACTTCATTGCGGTGATTTGGCCGCCAGTCATATCCTCCAATTGGTCACTGGGGATGACGCATTCGGAAGCGGCACCTTGAGTGTCTGCATACAGACCATAGAATGGAACATAACTATTGTTATTTGTTCCATCATACACGGTCAGCTCTTCTTGAGCTTGTGCTGCCCAAGGCGCGAACATGGCCATCAGCAGCAGGAGAAGTAATGATTTTTTTCTCATACTTTTTGAATTTTAATGGTTAATTTATTTGTAATGAATTTTTAATTGTTTGTTTATCAGTTGTTTAATTTATTTAGTTACAGCTGCTTTCGGTGCACACTACACCTTAAGCGGGTGCAAAAATACGGAAAAAAACAATACATTTGAAAAAAAGTGGAAAAAGAATGTATTTTTAGGATTCTCTTCCCTTTTTCTTTGGAAACGCGTGGGACGATGACTAGTGACTATGACCAAGCCGAGCCGTTAGCTATTAGCAATTAGCTGTTAGCTTATGAGCTACCAAGCTAATAGCTAACTGCTAAAAGCTAATAGCCTGTCAAAGCGGTCATGGTCAATAAGTCCTGAGTCAAACGGATAAGGGCATGTGACGATGACTAGTGACTATGACAATGACCACTTCCGCCAAGGGCTGAAACTTCAGCATTCCGTGGAAGCGGTCATGGTCAATGGTCATGGTCATGGTCAAATAGTCCCGAAGTCCAAAGAAAACGACATATAGTTTTAAGCCGTTACTTGATAAACCGCTTGGTCGTCACCACGTCTTTCGTGCGAAGGGTGAGGAGATAGACGCCTGCGGGCAGGGCCTGCACGTCGATGCTGAACTTACTGCTGCCTGCCTCCTCGCTAAGCAACAAGGCACCGGTCATGTCGTAGATTTCGTATTGCCCAACAACTTCTTCGCTCACCACGTTGAGGCGGTCGGTGGCGGGGTTGGGATAGACCGTGAGGAGCGTGCCGTCGTTTTCGTTCACCTGGTCGTAGGTCCTGTAAAGGGTGATGTCGTCGACGTTGAGCATGAAATGGTCGGCGCTGCTGAAGTGGATGATGGCCACGTAGATGTCCTGCCCTTGGTAGTCGCGGAGGTCTACGCTGTAGTAATGCCAGCTGCCGGCGCCTTTGGCGTCCATATCGGTTTCCCATACGATGGTGAAGTCGCTTGCATCGGTGTTGCCTTCGGTGGAGACGGCCACGCCGAAGTGTTCTTCGGGATGGTTGGCGTCTTGTGCGCAGGCGATGAACGTGATCTCTTCGCAGTCGAGCTTGTAGGGCGAGACCAAGATGTTTTTGGGATAGAGTATGATGTCGTTGAGGTCGTCGTAGGAGGCCGAGGTCACGCTGTAGGGGTTTTGGGTGTTGCCCCAGTTTTGGCGCATCTCCCAGTTGTATCCGTCGCCGTCGCCGTCGATGGTGGTCCAGCGCATGATGCCGTCATTGAAGTCGTAGAAGAGGTTACCCTCGGGCGGGGTGGGCGGGGCGGGGGTGTAGTCGCCCAAGGCATAGATGCCGATGAGGTTGGGGCTTCTGTCGACGGAGCCGATGAAGCAGGGCGTGCCGTTGCACTCGCCGATGAAGGCGCCGCCAGCGCTGCAGCCCGATCCCCAGCCTGGGGTGACGGAGAAGTCGAAGATGTAGTTGGGATCCATGCTGTCGTTGTCGATGTTGTAGTCGAAGACGTGGGCGGTGAAGCCCTGCACGGCAAAGAGGTAGAGGTGGTGCACGCCGTCTTCATCGGTGAAGTAGCCTGTTCCATGCACGGTGTGCCCGCCAAGGTTGTGGGCCGTGGCCGTCCTGACGACGGTGCCGGTGCGGTCGACGAGCTTGAGGTCGAGACGGAGGTTGGGACTCTCGCCTGTGGCGCGTTGGCCTACCCAGAAGGCGTCCTCAACGGGGTCGTAGGTGCAGGTGCCGAGCTCCTCGAGAGAGGTGTTGATTTGCGAGACGAGGGTCTTGGTTTGGAAGTCAACGCACCAGATGGTGCCGGTGTGGGCGTCGCAGCCGTAGACGTATTGGCCGTCGTAGGTCATGTCGCGCATGTAGTGGTCCGAGTCGCCGAATCCGGGGATGTCGAAGTTCTCGATGAGGTTGCCGTCGAAGTCGTACTTGTAGAACATCGAAGGCACCGTCGACGACGTGCCCCAGGCGCTGGTGTAGATGTATTCGCCGTCGTACACCACGCCATGTTGGCGGCCTGAGGAGCAAACGAACGAGTTGATGAAGTCCCAAAGGTCGCGTGGGGCTTGCTGTTGGGCATGAGCGGTCAACGGTGCAACGACCGCGAGGAAGAGGATGAGAAGTAAATGTTTGGCTTTCATAATGTTATGTTTTATTGATGTGTATCGACTGTAAAACAGCACTTTGGTAATGCCGCAAAGATAAATCATTTTTTCCATGCATAAAACGCATTTCCCATAAAGAAACTTGGTGACACCTTATTAATTAATAATTCCATTAATTAATGTCCGAAGGCAGTAGGTCTCCCCGTCATTGCGCGGACTCCCCGTCATTGCGCGGACTCCCAGTCATTGCGAGGCACGAAGCAAATCGAAGATTCGACGTAGTCAATTCAGAGTGATAACCCAAAGGAAAGCAGTACTGTTAACGTCAAGTCTCATGCCTAGATTGCTTCGTCGTGCCTCCTCGCAATGACGCGAAGCGACAACGGTAGGTCTCCCGTCATTGCGAGGCACGAAGCAATCCAGGGAGGCAACCAAAAGGAAAGCCATACCATTGACTTCAAGTCCCATGCCTAGATTGCTTCGTCGTTCCTCCTCGCAATGACGCGAAGCGACAACGGCTAACTAAACAACTGCTAACTCCTAACTGAACAACTGAACTGTAGATTCAGCCCTAGACTGCTTCGTTCCTCGCAGTGACGCAAAGCGGCAACTGACCAACTCCTAACTGACCAATTGACAACTATAGATTCAGCCCTAGACTGCTTCGTTCCTCGCAGTGACGCAAAGCGGCAACTGACCAACTCCTAACCGACCAATTCCTAACTGAATAACTCCTAACTGACCAACTCCTAACTGACCAACTCCTAACTGACCAATTGACAACTATAGATTCATCCCTAGACTGCTTCGTTCCTCGCAGTGACGCAAAGCGGCAACTGAACAACTCCTAACTGACCAACTCCTAACTGACCAACTCCTAACTGAATAACTCCTCCCTCAAATACTTCGCGGTATAACTCTCCTCGCACTTGGCGACTTCTTCCGGCGTGCCTTGGCAAACGATGCGTCCGCCGCGGTCGCCGCCCTCGGGACCCATGTCGATGATCCAGTCTGCCATCTTGATGACGTCCATGTTGTGCTCGATGATGAGGACGGTGTTGCCCTTGTCGACCAATTTGTTCAGCACGCTCATCAGCACCTTGATGTCCTCGAAGTGCAGGCCAGTGGTGGGCTCGTCAAGCACATAGAGTGTCTTGCCTGTGTCGCGCTTGGCGAGCTCGGTGGCCAGCTTCACGCGCTGAGCCTCGCCACCACTGATGGTGGTGGAGGCCTGACCAAGGGTCAGGTAGCCCAATCCGACGTCTTTCAACGTCCTGATTTTCTGTATGATGCTCGGGATGTTCTCGAAAAATTCCACCGCCTCGTTGATGGTCATGTTGAGCACATCATTAATCGACTTGCCTTTGTAGCGCACCTCCAAGGTCTCGCGGTTGTAGCGTTTGCCTTGGCATTCCTCGCACAGCACCGTCACGTCGGGCAGGAAGTTCATCTCGATGACGCGCACGCCCGCGCCTTTGCAGGCCTCGCAGCGACCGCCCTTCACGTTGAAGGAGAAGCGGCCTGCCTTGTAGTTGCGGATCTTCGACTCGGGCAGCTCGCCGTAGAGCTTGCGGATGTCGTCGAAGACCTTGGTGTAGGTGGCTGGGTTGCTTCGCGGTGTGCGCCCGATGGGTGCCTGGTCGATTTGGATGATCTTGTCGATTTTCTCCAAGCCTTCGATGCTGTCGTAGGGCAGAGGTTCCTTCACCGAGCGGTAGAACTTTTGGCTGAGGATGGGGGAGAGGGTCTCATTAATTAAGGTGGACTTGCCCGAGCCACTGACGCCCGTCACGCAGACCATCACGCCGAGGGGAAGCTGCAGGTCCACGTCCTTCAGGTTGTGGCCTTTTGCGCCTTTTATGGTGAGGAACTCGCCTTCCAAGGGCTTGCGTCTTGCCTTGGGCACTTCGATTTGGCGGATGCCGTTGAGGTAGTCGCAAGTGATGGAGTGGCCGGTCTTGGTTTCGGCGGGCGTGCCGGCAAAGACAACTTCGCCGCCATGTCTTCCCGCGCCTGGCCCGATGTCGACGAGATAGTCGGCGTTGAGCATGGTGTCCTTGTCGTGTTCCACCACGATGACTGAGTTGCCGATGTCGCGCAGTTCCTTCAGCGACTCGATGAGGCGTTGGTTGTCGCGCTGGTGGAGGCCGATGCTGGGTTCATCTAGGATATAAAGAACACCTGTCAGCTGCGAGCCGATTTGCGTGGCCAAGCGGATGCGTTGTGCCTCGCCGCCCGACAAGGATGCCGCAGGACGGTTCAGGTTGAGGTAGTCGATGCCGATGTCGAGGAGGAAATGCACGCGCTTGTGAATCTCGCGTAGGATTTCCTTGGCGATGTCGTTTTGGCGTTCGGTGAGTTTGTTTGGCAACTCGTCGACCCATTTGCCGAGGCTTAGGGTGTCCATGTTGGCCACTTCGGCGATGTTCTTCCCATCGATGCGGAACCATTGCGACTCTTTCTTCAGCCTGGTGCCGCCGCAAACGGGACAGCTCACATGATTCATAAACGAGCCCGCCCAACGAGCGATGGCTGCCGAGGCTTCCTCGTTGTTCTGGTCCTCGATGAAGTTGATGATACCCTCGAAGTTGATTTTGACGGTAGAGGTGATGCCGAGCGACTCGCGCTTCACGTCGAAGGTCTCGTTGGTGCCGTAAAGAATGACATCGAGGGCCTCCTCAGAGATGTCTTTCATCGGCGTGTCGAGGGTGTAGCCGTACTTCAGGCCGATAGCCTCCAGTTGCCGGAAGATCCAGCTTCCAGCCTTGTATTCACCTGCTGGAGCCAAGCCGCCTTTGCGGAGACTGAGGTTGGGGTTGGGGATGAGTTTCTCTTTGTCGACGACAGCGATTTCGCCCAAGCCATTGCACTTGGGGCAGGCACCGTAGGGCGAGTTGAAAGAGAAGGTGTTGGGCTCAGGGTCTTCGTAGGAGAGGCCGGTTGTGGGACACATCAGCAGTCGGCTGAAATAGCGCAGCTGTTGGCTGTCGTTGTCGAGCACCATGAGCAGTCCCTTGCCGTAACGGAAAGCGGTCTGCACCGATTTCTTGATGCGCGTGAGGCTGTCCTCGTGCACTTCGATGCGGTCGACGACGATTTCGATGTCGTGGGTCTTATAGCGGTCGACCATCATGCCAAACTCGATCTCGCGCATCACGCCGTCGACGCGCACGCGGGTGAATCCTGCTTGGCGGATGTGCTCAAACAATTCGCGGTAATGGCCCTTGCGGCCACGGACGGCTGGTGCCAAAATGTTGATGCGCTTGCCGTCAAACTCCTTGAGGATCAGGTCGGTGATTTGTTCTTCGGTGTAGCGCACCATCTTCTCGCCCGTGTTGTAAGAATAAGCCTCGCCGATGCGAGCATAGAGCAGGCGCAGGAAGTCGTAGATCTCGGTAATGGTGCCCACGGTGGAGCGAGGGTTTTTGTTTACGGACTTCTGCTCGATGCTGATGACGGGGCTGAGTCCCGTGATCTTATCGACGTCGGGGCGCTCCATGTTGCCAATGAATTGTCGCGCGTAGGCCGAGAAGCTCTCCATGTAGCGACGTTGTCCCTCGGCATAAATCGTGTCGAAGGCCAACGACGACTTACCGCTCCCGCTGATGCCGGTGATGACAACCAAGGCGTTGCGTGGAATCGAAAGGTCAATGTTCTTCAGGTTGTTCTCCCGAGCACCAAGGATCTCTAGGGTTTTATCTTCTGAAAATTCGTTCAATGTAAAATGGTTAGGAGTGTGAAGTGAGTAGTTAGGAGTAGCGCAAAGCGACGCTTGTTTTTCCTACTTATTATTATTCTACTCAAAGCTTATTCGAAAGATTCTTTTGTCGATTTTGTGATGGCAGATAGCATCTTGTTCAATTCAGAACATTTAGGCATTAAATCGTTGAATGTTTTGTCATCAACATAATCCGTTTCATGCATTATATCGAGCCAAAATTCAGTTTCGCAGCACTCTTTGAAAGAAATATACATTTTTGCCAAGAAATCCTTCTTTGAAATACCCGCTTCAGCCTCAACAATATTAGCACCGATACTTGTCCCACTTCTCAATATTTGTTTCGAAAGTACATATTCCTTCTTGTTTTCAACCAAATACTTATAAAGGTTAATGATATCTATAGCAAATTGTCTACTCTTGAATTTTACAGTGTTTTCTTTTTCCATAACTGTTTTTCTTTTAATTGATTACTTACTAACTTTTAACTCCCAACTCCCAACTCCTAACTCCTAACTATTCACTTCTCATTTTTTTATGCGTCTTGGCATAATCGCCCGTCGGGATTTTGATGTCATAGCTGTTGCCTTGCGAAATGGTCAGTGAGGTGCCACGTAGCCAGGGGTTGAAATATCTCAGCATTTTGTAGTTCGTGCCTTGATCGTAGGCAAACTGTACCAAGTCGGTGATGCTTTCCGTGACGGTGACGGTCTTGGTCTCGTAGGGACGGTACCAGCCATTGTCGCTGATTTGGAAGCCGTATTTCTCGGGGTTCTCGGTGATGAGCTTCAGGGCGAGGATGCGGAACACGTAGCGTTGGGTCTCTTCGGGCAGGAGCATGTCGTAGTAGGAGTCCACGCGCTGTTCGTCTTTGGTCTTGCTGATGCGTCCGTTGCCGCAGTTGAAGGCGGCGGCGGCCAAGGTCCAGCTGCCGAACTTGCGGTAGGAGGCCTTTAGGTATTGACAGGCGGCCACGGTCTCTTTCTCCACGTTATAGCGCATGTCCACCTCCTTGTCGATTTCCAAGTTGTATTCCTTGCCTGTGCCTTCGAGGAACTGCCAGAATCCCACCGCCTTGGAGGGCGAGATGGCATTGGTGAGCGAACTCTCGCACATACAGAGGTACTTGAAATCTTCGGGCAGGCCGTATTTTTCCATGATGGGCTCCATGATGGGGAACCAGCGAGTGCTTCGCTTTAGCAGAAACAGGGTGCTGGAATGCAGGTAGGAGTTGACGATCAGCTCGCGCTCCAGTCTCTCGCGGACATAGAACAGATCCATGGGCACTTCCTCGCCGCAGAAGGTCAGGGTTTCGGGCAGGTTGATGTCGTGGGTGATGTGTTCGATACGGTCGAAAGCTAGGAACTCGTGGTCGGTGCCTTCGTATTCTTCCAGTTGTTCGTCGTTGGATTGTGCCAACGAAAAAGTGATGGCTGCGGATACACCTATTAATATAATAGCCATTCCGCAGGCGAGGAGGAGATTTCTAGTTTTCATGGGTGTTCTATGTTGAGCTCTTATTTTCAATGATTATTCTAATAGACGGCCCTTCGACAGGCTCAGGGACCGGTTTGTTGCCAAGATTTGCGGTTGCTGAGCCTGTCGAAGCACCGGTTAAAATGGTGTCACAAAATCCTTGAACATCGGCGAAACCTTGTCCTTTTCTGACAGGATGGGGTTCTCGATGTCCCAATTGATGTTCAGGTCGGGGTCGTCCCAGCGGATGCTGCCTTCAGAGGCTTTGTTGTAGACATTGGTGCACTTGTAGGTGAACACCGAATGGTCTTCGAGGCAGACGAAGCCATGGGCGAAGCCTTCCGGAATCCAGTACATGAACTTGTTGTCCTCAGTGAGTATTACCGACTCCCATTGTCCGTAGGTGGGCGAGTCCTTCCTCAAGTCAACGGCCACGTCCAATACGGAGCCTTTCACCACGCGCACCAACTTGCCTTGGGCGAAGGGTGGCTTCTGGAAATGCAGTCCGCGCAACACGCCTTTCATCGACTGCGACTCGTTGTCCTGTACGAAAGTCATGTCGAGTCCATGCTGGGCGAAGCGCTCCTTGTTGTAGCTCTCGAAGAAATAGCCGCGCTCGTCGGTGAACACGTCCGGCTTGATGACGAGGAGGTCTTTTATCTTGGTTTCAATGATTTCCATTGTGTACTTTTTCAAAGGGAAGAGACCTTCGCCTTAACCCTCATTGCGGGCTTGACCCGCAATCTCCAGAACGAAAGGGTGTCGTCTTTGCGTTCGGGAGATGGCGGATACTTGTCCGCCATGAGGGTAAAAGGCATAAGGGTCGTTTTACTCAGTGCTATTTCATTATAGATGTACGCATTCACCGTACGCTGCAGCCGCTGCTTCCATGATGCCTTCTGACATGGTGGGGTGGGGGAACACGGCATGGATGATGTCTTCGCCCTTGGCTCCCAGCTCACGGCAGAGCACAGCGGCAGCCACCATCTCGGTGACGTTGTCGCCGACCATGTGGCAGCCCAGCCAGTCGCCGGTCTTGGCGTCGAAGACGACTTTGATGAAGCCGTCGCGGTTGCCGGCAGCGGTGGCCTTGCCCGATGCGGTGAATGGGAACTTGCCAATTTTCACCTCGTAGCCAGCAGCAATGGCTTTCGCTTCGCTCAGGCCGACGGAAGCAATCTCGGGCGTGGTGTAGGTGCAGCCAGGGATATTGGCATAGTTCAGCGGCTTGGGGTCGAGGCCGCAGAGCTTCTCCACGCAGATGGTGGCTTCGTGGTCGGCCTTATGGGCCAGGGCGGGACCGTGCACGATGTCGCCGATGGCGTAGATGCCCGGCACGTTGGTGCGGTACCATTCGTCCACGTTGACCTTGCCGCGTTCGGTGGTGATGCCGAGTTCCTCAAGGCCGAGGTTGTCGATGTTTGTCTGCACGCCCACGGCACTGAGCACGATGTCGGCTTCCACAGTCTTCTCGCCTTTCTTTGTGGCTATGGTGCAAACGCACTTTTCACCAGTAGTGTCGACGTGGGTCACCGAGGCATCGGTCATCACGGTCATCTTCAGTTTCTTGAAGGCGCGTTCCACTTGTTTGGAGACTTCCTCGTCTTCGTTAGGCACCACGTTGGGCAGAAACTCGACCAAGGTCACCTTCACACCCATCGAGGTGAAGAAGAAGGCGAACTCAGAGCCGATGGCACCCGATCCGACCACGACCATGCTTTCGGGCAACTTGTCCAAAACGAGAGCTTGGCGATAGCCGATGATCTTCTTTCCATCGATGGGCAGGGCGGGCAACTCACGCACACGCGAGCCCGTGGCGAGTATGATATGGTCGGCTTCGTATAGGGTCTTGTTGCCTTCGGCGTCGGTCACTTCCACCTGTTTGTCGACGGTCAGCTTGCCGTAGCCAGCGATGACATCCACATTGTTCTTCTTGAGGAGGTATTGCACGCCCTTGCTCATGGTGTCGGCCACGCCACGGCTGCGGGCCACGACGGCCTCCATGTCGGGTTTCACTTCGCCTTCCACTTTGATGCCGTAGTTCTCGGCATGGTTGATATAGGTATAGACCTGTGCGCTTTTCAGCAGGGCTTTGGTGGGGATGCAGCCCCAGTTGAGGCAGATGCCTCCCACTTCGGCCTTCTCGACCACGGCGGTCTTCTTTCCAAGTTGTGATGCTCTGATGGCAGCCACATAGCCTCCAGGGCCGCTGCCGATAACGATGACGTCGTATTTCATATTCAAGTATTTAATGATTTAATATTCAAAGATTTAAAATTAGCTTTTAGCTTTTAGCCGTTAGCTATTAGCTTGGTAGCAACTGAGCTTATAGCTTATAGCTTATAGCTTACAGCTTATAGCTTTACATTATTGTTAGATATATAGACTTCATTCATTGAAACTGCGAAATTACGAAAAAAAACTGCAATTATTGATTCGGCAAGTTGTTTTTCGTAAATTTACAGTGTGGCGTCTATACTTCTTACCCCATACAGCTCTGCTGTGTGGGGCAGACGAGCCAGTAGACTCGGGGTGCGTGCCGGAGGCACGCTACAGATGCATCAGGGAGCCACGCCTATGGGCAGTGGACTGCTCTATGCCGTGCCCCTCCCGATTGGCCATAGGTACGTGGAGTGTAGGTCGGGCGGAAGACTCGGTATAGCGTACTGGGACCACACTGCAGCCGCATCCGATTGTGGCGTGCCTCCAGCACGCAGGTCACCATGAGCCCCACACGACATCGTGTTGGGTAAATGGGATACCGTGTCTCCGACACGGAGCGCTACATCGAAATAAGAAAACGCCAAAACTGTATCACGATTCTTGTTTGGGCAAGACCTGCTCTTCGGCGGCTTTTTCTTGAACGGCATCCTTGTTTTGGCTTTTCCTCTCGCTAATCCGCTTGATCACTTTGAGCAAAATCGCCCAAAGCACGAAGAATGCCACTACGCCGACAATCCAGACGATCAATAATTCGGTAACCATCTTGCTCAAATTTTGGTGCAAAGGTAAAAAACTCTTCTCGATTTTTGGTGCCTATATTAATATAAGGTGCGAAAAAAATGTTGTGCGTTTCAATAAAAGCACTATATTTGCACCATCATCCAAAACAAAACGCTATGAATTACGACGCAAATCCCGTTCATCTCCTCTACAACAACGAGGAACTCAGAGACAGAATCAATATGGTGATGGACAGCCGCGACCACACCACGGGCATCACCTTCGTCAACTTGTGTTACCAGATCGTTCAGGTGGCCTTCCAGGAACATATGGTGAAAAAAGCTGACGAGAACACCACCGTCACGAGCGAGGAGCTGGCTCCCGAGGAGCAGGTGCGCGTGAGCCGTATCCTGTGGGAACTCATCTGGGACCACAAGATTTTCCTCCTCTTCGGCCGTAGCGAATTGCTCGGTTTGAGCAACGGTGAGGACCGTTTCGTGAAGTATTAAAATAAGGTTTTGAAATCGACCATCTATGTCATTCCAGCGCTGAAATGTGCGAGGGAAGGAATCTATAGACGGTCGATTTCGTGTCAAATAAGCGTCTTTTTCGACAAAAACAGGTCGGGAAAGACGCTTTTTTTATACAAATATAAAAGTTTTCAACAGGCTTAAATTATTGAAAAACAGCATTGTAATCCTCTATATCAACAATTTTTCCAATTATTTTCAAAAAAGTGCGCAGCGTATTGAAAAAAGTTGTACTTTTGCACCCGCTGAATTGAATGAGGGCTTGCCCTTGAAAATGATATAGTTAAGGAACCTGATAAGCTAAAACGTAAT
>CACXIM010000019.1 GCA_902767725.1 uncultured Bacteroidia bacterium | reverse complement strand
TTGAGGATGGCCTCAAGGTTCTTCATGCTCTGCTCGGTCTGGGCGGTGACGCCTTCAGGCATCTCGCCCGTGGCAGGATTGATGGGCAGCTGACCCGAGATAAACACCATTCCGTTGGCTTCAACAGCCTGACTGTAAGGTCCGATAGCTCCGGGAGCCTTTGTTGTTGCAATTGCTTTTTTCATGATTACAGGGGTTTTGAATTATTGTTGATAACTTTATTGGATTTGTGAGCGCAAAAATAAGAAAAAAGCTCATCGCATTTATCGAAATATATTACCTTTGCACACTGAAAAACACAAAGACCTTATGACCTTTAGGGAAGTCATACGCAAACTCAACAACCGCTACGTGTACGCCACATTGCTGTTTCTGATTGTCATCCTCTTCATCGACCAGTTCAACCTCTTTGACCAATTCAAACTAAACCGCTCACTGAAAGACAAGAAACAGCAGATCGAATACTACGAAAAGCTGGTACCTGAAAGCAAGGCTTATCTTGAGGCCTTGCAAACCGACACTACCACCATGGAAAAAGTGGCCCGCGAACAGTATTTGATGAAGCGCGACAACGAAGTCATCTATCTAATTGAGACAAAAGAATGAAGCCTTCCTTCTGCATAAAGGTCCTTCCCCTCCTACTTTTTGCTATTATACTCTTCTCAACCGAAACACTTATCGGCCAGTCGCATTCTTTGAGCGGCAAAATCACTGATGAACGCAATCGACAGCCCTTGGCCTTCGTCAACGTGGTTATTAATGAAGGACTGCAAGGCGTCATTAGCGATATCGATGGTAGATATAGCATCACCGCCGACGAGCCTATTTTGAAGGTGAAGTTCTCGTCCATCGGCTACGAGCCCAAGGATGTCGTGCTGCAAGCTGGCCAAAACAAGTGCAATGTCGCACTCACCCCCAAGACTTTTGAATTGGGCGAAGTCACCGTCGAAGCCGGTGAAAACCCCGCCCATCGCATCATCGACAGCCTTATGGCCCATCGCAAGACCAACAATCCCAATTCGCTTAACTCGTATAGTTACAATATCTACGACAAGATGGTCATCACCATCGACAGCAGCAGCTTCGGCCAGGCCGTGGCCAACGACACAGCCATGCAGATGGCCGATCTGCACTACTTCGACAGTATCATGAAGAAGAGCGACCTGATGGTAATGGAAACGGCCTCGGAAGTAATGTTCATGGCGCCCGACCGCAAGCTGCAACATGTGCTGGGCACCAAGATTGCAGGCATGAAGGAACCCACTTTCATGTATATGGTCAGCAGCATGCAAAGCGTCAGCTTCTACGACGAAACTGTAAGCATCACTGGCACCGACTATGTCAACCCCATCAGCCGCGGCAGCAAGACACGTTATTTCTTCACCTTGGAATCGGTCAACCCCATCGGGCAAGGCGATTCGCTCTACGTGATTTCGTTTCACCCCATGCGCGGCAGCTCTTTCAACGGCCTCCGAGGCACGATGACCATCAACAGCGACGGTTGGGCACTGCAAAGCGTGAAAGCAGCCCCCGACGCACAAGACGGACTCTTCAAGGCCGACATCCAGCAGCTGTACCAAAAAGTGGAAGGGCAATGGTTCCCTAAACAACTGAATCTCAACCTAATATTTCCCAGCATAGCGGTCAGCATGGACAATTCCATATTCCCCATGGCCGCCATCGGAAAGAGTTATTTGAGCGACATACAAATCAACCCTGACATCAGTAAACGGCAGTTCTCCGATATCGAAGTCAAAGTAGACCCTGATGCGGCCTTTCGCGATGAAACCTTTTGGGACGAGCATCGCATCGACTCGCTGACAGAACGGGTGAAAGCCACCTACATCCTCGTCGACTCCCTCACCCAAGGCACCGACATCTTCGACCGCGTCCTTGGCATGACCGAAAAACTGATGACCGAATCTGCCCTTCCCATCGGCTGGTTCAACCTCGACATCGACCACATCATCAATATCTCAAACACAAGAGGTATATATATTGGCTTGGGCGGCAGCACCAACGACCGACTCTCACGCTGGTTCAGCATCAATGGCTCGTTTGGCTATTGGACGCGCATCAAAACATGGGACTACGGTGGAGGACTAAAACTGAAACTCAACCGACAGCGGCAGATGGAACTTAGCTTCCAATATAACCGCAAGTCGGAGCCTATGGGTGAATTTGGCGGCATGCTGGAGCTTGACAATGGCTCCATCCTCTCTTCCGACAACTACAAATACACTTTCTATGAGAACATCCGCACACGGCGCGACCGCTTCGACCTCAGCTACTCGACCCGCTTTGCCCATCATTTCAAGGCCTATCTCAACCTCAGCAGAAGCCATAAATACTACAACGAACAGTTCTACCTCAGCCCTTCCGAGGCACCGACTGAAGGCCGCTTCACCGTAGCCGAGCTCAAGCTCAGGTTTGCCTACAAGGAGAAGTTCCTCAGCACCCCACAAGGCATCCGTTCCTTGGGCACGCTTTATCCTATCGTATGGATGGCTTACCAACACGCCTTCCCCAACGTTTTGGGCGGCGAGTATGAATACGACCGTTTCAAGTTTGAGGCTTCCAAGTATTTTTACACGCGCTATCTCGGCGTTTCCAAGATCCTCTTGCAGGCCGGCTACGCCACCGAGTCGTGTCCCGTTATGGAGACCTTCAACATCTTGGGCACATACGAGCGCTTTGGCATGTACTCACCAGGCAGCTTCAGCACGATGCGCTTGGACGAGTTTTTCTGCGACCGATTCGTGGCACTCTATCTGAGCCACAATTTCAATGGCATGCTTTGGAAGACCAACTCGCAGTGGTTCAAGCCCGAACTCTCAATCGTCACCAACATAGGTTGGGGCGATATGAAACGTACTGAGGATTATCCCGACAAGAATTTCAATACCATGGAGAAGGGCTATTTTGAGAGTGGCATCGTCATCGACGGAATCTTGGCTAATCCTATGGCCAAACTAGGTCTGGGCGTGTTCTACCGCTATGGGCCTTATAGTCTGCCCAATGTATGGGATAATTTTGCCTGGAAATACAGCGCTTCGATTGATTTTTAGTTTAGAGTTATGAAAAAGATACTTTTATTGATGATAGGGCTGATGATGTTTGCGTCATGTGAAAAACAGCCCAAAAAGATGGTCCTCCAAGGCCAGGCACAAGGCTCATATTACGCTGTCACCTATTATGATTCGTTGGGCCGCAACTTCCAGCACGACATCGACTCCATCTTCCATGCCGTGGACGTTTCGGTCAATTTGTGGGTCGACACATCGGTCATCTCCAAAGTCAATCGCAACGAGGAGGTCACGCTCGACTCCATTTTTATCGACAACTTCCGCATCGCCCAAGAGGCGGCACGGCTGTCCAACGGCTATTTCGACCCCACCATCTCGCCCATCGTGACCGCATGGGGCTTCAGTTACAAGCATGGCGACAGCATCACGCCCCAACTCATCGACAGCCTAAAGCAATTGGTCGACTACCGCAACATCCGCATCGAAAACGGAAAAGTCGTCAAATCCAACCCCTCCATGACCTTGGATTTCAATGCCATTGCGCAAGGTTATACCTCCGACCTGATTGCCTCTTTTTTGGATAGTCGAGGCATCAAGAACTACTTGGTCGACACGGGTGGAGAGATCATGGCTCAAGGCTGCAAGCCCAACGGCCAGCCATGGATTGTGGGCATCGAGAAGCCTGCCGAAAACTGGGACTCGGAACAAGTGGTTCAAACCCGCGTAGCCTTGCGCGACAAGGGCTTGGTCACCTCGGGCAGCACTCGAAAGTACGTGGAACGCAACGGCAAACGCTATTCACACTGCATCGACCCGAACACGGGTTATCCCGTCGAGCATCAGCTGCTCAGTGTGACCGTATTGGCCGAAAACTCCGTTTGGGCCGATGCTTTGGCTTCCATCTGCATGGTAATGGGCATGGAGAAGTCATTGCCGCTCATTGAGAGCCTAGACGGCGTGGAAGCGTATTACATCTATGTCAACGAGAAAAACGAATTGGAGACCTTTGCCACAGAAGGGTTTAGCGTCCTAGATTAAACATCGATATGGAAAAAGAAGAAACCAAAATTGATGAATCTACCGGAGTGTATTTATACGGTGCATACGCCAACGGGCCTGACGCTTATGTTTTAAGCCTAAGACAAAACCCAATAGGCGCCCCTGCGCCCCAAGAGGTTGAGGAAACAAAAGACAAGGCCCCGTCAGATGTGCCTGTGTGTCCACAATGCGGCAATGCCATCATTGGAGATTCGGTATTCTGCTGTGAATGCGGGTTTAAGCTACAATGAGACCTAAGATAAGATACGTCTGGAAAAAGCAAAGCCCCTAACTCTGATGAATTAGGGGCTTGAGATTTTGTACTCCCGCAGGGACTACTATAAGGATTTCCATTTACATTTGAATAAAAATAATATGCACTGATTTTCATTGCTTTACTTGTTCAAAACCGACTGCAAAGATATAATAAAAAGTAATACGATGAAAAAAAAGTGCAAGTAAAGTGCAAGTAAAATTGATTTTTCCCTATCTTTGCATCGGATATAAAACTGATAGACATGGCCAAATTCAATTTTGTGCTTAACAACAAGCCTTCAAAGAGTGGCAAATTTGCCATCATGCTTCGTATCACCATAAAGAAAGATAGGGCTTTCATGGTGTCGGGTGTCGAATTGAAATCCCCTGCCAACTTCCTTCCTGATGGAAAAAATGATAGCTGGGTGCATTCAAGGGAAGCAGACTACAAGAAAATGAATAAGAGGCTGAAGGAATTAAAAGATTCAGCATCGGAAACCTATGAAGAACTGGTGAAGCTGCATTCTACTGTCACCCCTGCCATGATTGTTGAGCAAATGAAACCTTCATCGGACACCGATAAGACTAATTCTTTCATGGCCTTTGTGAAGAATAGGATGGCCGACATTCTAAATGCCGGAGGCTTCAGGAACTGGAAGAAATACAATTGCTTCATCCTGAAATTAGAAGCCTACTTAAAGCAAGAAGGGAAGAAAGATCTAATGTTTGATGAAATCACACCCACCTTCATTTCGGGATTCACCGCATATCTTCACACATTGAAGAACGAAAGACACCCTGAAAAGATGCTGCACCCCAACTATATTCAAGTGCTGATGAAGTCCTTCAGGGCTATGTACAAGGCCGCAATGGATAAAGACTATATCGAACACCCTATCAGCATGAAGTCCTTTTCAGCCACCCATATAGAAACCGAAAAAGAAAAGCTGAATTTGGTTGAAATTGGCTTGATAGAGGCACTTTCACTGGAAGAAGGCAGTTTGATATGGAATTGCAGGAATGCCTTTTTATTCAGCTTCTATTGCGCTGGCATCAGGGCTGGTGACTTGCTGCAATTAAGGTGGTGCAACATCACTTCAGATGGCAGGCTGAATTATCAGATGGGGAAAAACCACAAAACAAGGGATTTGGTACTGGTCGAGCAAGCAGCCGACATCCTGAAGAAATATCGGAAACCCACCTCAAAGGCCACCGATTTCATCTTCCCCTTCATGGATGCTAGCAAGCCCTATTCTTCTGCCATCACCCAAGAAGATCGGGACACCTTGCCCATTGAATTGAAGAAAAGGATGCTGAATGATATGGCCGCAAAAAATGCCTTGATGAACAAGGAACTTAAGAAGATGGCAGAAATGGCTGGCATCAAAAAGAAGGTTTCCATGCACATCAGCCGACATTCATTTGCAAAAGTGGCAAAGGAAGAAGGCACCGACAATTTGCACCTGAAGGAACTGATGGCACATTCTTCTATCAAGGTCACTGAAACCTACATGGGAAGTTTCGACACCAAAAAGACCGATGAAGCCTTGCAGCACATCTTCAGCAAGAAGGAAGAAGCCACCGACAAAGAAAAGCTGTTGGCCATCCTTGAAGGCATGGATGCAGAACAAATCACTTCCCTACTGGCCACCATCCAAAGGAAGGCCTGAATGCTCAACTTCAAAAACTGGCACCATGAAGAAAGACCCCAATTCCGAAAGATCCTATTTGTGGCTGAATCAAACGCCCATCGAAGAACATCTGCAACCCTACAAGGAAATCTGCAAAGGTTATGGGCTGGCAGATCCTGAAGAAGTTGAAAGGCTGGCTGAGCAAGGCTTCTATGTGTTTCTATATTTCCATTATCTTCAATATCAAAAGGCAGATTTGGAAGATTTCCAATTTGTGAAGGATTTGGCCACCCTTACAAGCATCTTCAAGGATGGGGAAAACATCACTATCAAGGCATCCATGCCCGATGGTGATTTCAAGCTAATAATTGAAACTGAAGGCCTTCTTCAGCAGCTGGCCTTCTTCACCTTCAATGCCTTGCTTGGCAATATGGAAAGGGAAGATGCAGTCCTTTTGGAATATATGCCTTTTCTTGAATATTCATCTACAATCAAATTCAAAAAGCCCCACACCGATAAAGAACTGGCTGACATCATCAACTATCAATCTTCAAGGATCGAGGAAGAAAAGGCCATGATGGGAAGATTTGAAAGGACAAAAACCGAGATTCCAAAGCTTGGAAGAATGGTGCATGGTTTTATCAATGCTGGTGGTGATGGGCTGGCAGCACTGACACCCACCGATAAATATTGCCTGATTGGTGACATGATGCAGGCAGCTGATGCTTCACCGGTTGAGCAAGTGGAATGGGAATCAGTCCTGACAAACAAAGACAAGGCAGACAAGGTGAAATCATGGGAAGCATCCTATCTTAAAGTCATTGGGAAATAGACATTCAAAAAGCTTGATTCTATTTTCCATTACACCCTATTTTCTTGAAATACTTTTGCCGCAACAATCAGACCCGAAAGGAAAAGTTTCCAATCGGTTTCCCTGATTATTGGATGATATGTTACAAAGTATTTCGCAACAAGTAGCACCCCAAACCATGATTCTTCTTCCTCAAAACGAATGGGAAGGACTGAAGCAAAAACTTGAAGAACTGGCAAAGCTGGTGACAAATCGGAACCAGTCCGACATGATGAATGAATGGATTGAATCCGGCGAAGCCCGAAAGATGCTGGGTATTTCACAAAAGACATGGCAGACTTATAGGGACAATCGAATCATCCCCTTCAGTCAGTTTGGGCGCAAGATCTATGTTAAGAAGGCAGATTTGGAAGCCTTCATGCAATCCCACTACATCACTGCAAAGCAATGAAAGGGATGAAACATGATAGATGAAAAAGCCATCGAAGGCACAATCCACGAAGCTTTCTACAAGCTGAAGGAAGGCACCGAAACTTCCTACTATTGGCAGGAAGGGAGCCGAATTCTGCCTGATAGGATGAGCATCAGTTTTGGTGCTGAATTGTCCCATGCCCAAAAGAAAGGCCGGATGCTGGCTGAAGAAATCATCGGTGAAGTGAAAGGCAGATTCAAAAAGGTTGAGCAATCACCCTTGAAGCAGCACCCACCATTTGACATCCATTCCAAAATCTTCAAGCCTGAACTTACACCATCAGTAATGGGATATGCCATTATAGGCATCAGCAACGAGGAAGGAAAGATTTCAAGGGATTCTGAAGAAGGGCTGGCTGCCATCTGCAATGCTGGTGAAGGTGTGCTGCACATCTACTTTTGTGCCGGTGTCACCAACCCCACCGAAAAGGAATGTGTGCTGGCCATTATAGACCGAAAAGAAAAAGGGATGGCTGACATGGCCACCCCATCGGGATATAAACCGATAGACTTCAAAGAAGCCATCAATTCAGCCGCAAAGATAGTGGAAAGTGATGAATTGTCGAATGAAAAACTAGAAAAATGAAGAAGGACAAACCAAAATTTCTGAACTTCCCAATATCTTTGCTTCAGGGCTTCATGGAAGCCACGAAGGGGACTTTGGGCAACATACTTGATTACTGCATCATCTATGAAATGGAAGTGCATCAGAGGCCATTTGATGAGGCAAGAAAAATGTTCAACATGGCAGAGCCTTACGACATAATGAACTTTGTTGAAGATGCAAGAGTGGTTTTCAATAGCACATCGAGAAATCAGCCTAGAACTGGCCTTGAAGTCGGAATGTTTTGGGAATTCTACCTTGATGAAAGTCCTTTCGGCAAAAAGACCGATGAAGAAAAGGCCATCTTGCTTGCATTTTTGGCCATTAAAAGCATTGTCGGCTTCAAGGAATGGTGCAAGCTGGGAAAGCAGGAAATCATCTTTCACCGGATGGCAGGCTTCCCTGACTGCAAGTCGGAACTTCCCGAATCCATCAAGCCATTCTGCACCCGATATAAGTTTGACAAGATCAAGAAGGGACTGATGCAGCACTGGGGAATTTCCATCTATTCAAGCCATACAAGGGGACTTTATATCGGCACCATCCCACTTCAGGAACTGGCACTGATAGCAGAAAGAAGGAAGCTGCAGTCAAAGCAGAAGGAAACCAGCCGGAAGGCACAACAAGAAGCAGTCCGAAATAGAGCCTTGCAGATGCTAGGGATAGAGGACAAGCAAAAGCACCTATAATATTATTATAGATGATGGGAAAAGCAGCACCTAAAATAATTAAAGATGAAAGAAACATCAGGAAAAGACACCTACACATTAAATGCAAGTCACCGACAAGAAAGCAGCACCTATAATAAAGACTTAATAATTAAATATCAATAAAATAAGACGGACGAATATTTTTCAAGATATATATTTTATAGATATATAATTTAGATGCAGGTCACTTGCTGGCAACTTGTAGGCAACTTGCAGATGAATTTCGGACACCCTTATACATGAAGAAATGTGTATTTTTGCAATCAAAGAAAAAGCAGGTAACATGGAAACAAAAACCGACAAAAACCAACAATATAGAACTGAATCAGGGCTGACACCCCTTCAGGAACAAGCAGCCATCCTTTTGGCATCCGGTGAAACCATCACCGCAATAGCAGAAAAACTTGAAATCAATAGAAGCACCCTTTATGAATGGCAGGACATCCTGACTTTCAAATGCTTCTATAACAAGCAGTGTGAAATCATAAGGGAAAGGATTAAGGCTGGCTTGTTTGGCATTCAGGATGATGCCTTCAAAGCCATCAAAGACATTCTAACCGGCGACAATCCCGCAATCAAACTGAAGGCCGCAATATGGCTTATAGAAAGAGCCAGTGCAACAGGCATCGGTGAAACTGACCCACATTCAGCACTGAAAGAAATGGTGCATCCTTCAGGCAACTTTTCATTTTGGAATAGTTATCACGAAAAGGAATACTTGAAACTTTTGGAAAAATTCCACTTGCAAGATGATGATGAAAATAGGGCTGTAGCACCTTCTATTTCGGATATTGCAAGAGGAAGCAATCAATGATTGAAGCAGGCTGCCTTCATCGAGTTTCTTAGTATCATCCGCACACACAAAGAAATCCATGCTGGCTGCAATGCTCAACATGGATTCTTCTATTGTGCCGGATGAACTCCGAACGAACTCCGAGAAAGGCATCGAAGCAAGAGCCGAACAAAGAGCGAACAAAGAGAACTTCAGGATCAAATCCCCTTAAAGGGTGTGCTGCAAGTGTTTTGTGTGATGCTTTCAACAAGCCATTTTTCAAGGTAGTCAATAAATGGCTGCCAGTGCTGGAAGGCTTCATCATTCAGGCTATCATCTGAAGCATGGTACTTTTCAAGCCATTCAAGCAGATCTGCATAAAGGCACCTATAAGCAGAAATGATAGTTAGAATTTCCCTTGTTTGGGAAGTCACTTGAAGTGGGTGCTGGCCATCCTGAAGGATTGCATGGATGGTGCTTTCTACATTTTTGTTTTCCATTTTGAAAAGGTTTGGTGAATAATAGTGAAGAATCATGTTGGCTGCAATGCTCAACATGAAGGATTTCTTTTCTTTCAAAAACTGGCAGAAAAAGGCCTGATTTCAAGAAAAAGTGCAAGTAAAGTGCAAGTATGGAAAACAAAAAGACCTTCCAAAATGTTGATTCACAACTAAATGGAAGGTCTTTTTCAGTACTCCCGCAGGGGGTCGAACCCTGGACACCCTGATTAAGAGTCAGGTGCTCTACCAACTGAGCTACGGAAGCATCGTTTTAACTACGTTGAACCTTTCGGTTTGTGGGTGCAAAAATACAACCTTTTTTTGTTCCCACAATGTTTTTTCTTCAAAAAAATTACTATTTACCACAAAAAGCTGTAAACCAGCTTATTGCTTTGTAAACCAAACTTTAAACTCAGCTACGCGCGCCTTGCTGACAATGATCTTTTCGGGTGTTTCGACGTACAGATTGATGGCCAACTTGTTGCCAAACCATACCGACACATCCTTGATGGACTGGCGCGCGACGACAAACTGACGGTTGGCACGGAAGAATTCATGCGGATCAAGCTCGCTCATCACATCGTCCAAAGTGTGGTTCATATAGAATGTCTTCCCGTCTGTAGTCACAATCTTCAACGTCTTGGCATCAATATATATGTAGACAATATTGTTGACCGGCAGCGGTATGAACTTGTCACGTTCGGGCAAAAGGAAATAATTCCTGTATTTCTTTTTCTCGCTCAATTGGGTCAAGAGCGCTTCAATCTGGCTGTTGCCAACAGGCTTCTCCACTAATGCATGGTATTTGTTCATGGCACGCTCCAAGGCTTCCTTGCTGATAGGCTTCAGCAAATAGTCGATGCTATTCACTTCAAAGGCCTTGAGGGCATATTCGTCGTATGCCGTGGTGAAGATGACCGGACAGGTGATGGTAACGCGTTCAAAAATGGTAAACGAGGAGCCGTCGGCCAAATGGACGTCCATAAACATAAGGTCGGGCATTGCATGACTCGCTATCCAATCCACGCTGTCCTCAATAGATTCAAGTATGCCAACGATTTCGATACCTGGGCTGACCTCCACAAGAAGCTTCTTCAGCGTCTTGGCAGCCATCACTTCGTCTTCAATTATAAGTGCTTTCATAATGTTTGATCGTTTTGTTTAAGAGGCAAAGTTACACTAAAATTCTTTCCATCGTTGAAAATTTCCACATTTTCGTTCCATTTTATCCGATAACGTTCCGCCAAATTGGCCAAACCAATACCCGTTCCCTCTTCTTTGCCTATTTTTGGTTGGATTTTATTACTAATTATCAAGTGGTTATCGTCATCGGTATGAATATGCACCGTCAGCGGCTGCTTAGAAGAGATGACATTGTGTTTGATGGCATTTTCAATCAGCCCTTGGATGGAAAGCGGCAACACATAATGGTAATCGTACGCATCATGATCGATGCCATGGTCAAAAGCCAAGTTGTCGCCATAGCGTATTTTCATCATTCGACAATAGGAACGCACACAATCCAGCTCTTCAGCCAAAGTCACCACCTCCTTGTTCTGCAATGTATAGCGCAACACATCCGACAATTGTTGGATGAAGTCTTCGGCCTTGTCTGCATCGTCCTCAATCAGCGACCACAACGTGTTCAACGAATTGAAGAGAAAATGGGGGTCGAGCTGGTTCTTCAATGCTTCGTAACGCGAGTTGAGGTTCTCGGCACGAAGCGTTTCGTTTTCAACCGCAATCCTCTTCTCATAGTAAAGGGAACGTTGCAGATAGCTGAACACAAAAGCGATGGCCACCAACATGAAATCGCCCAACATGCCTCGGCTGATATACCCCATCAACGAGCGCTGCGGGCCAGGCCCATGTGGCCATATATACAATTGAACAAGCGTACAAATCGAACTCAACAAACCTGCAAGTAACAAAGTGCCAATGATATTTGCCAACAACTCGTTTCGATGTCGGTTGTAGGTCCTGCCCATAATCCACCTGTTGAAGAGGAACACGGAAAACATCATCAGGAAAGTAAACGGGATATTAAACAGCAAGATGGTGGAAAACTTCGGTTTGACAAATTTGTAGCCTGGTTGGAACCGTTCGGCCTGAAAAAGGGCAGGCCATCGTTTTTGAATCTCGCCAAATGCCAATTCGTTCTGACCGACCACATGCTCTTTTTCCGGTTCGACCTCTTCCTCTTCATTTGAACTGGCAAAAGAAGGCCGACCGAAATAGTGACTCAGAGCAAACAGGGCATAATAGGCAATCGTTATGGCAAGAGATAATGTAATAATCCTTTTCAGCGAAAGGTAGTTGTCGACCGTATTAATTGTGTGTTTATTCATAACACAAATGGTTTGTTATTCGTACCTCAAGGCATTGATGGGGTCGGTACGCGAGGCCTTCAAGGCAGGGAAGAATCCCGAGATGAGACCTAAGATGGCGCACGACACGAAGGAAATAAACATCCATGGCACATTGATGATATAAGGCATCGACATGGCCAAAGAAACCACATAAGAGAGCAACAAGCCCAGCAAAAGGCCAATCACGCCACCAATAAGGCTCAGGATGATGCTCTCGGTAAGGAACTGCATCAAAATGGCAGAGTTCTTTGCGCCAATGGACATGCGCAAACCGATCTCCTTAGTGCGCTCAGTCACCGTGACGTACATGATATTCATAATGCCGATACAGCCTACCAACAAAGAAATCAATGCGATGGCAACCAGTACGGTGGTAATCATGCCTGTCATCGACGACATCATCTCCAACATCTCCTGCTGGGTGCGCACCTCGAAATCGTTCACACCACCGTCAGGAATCTTGTGAGAGACACGTAAAATGTTCTCGATTTCCTCCACAGCGGCCTCCGCTACATCCTCGGAAGCGGCAGAACACACAATTTGCTGGATATAGTCAACGCCCAACATGCGCTTCTGCACTGTAGAATAGGGCATCACCACAAGGTCGTCCTGGTCCATGCCCATACCGTTTTGGCCTTTCTCTTTCAACGTTCCAATGACCTTGAAAGGCATGTTTCCAATACGGATGGTCTTGCCGATAGGGTCTTCACCCGTGTCAAACAGCTCTTTGACGATGGTCTGACCTATCAAGCCGACCTTGGCATATTTCTTCACATCCTCTTCAGTGAAGTTAACGCCTGTGGCTATTTCGTATTTCCTGATTTCCAAATAGTCGGGCGAGCCTCCGTACACTGTTCCAGACCAGTTTTTGGAACCGTTCACCAACTGACCAGCACTGTTCACTACGGGACTAACCATAGTAACGTTTTTGGCGCCTTTGGCTATCAACTCACAATCCCTGACCTTGAGCGACTGCACGTTGCCAGAACCCATGCTGACACCGCCGCGCCTCTGATTAGCACGCATCACCATGATGAGGTTGGTGCCCATGTCAGAGAGTTGGTTGGCCGTGCTCTGTTTCAATCCTTCGCCCAAGTTGACCACGGCAATGACAGCAGCGATACCAATCACGATGCCAAGCATGGAAAGCGCCGTACGCGTCTTGTTGCGTAACAAGGCTTTTGCCGATATGCGTATGAGGTTCAGAATATCCATATCAATAATCGTTATCTTTGGGTAATGCTGCCAACGCTTCCGCTGCCGACTTTGTCGCTACCGGCTCATCACGGAGGATATGACCGTCGCGCAGAAATATCGTTCTGCTGGTAAACACCGCAATGTCAGATTCATGCGTCACAAAAGCGATGGTTTTCCCCTGTTCGTGAAGGCTCTGGAAGAGACTCATGATTTCGTATGAAGTGCGGGTATCAAGGTTACCCGTGGCTTCGTCGGCCAACACGATGACCGGGTCGTTGACCAAGGCACGCGCTATGGCCACACGCTGCTGCTGACCACCCGAGAGCTGGTTGGGCATGTGTCCCATACGGTCCTTCAAACCCACCAATTCCAAGGCGTGTTGCGCCTTCTCGTGACGCTCGCGGTGCGACACATCAGGATTATAGACCAAAGGCAACTCCACGTTCTCCAAAGCAGAGGTGCGCGGCAAAAGGTTGTAGGATTGAAACACAAACCCAATCTTACGGTTACGTATCTCCGATTGAGCAAGGTCGACTTGCCGCTGCCCGACGAGCCCATGATGCTCACAAACTCCCCCTGGCAGATGTCGAACGACACGCCCTTGAGGGCATGCACCTCCTCACTGCCGACGACAAACGTCCGCTTGAGGTTCTCAACCTTGATGATGGATTGCCGCTCGCTCATGATTATTTCTGGCCACCTGAGTTGCCACTTTTATTGTTGTTATTGTTCCTATTCCTTCCGGGAGGGCCTGGCATGAAAGGATTCTCTCCCTTCTTCACGGTCTTCTCCTTGGTGACAAATTGTGCCGATAACACGACTGAATCGCCAGCCTGTACACCTTGTTCAATAATCTTGTAGGCGCCATCGCTCATGCCCACTTTCACGGGACGCGGCATCATATCGTCGCCCTTCTTCAACCACACCACCGAATGACTTGTTGCCGATGACTTGTCCATCTGAGGACGTTCACCTTGTGGTGGCTCAGGACGTTGACCATCAGGTTTGTCAGCTTTGCGGATGGCTTTCAACACTGCCTCGTCGGGCGTGAAGTTGAAGGCTTCGGCGGGTACAGCCAAACCAGTTTGTTCCTCCGTGACGATGGTCACGCTGGCGGTCATGCCGGGAAAGAGTTTCTGGTCGGGGTTGGGTGCCTCGATGATGACGGTGTAGGTCACCACATTGCTCGTCGTGGTGGGTTTCATACGGATCTGGTTGACGGTGCCGTTGAAAACATCGTCCATGTAAGCGTCGACGGGTCAAGTCGTTGGCCAAGGTAAACAATGTAGGTGTGCTGAACGAGGCAGCCACAGTCTGGCCCACCTCTACGGCACGGTCGAGCACGATGCCATCGATAGGCGAATAAATCTCGGCGTATGCCAAATCAACACGCGCCTGGTCGTATGAAGCTTGAGCGTTTCGCTTGCTCATCTGCGCCTGGGTGTAGGAGTTCTGCGCCTCTTGGTAGGCAGCCAAGGTGGCAGCATTCGCCTCATAGAGTTGTTTGGTACGCTCGTAAGTCAGCTTGGCGTAGTTGAGCTGACTTTCTGCCGATGTGAGACTCGCCTTGGCACGGCTGAGACTCTGGTTGAGCGTCTGCTTGTCCAGTTCAGCCATCAGCTGACCTTTCTTCACCACGTCGTTGAAGTCGACATAGATTTTTTCAACCTTACCCGACACTTGGGTACCGACTTCCACGGTCTCCACCGGCTCGATGGTACCCGTCGCAGTGACAGTGTTTTCAACGGTATACTCCCCCACCACATGGGTTCTGATCACCAATTCCTTGTTTGCTGATTTCGTCATTTTGACGATGACTATCGCGGCAATGGCCAAAACAACGATGCCTAGGATAATCAGCCATATTTTTCTTTTTTTCTTCATAGTTGTTGTTCATTGTCGGGCCTTCGACAAGCTCAGGCACCTTAGACCATCGTATAATTCAGGTCCCTGAGCCCGTCGAAGGGCCGTTTGTCATAGTGTAATGTTTTTGCCCATATAGACATCCAAGATCTTCCGTTTCATCAACAGGGAATACTTGTTCTGTATATAAGAATTAAGGGCGTTCAGATAATTGTTTTGCTGTTGCAGCAACTCCACCGTGGTGATGTTACCGTATTGATACTGCATGTTGTAGGCATTGAAACTCTTGTTGTAGGCATTTTCCTTGATTTGCGAAACTTGGTAGGCATTGTAGGCCGACACCACATTTCGGTAAGCCTGAGCCACAGTCTGGCGAACAGTGAGAGTAGACTGCTCGTAATCCAACTGGGCTTGCTCCAAGGCGATGCGGCTCTTCTTCACGTTGGCCTTGGTTTGTCCACGACTATAAATTGGGATGCTCATCGAAACGCCTAACGATTCGGTCGGCGTGCCATACCATTTTGAGTTGCCGTCACTGTCATACGACAAGATGCCCATGCCCACGTTGGCATTGGCCGAGATGGACGGGAAATAATTGCCCCGTGCCAGGTCAACGCTCTTCTCAGCCAAGCGGATATCGTAGTCGCTCATGCGCAGGTCGGGCATGGTTTCCATGGCCAGATTGACCGCTTCTTCTTCGGTTGGCAAAGTCGCTTTCAGCATCTCAAGGTCATCGGTATTAGGAGCTACGATTTCCAAATCATCGGAGGGGTTCATCGAGAGCATCACCTTGAGATCCAGCAGGTTGTTCTCTATGTTGATCCGAGTGTCCACCACATTATTCGAGTCGCTGTAATATTGTGCCTCAAGCAATAAAAGGTCACTCTCGAGGATGGTCCCCAAACGATGTCGCGCCTGGCCCTGCTTCAATTGCTCACGGCTGGTGTTGAGCAACTCTTGCTGGTAACTCACCAATTCCTGATTGCCCAGGATGGTGAGAAAACTCTGCAATATTTGTAAGGTGAGTTGGTTATCATAGCGCTGCAGCTGCACCTCGTTGCGCTCCACGTTAAGGCGATTCTGCTCAATGGTATTGTTGATGTTACCACCTTGGTAAATCGTCACCGAAGAGCCCACACCTACGTTGCCCGAGGTGGACCAACCGTTCTCGTTGTTCGAAAAATTTTGTCCCACCGAAGCACTCACACTAGGCAATCTTTGCTGCTTCGACTGCTCGTAGGAGGTCTCCAGCGACTTGCCTGTCAATTCCATCGACTTGCGCTCGTAGCTATTGGCCATAGCAAAACGTAAGCAGTCCTCCAACGTGAAACGATAGGACTGTTGCTCTTGCGCTATACCTAAAAATGCAAGGGACACAAGGAAGATGGATAGAAATATCTTCTTATAAACCACCATAATACATTAGTTATCATGTGCAAAAATAGAAAAAAAACACCAAAATGATAAAATTCAAGAAAAATTGTATTCTGATAAGATTTTTGTATTTTTGCAGTATTCAAATATAGCAACCTAAGAAGATATAATTCGGAAAAACAACCAAATTAAACTAATAACTAATTAAAATTCAAAACGTTATGAAAACAGGTAACAAATTCTTCGCCGAATTGCTCGGCACATTCGTTTTGGTGTTTGGCGGTTGCGGTACCGCTGTTTTTGCCGGTAGAGCCTTTGGATTCCTTGGTGTTTCCATCGCCTTCGGTTTGACCGTTGTGGCCATGGCATACGGTGTCGGCCACATCTCGGGTGCCCACCTCAATCCTGCCGTCAGCTTCGGAGTATGGGCCAATGGCCGCATGAGTTTCAAAGACATGCTCATCTATTGGGTGGCTCAAATCATCGGAGCCATCTGCGCTGCCGCCCTCATCTACGGTATTGTGAAATGCGGTAACATCGAGCCTGGCAATTTCGCCGCCAATGACTTTGGTGCCGACCTCGCCAAGTGCGGTCCGAACTATTGGGACATCAGCATGTGGGGTGCCTTGATCATTGAGGCCGTCTTGACCTTCGTATTCTTGATTGTCATCCTCGGCGTTACCGACGATCGCCACGCCAACGGCAAGTTCGGCGGTCTGGCCATCGGTCTCACCCTGGTGCTCATCCACCTTATCAGCATCCCGCTGACCAACACCTCTGTCAACCCTGCCCGTTCCATCTCACAAGCCATATTCGCTGGTGGTTCGGCTCTCAGCCACTTGTGGGTCTTCATCGTGGCTCCGCTTGTTGGCGCTGGCCTCGCTGGTCTGGCTTACAAATGCCTCGGCGGCTGCAAGAAGTGCGAGAAATAATCTCTGCCGAATAAGCTAATATCAAAAACTTACTGGCCGTTTCATTCGCTGGTGATTCCGGCAAATGAAACGGCCTTTTTCATTTACTAAAACAAACGACTATGAAAAAGACACTACTATTGCTTGCCCTCTTCTCCCTTTCATTAGGCTTGGCAGCACAGCAACCTGCCACACGCGCTTTCATTGACGAAGACGGTATCATCAAAACCGAAAGCGTACTCACCCAGCTACCGCCAACAAGTCGCGACGCCTTGACACCCATGCCTGGCTTCCCGCTAAGCTTCAGCTCCAACACCACATACAAACCCATGCGTGGTCTGGCCCTTGCCGACCTCAACAACGACGGTGCCGATGAGATCATCCTTTGCCACAACGAAGAAATCAACGTCATCGACGGGCAAGGCAATGTGCTTTGGACTCAGACCCTTGTTGGTGGTATGGCCCAATACCCAGCTGCCGTCGGCGACATCAACAAAGACGGAATACTTGAAATCGTATCCCTTACTGCCTATGGCAACGCCCGTGGCGGCATCAACGTTTTCGATGCTTCGGGCAACGTCTTGATGGCAACGGTCACCAACAACAACCCGCTTATCTGCGCTCCCGTTTTGGCCGATCTCAACAACGACAGTGAATTGGAGATCATATTCTGCGGTCGAGGAAAGGCCTCGGCCAATATCTCAGCTGGCATCCATGCTTGGAACCTACAAGGCGAAGAGATCGAAGGTTTTCCCTTCGAGCTACCCTCAACTCCCGCCTTTACGCCTACTTTAGCCGACATCGACGGTGACGGCTTCCTTGAAATGTTCGTTTCAACAACCTCCGCTTTGTATTGTGTCAGTCACACTGGCGAAGAGATGTATAGGGTGGACAGCGAAGAAGCCTACAAATACTCCTATCAGTCACCGCTCGTGGTCGATTTCGAAGGCGATGGCAACTGGAGCTTTGTGGGAGCCTGTCATGGCGACAACCCAAACCATTATGTGCGCGATGCCCGAACAGGCGAATACCGCTCAGGATGGCCTAAACCCGTCTCCTATTGGACTTATTCCGCTCCGACAGTGGTCAAAAACGGCAACCAATACACCATCTTTATGGGCGTGTCGGGCGAAGGCAACGTTTTTTACAAGTACGACATGAACGGCAACGTGGCTCCTGGATTCCCGCTCAACCTGACTTCGGGTATCGAAGGTTTCATTTCCGTGGCCGACATCGACGGCGATGGAGAAAACGAAATCATCACCGACTTCAACCTGATGGATAGCGAGCAAGGCTACATCCGTGCTTGGGAGATGAATGGCACCGAAGTGACTGAGGGCTTCCCGCTCCGTCCACAAGGTCTTTCCTTTATGAATGGAGCCAATCTCGGCGACATCAACGGTGACGGCATGCTGGAAATCGTCACCTTGACCTATGTGCAGAATTTCTCTCCTGATGACCCCGTGTATGTCACGGCCTACGCCTTGAACCAACCTGTTGGAAACCTGGTCTTTGGCACCTACAAAGGTAGCAACGACCGTATGGGGTGGATTCGCGAAGAAGAGGTGGTTGTAAGCTGCAATCCCGTCCGCGATTTGAAAGCAGAAACCGGCGGAGATGTATCACAAGTGTATCTGCATTGGACCGAGCCTGAACCTGGCTCAACGGGCAATCTGTTAGGCTACCTCATCCAGAAGAATGGCGAGCTTCTGCAAGAGTTTTTGGAAATGCCTGAATATGTGGATAACGAGGTTGAGTTCTTCCAAACATACGAATACGTTGTTATCGCTGTGTTCGACGATAACTGCGGGTCGGCCTGCGCCCCACTTTCGGTAGAGGTGATTCCTGATGCCGTCCCTCAATACAGCAAAAAGGACAAGATCTATCCGAACCCTGCCAAGAACACGCTTCATGTCGAAGGTGCTGGTCTCACTCAAGTAGAGGTGTTCAATATCATGGGTCAAAGTGTGTTGAGCATCAACGAAAACTTAGAGACAATCGACATCAGCCACCTGCAAAGTGGAGTGTATTTCGTGCGTCTCAAAACCAACAATGGAGAAAAGACTCTCAAACTAGTTATTGAGAAGTAAACAGAAAAGACCTGAAAAGTCCTGCAAATGCGGGACTTTTCTTATTTTTGCACCATGGCTGGCATCTACATCCACATCCCTTTCTGTAACTCGAAATGCGCCTATTGCGGGTTCTATTCCTTGCCTTCCTTGAAACTGGAAGAACGCTTCTTGGAGGCTTTGAAAGCAGAGATTGTGGATCGGAAGCAGTACCTTCAGCGCGGGCCTCATTGCGAGCTTGACCCGCAATCCCCCGCGCCGAAGGGTAATCACGGCATGCCCACCATCAACACCATCTATTTCGGAGGCGGCACGCCTTCTTTACTATCCATAAAAGAAATCGGCGAGCTGCTGCACCTTATTAATACGCATTATCCAGTTGCCCCTAATGCCGAAATCACACTTGAGGCCAACCCCGACACGCTGTCGTTGGAATACCTCAAAGGTTTGCGACAAATCGGATTCAACAGGCTCAGCATCGGCATCCAAAGCTTTTTTGACAACGACTTGAAGTATCTGAGTCGCCGCCATGACTCACAACATGCCCGCCAATGCATCGATTGGGCCAAACAAGCAGGCTTCAGCAACATCAGCATCGACCTCATCTATGGCCTGCCCACTTCCAATGCCGAGCAATGGAACAAAAATCTGGACATTTTCTTTGCATACAGCCTGCCTCACCTCTCGGCCTACGCACTCACCTTGGAGCCCAATGCTATTTTGACCAAACAAATCAAACAAGGAAAATTGCCACCCGTCAGCGAGGAAGATGCCTTGCGCGATTATGAAATCCTATGCCAACGTGCCGCTGAAAACAGTTATCTGCACTACGAGATTTCCAATTTCTGCCGCTGTGGTATGCATTCCAAGCACAATGCCAGTTATTGGTTCGGGACACCATACATAGGCTTCGGGCCTTCTGCACATTCCTTCGATGGGACTTCTCGGCAATGGAACATTTCCAGCGTTGAGAAATATATAGACGCAAGACGCGAGACTGCGAGACTGCAAGACCAAAAAGTCCCGCGTCCCGTGTCAGAAAAAGAACAACTCTCTCCCGAACAGCTCTACGACGAATACGTCATGCTGCGTCTGCGTACCCATTGGGGCATTGACCTAAAATGGCTCAAACGCGAGATGGGGGAACGATTCTCAACTTATTGCGAGCAACACGCAAAACATTTGGTTGCACAAGGAAAGCTCTCACAGACACGGGAATTCCTCTATCTCACCGACGAGCAAATGCTCTTTGCCGACGGGGTGGCCGAGGAATTGTTTTGGGAATCATAAATCAATAATAGAACCTAACGGAAATCACACCCGAATTGAAATTGTAATAAAACTGATTCGAGTATCCACTGGAATTAAATAACTTCGAGAAACAATAGCCAATCTCGCCCATATGCATTGCGATGGAAACATTTTCCTTAACCCGAAAATCAAAAACAAGCAAATTGGTATATGCCATGGCTTTATAATACCAATGTCCATTATATAAACCCAATTCACCGCCTATACCAACTTCAGGTGCATAGCTAAAACGATCTGTAATAGGTACATAAAAACCAAGGTTGGGTGAAACTAACGTACCTAGCATCGCAGCTTTATCTTCCACAAAATAAGAAAACGGATTCCCTATCGAAAACCCAAAGCGTAAATTGTCGGTTAAAAATTTTCCAAATTCAACACTAGGCGAAATATACACATTGTTCCACTCTGTATTATTATTTGACCTGCTGTATTGGAAAGAATTGTAATTCGTAAGACCAAACGATGCCGACAAACAAGGTGAAACATACCTCTCACCTTCTTTTTGACCAAACACATTCATCGAAAGAACGACGATTGTGATAAGTAAACTAACTTTTTTCATAATGATTAGATTTAATATGGTTATTATTGCAAAATTAGACAATATTTCGATTTAGTTACCAATTCCACAAAAATAATCGACAGATTGACTTAACTTACCAATTTCTTTCCTATTTTTGAACTCCCGTAATCAACCATGAATCATGGTCATGAACTCTGAATCAATTAAACAATTAAACAATCAACAATTAAACTACTAATATGCATAAATTCAAATCATTACTCCTCTCCGCTCTTCTGCTCATCGGCCTGAACACGATGGCACAAGACGAAAACGAACAACGTGTCGGCGCCAACTGCACTAGCATTATGGTGGGCAAGAAAGCCTCCACCGACGGCTCCGTCATCACCTCCCACACCTGCGACGGACGCTACCGCACCTGGATGCGCTGGGAAGCCGCCGAAGACCACGAAAAAGGTGAGATGCACAAAGTCTACAAAGGCACCATGCACACCGAAGACCCCTTCGACAACCGCAAAGTGGAACTGGCAGGAGAAATCCCACAGGTTGAGCATACCTACGCCTACCTCAACACGGCCTATCCTTGCCTCAATGAAAAACAACTGGCCATCGGCGAGACCACATTCTCCGGTCCCGACACCTTGGTCAACAACAAAGGCATGTTCATGATTGAGGAACTGGAACGCGTAGCCTTGATGCGCTGCGATAATGCCCGCGACGCCATCCAACTCATCGGTAAACTGGTGAAGGAATACGGCTACGGTGATGGCGGCGAGTGCATCACCATCGCCGACAAGAACGAAGTGTGGCAAATGGAAATCCTCGGCGAAGGCCCCGACAAAATCGGAGGCGTGTGGGCTGCCAAACGCATCCCCGACGACGAAGTGGGGGTTTCGGCCAATATCGCCCGCATTGGCAAGTTGGAGCGCAAGAGCAAGGACTTTTATTGCTCCGACAACTGCGAAGCCGTGGCGAAGAAATATGGACTTTGGGACGGCAAGGGCGACTTCGTCTTCTGGAAGGCTTTCCGAGCCGAATATGGCGGTGGCAAAAACTACAGCGACCGCGAGTTCTTTATTCTTAGTCAGTTGGCTCCCTCGCTGAACCTCAACCGCGACATGCCCGAGCTACCTTTCTCCGTGAAACCCGACGAAAACGTTGACGTGCGCAAGGTGATGGAACTCTTCCGTAGCACCTACGAAGGTACCGACATGGACATGACCCGCAACGTAAAGATGGTCGCTAAGAAACGCACCGACAACGGCGTAGTTGAAGACACCATCATCAGCCCCGTGGCCAACCCCTGGGTAAGTAGCGCAATGATGAACACCATTAATTACCTTGCTCCCGGCACCATCAACTTCCAGCGCACTGTGGCCGTGGCATGGAGCAGCTACCACCACATCATCCAATGCCGCAGCTGGATGCCCGACGAAATCGGCGCCATTTGCTGGATGGCCTGCGACAACCCAGGACAAAGTCCGCGTATCCCAATCTTCTCAGGCTCCACCACCCTACCCGAAGGCTTCGACAAATGCGGCCAACTGCGTTACCGCGATGAGGCTTGGATTTGGCACTACCGCAAAGCCAACAAACTGGCCACCGTGCAATGGGGCCGCACAAAAAAGACCTTGATGGATAACGCCAACCGCTTCGAGCAAAAGGCTTTCGATGAAATCCCTGCCCTCGAAACTCGCGCCAAAGCCTTGATTGCAGAAGGTAAAAACAAGGAAGCCACAGAGCTACTCAACCAATACACCTCCGACTTCGCCGCCTCAACACGACAAGCCTGGAAGGAGATGGAAAACAAGTTCTGGTATTGGTTTGGGATGGGATTCTAAAACAAAAACAAAAAAAAAAAACGGAGAGCGGCGCTCTCCGTTTTTCATTTAGCTTTAATGCTGATTTACTATGATGACAACCTCGGATCCAGCATCACCAACCACCTTGATATGCCCCTCACGAGGACGAGGCGAAGATAGGACATCCACTGTGATGGTGAAACTACCATTGCCAAAACCGCTTGAGGGATTGCAATGCAGCCAATCCACATCAGTATGCACGGTCCATGCTTGATTTGCGGTCACCTGAATCTCAAACTCACCACCTTCAGGACGGACATCGAGTTCTGTGATGTCAGTTTCCAAATCATTAGTTTTACCTTCTTGAACGATAACCAAGGCTGATATCACCTCTCCATTATGGATAGCATTCACGTAACCAGTTCTGCTATTTGAGCCCGAATTGCTGTCGATAATGATATCGAAAGAAGCGTCGCCTTCGCCCGAGGTGGCAGCATAGATGCTAATCCACGAGTCATATTGAAGCGTCCATGAAGTGTTTGATGTCAACTGCACATGTTGTAAGCCTCCCGTATAGGAAACAAACAATGTGTCGGGCTCAAAAGAAACCTCAATGGGTATGTCTCCTGCAGCTTGAGTGACTGTTAACCTAGAGGAAAGCGAGCCCGATTTGGCATAGAACTCCACTGAACGAGTTTCCGTCAGCATATTCGGATCAGCGGTCAACACCACGGTGGCGTTGCCTGAACCAGACAACTGCGAAAGTGTCAGCCACTCGCAATCCAAATCAAACTCCCAATCCGTATCACAGCCTATCGTGATTTCATTTTCACCACCTTCTTTTCCAAATGCAATCTCACGTGGTGAAACCTCAAGGAAATGTGGGTTAGGCGAGGCTTCTTGATGGATTGTAAGCACTTTTTGAACATTTCCGGCAGTGGTAAAGATCACTATGGCTACTCTATTAAAATAGATCGGGTTTTCGCCCACAGTAACACTGATTTCGGCATCACCTTGGCCTTCGGTTTGGCTCAAAGTCACCCAGTCGGATTCGGTAGAGGTCGACCAGCTGTCTTCTGTGGATACGTTCATGGTTTTCGTCTCACCTGTGCAAACAAATTGAAGGCTGTTAGGTGTTAGCTCGATATCCAGAACAGGCTCCACAGTTTGAACAACGTGAACTTTATCGAACACCGACTGATTACCGATAACCACCTCTGCCTCACGAGATTCTTGAACGTCACTTTCAACCGGGTTGACAGTTATTGTGATTCTAGCATCGCCAGATCCCTCTGTCGGCGAACAGGTAATCCAGTCAGGAGCGGAAACAAACCAATCCACATTGGTCGACAGAGCCACAACAAACTCATCACCCTCGCTATCGCAAAGGAGTTCTTTGGGCGTCACGTTAACATATTGCTCAGGTTCAGTGAATCCTTGAGTTACGGTCAACACGGATGAATTGTCTTTGGAGAAGGCTCTGACATTGGCCATACGGGACTCTCCGGTGGCATTGGCTTGGGCTGTAAGGGTCAATGTAGCATCGCCGCTGCCTGACATTGGCGAAACGGTTAACCATTCCGCTGTAGATTCAATAGTCCAAGCTCCATTCGACTTCAATCCAATCTCAATTGAGCCGCCTTGTGCTTCAATCTCTTGTGTGGCGTTTTCGAACGACACTTCGACGGGTTTATGGCAACCGACAATGGATATTGCCACCACAGCCACCCATAAAAAGTACTTCAATTGCTTCATATTAATGAATGTTTTACGGTTTGTTTATTCCATAACGCGATTATCGCTTGCTTATTATGCAAATATGAAAAAGGTGCGTCGAATCGCATCCGACGCACCTTTTGTTTGATGGATGACAGAACACTCAGTTAGAAAATCTCAGTTCTGTTGTCCTGAATCTTCACCTTCTTTTTCAGTGCATTGTAAACACCGTTGTTCATTGAACGGTTGGTGAATTGGCTGGTCTTCTCTCTGATGATATTGCTGTAGTCAGTCGTTTCTTCAGGAGCCGTAAACTTCACGTTCTTGATAATGAAAGCCGTGGAGTTGCCAGCAACAGGACCTACTTCCTCGCCTTCCTTCATGCCAAGGATGGTACCCACGATATCGGCTTCAACGCCAAAGTTGCCCAAAACGCGAGCCTCTATATTGACATCGGAGACCGTGGTGGATTCAGCACCCAGTTCACTGACCATTCTATTGACGTCGTTGCCGCAAGCCTTCATCTTTTCAACAGCCATTTGGCCTTTTTTCTTGTTGAGCAGCTGATACTTGCCGCGATCGAGGACACCCTCCATAGGAGCGTCACCTTCATGAATGATACCCGTCAAGGCAGCCACAACCCACTGCTTGTTGTTGCCGAGATCAAAAATATCAATATCACCTTTTTTGGTTTTATCCATGAAAGCCCATTGTACGATTCTACGAGGCTCCTCAAGACCAGGAATCTGATAAGTCGATTTGTTCAAACCTTCCTTGGTGCGTTTGGTCAGGCCTTGTTCTTCAATAGCCTTGTTAAATTGGTCGTAGGTTCTGTTTTCCGTGACGAACTTATTGGCTTCAACAAAGATGCCTTGACGAGTTTTTTCGGAAACAGTAATATCCTGCTGAACAAATGCCAAACGTGCTTTCGGTTTGGGTTCGGTTTTACCCGTGACCTTCACGACATGGAAGCCAAAGGGAGTTTCCACAACGCCCAAAGAACCTACAGGATTGTTGAGTGTATATTGGTTGAAAGCGTCAACCATTGCACCATCTGTGAACCAATCCAGGTCACCACCTTTATCCTTCGTGGCATCCGTGTTGTACTCAGAAGCCAAAGAGGCAAACAACTCATCGTTGTTCTTTGCAGCTTTCAACTGAGCCAGCAATTCATTGGCTTTTGCTTCGGCTTGTTCTTTGGTAGTAACTGTATCAGTAGATCTCAACGCGCCATTGTAAGCAATCAATATATGGCTGGCACGCAGGGAGTCGGGACGGTTTTCCATCTCAACAATACGAACCAGATTGAAAGCGCCTTCATCTTCGTAGGGGCCATAAACATAACCCACACCATTGCCGTTTTCAAAGATGGCCTGCTCAATCGCCTCAGGGACATCGTTACTGCCAACCCATGTGCTATCGTAACGCTTTGAGGAATAATAGCTATCATTCACAAAAGCGATAGGATCTTCAGTGGCTTCAAATTCGGGCTTCAGTTCTTGCACAGCCTTCAAAGCAGCCTGACGGTCTTCCAATGAAGGAACAACATCAAACACGACGTACTCGATATCGCGAGTTTCAACCATCTCGTAACGAGACTTGTTCTCTTCATAGAAAGCCTTCTTGTCGGCATCGGTAATGTTCACCGTCGAATCGGGAATGGTGCTGTAACGCAAGGCGATGACATCAGCCGAGGCTTTCATGTTCTTATTCTCGTAGTATTTCTTAGCCAAAGCGGTGGGAAGGAAAAAGGAAGACTTCACCAAATTGTTGAATTTTTGTTCCAAACGGTCCTTCTTCAGATATTTCTCGATTTCAACCCATTGGTTATAATACTCAGCCGGCATGGTGCTTAAGTTCTGGATATAGTCATTAACACGCTGCTTGTCGACATTGCCGTTGCCATCACCAAAGTTTTGAATGGCCCACTGGTGTGGCTTTTCGCCCGTCAACTGATCCATGAGCTCATCGGTAGTGACACCGAAACCAGCGGCTTCATACTCCTTACCCATGATGTTGTCCTTGATCATCTGCTCAAGAGTACTATTGGAAATTTCATAAGTTTGGTCGGAAGTGAGGTTGTTTCTGCCTCCAACATTCCTTTCCTTTGCCTCTTCATAATCTCTCACCGAAATCTTGTCGCCATCAACAACGGCCACGGTTGGACCCGACTGTCCGCCCTGACTCTGGAAAAGGTCTTGTAAGACAAACGCTAACAATGCGATACCGATGATTGCAATCAACAATCCGGAGCGTCTTCTGATTTTTTCAATTGCTGCCATAATGCTATTTTCTAATTACTATTAAACTTCAATTTTGAGCGTGCAAATTTAGTAAAGATTTCAACTCGCAGGGAATTTTGTTTGAATTTTATTTTTCAACACTACCAATTCTCGCCCATATTCAGCAAAACAAGCTGGAAACCAGTCAATTATTTTGGATTTGTAGCTCCACTTCGTCCAATTTCATGTGGGAAGCTTTGAGGATTTTAACCCTATAATTGCCTATTTTGAGCACTTGACCTTGCTCTGGAATGCTTTCACAATAATGCAGAATCATACCCGCCAAGGTTTCATAGTCGTCCGAAACGGGTAGGTCGAGCTTGTAGGTGTCGTTAAGATAGTCGATTTCAAGTCGGGCCGAGAAGACAAAGGTATTATCGTTCACCACTTTCTCAACCTCTTCTTCAACGTCATATTCATCGTCAATCTCACCAAAAATCTCTTCAACCACATCTTCCATGGTAACAATACCCGCTGTGCCCCCAAACTCGTCGACAACAGCAGCTACTCCCTGGCGGTGTTGGATGAAATGCTTTAGAAGCCGGTCCGCAGTATAGGTTTCAGGGAAAAAGTCGATCTTACGAATGATGTCGAAAAGTGCCACCTCCCTGTGCTCAGCCACAACACGCACCACGTCGTTCAGATGGACATAGCCCACTATGTCATCAATACCTTCGCCAATAACAATTAGCTTCGAATGTTTGGTCTCCTCGAAACGTTCCTTCACCGTCTCAATGTTATCGGTCTGTTTCACCGACTCAATCTCGTTACGCGGGCCCATACATTCGCGGAGCTTCACCGAGCGGAATTCCATCACGTTTTGGAAAAGCTGTATCTCCTGCTGCATGTCCTCATCGGCTTCTTCGGGATCGGCATATTCTGCAATGTAATCGTTGAGGTCGACGGTGGAAAAACGGTATTCTTGCCGGTCCACCTTGAGGCGAAGGATATAACGGATGATGAATTCCGAAATGCCTGTGTAAACAAGAATCAGAGGATAAAGCAGGCAATAGACAATAAAGGTGGGCAGAGCAAAAAACGAAAGGATGGCATTCGGATTAATGCGAAACAACATCTTGGGGAGGAACTCGGCCACCAACAACACGAGCAACGTGGCAAGAATGGTTTTCACCAGCAGCACCATGAAGTCATTGTCGAAGGCAATGTACTGCAGCCAATGGTTGACAGGTGCGTCGAGCAGTTGCGACATGCTCATGCCATAGAGGATGAGCGCAATATTGTTGCCCAAAAGTAGCGACGTGAGAAAACGCGACTGATCTTTCAAAAACAGCCTGATGATTTTGGCTGAGAAGGTGTTTTTCGTCAGCTCCACCTCCAGCTGCAAGCGGTTGATGCTATTGAAGGCAATCTCCAACCCCGAACAAAGGGCTGAAAAGAACAATGTGACGGCAACGATAATCCAACTGTTCATGGCTCATTCCTCCTCATCCACATCAAGCAGGGCACTGCCCGAATACATGGTATATTCCGAAAAATCCTCTGCCGCTACAAGACTATCGGCTTCGATTTGCTTGTCGGGCGTCACAATCTTTACATGCGAGCGGGTCCGAATCAACTTCAGGTCCTGATACCAAAAGAACTTATCAGAATACATTGTTTCGTTGCTACCGAAATTCTGCACGATGACATTACCATGAGCCTCAATCATTTGCATTTTGCCATAGTTCTTTCCATAGTCGGCATGAAGCTCTGTGGTCTTCTCGCCTTTGTCGTACATATAGACGTCGAAGCCGAGAGGGAACTCCATGATGTCGTCATCGGTTTCCATACGCACCATGCGTGGTGTATGCAATTCGAGGCTGATACGCCCTGAGTCGCTACGATAGAACACCACGCTATCGGCAATGATGCCCGACAGCGTGTCGTCAGACCCCATAGCCTGCACGATGGCATCGGGGTTTGAACACGAAAACAACATCACAGCCACGAAGGCTGTGATGTTGAGTAGTATTCCTATTTTCAGGATGCGTTTCAATTACTTTCTGGCTCTGATCGTGGTGGTTTCACCAATCCAGCCACCGACGTGGAAGGTCTGACCTTCGCTATAGTCGTTGAAGAAGATGGTCTCCATCGACGGGAAGCCGGCAGTGTAGGAGCCTATCAGGCGGTTGGCGCGGTCAGCGATTGAGGGGTCAATGGACTTGGCCTTGATGCACTTGTCGACAGCGGCCCAGTACACAGCCTTGCTTTCGATGTCACCGCTGAACTGCGAGGCGCTTGAGGCATAGAGTTGGGCGATGATGAGGTAAGGCTCGCCAGCGGTCGGGTCAACTTGTGCGGCTCTTCTCGCGATGTCGCGGGCTCTGCCCAGGCTACCCATGTTCTGATAGCACATGGCCAAGTTACGGTAGGCACGATACTTACGGTCGTTGTTGTCGGTCTTCGTGGCTTGCTCGAAGAAGGTAGCGGCTTCGCTATACTTCTTGTCCTTGAAGAACTTGATACCCAAGCTATACGAAGCCTCGGGGCTGGGTTCCAATTCGTTGAGTCTGACAGCGGCATCGAGGAAGAGCTTCGACTCCGTGCAGTCCTTCTTATCAAGGATGGTGGTGATACGCTTGAGCAGGGTAACGTCATCGGGTGTTTCTTTCATCTTGGCGCTGAACACCTTGATCAGGTCATCGCACGAAGCGAAGGGTTGGAACAGGTTGTCGAGGTTGTTCTTCACACCCTTGTTGATGTTGATGTTCTTCTCATTCTTCTCCAACTGCTTGTCGAAGCCTGCCACGGCATCGGCATCGCCGCTAGCAACAGCCTCTTCTTTGGCAGTCTCAAGCTCCGTCTCAGTCGTAGCCAAGGCACCGATGTTGTTATCGAGCACTTCGGAGAGTTCCTGATAGACATTGATGATAGTCATCTTTTCAGCCTTACCGTTGTTCACCATGTCGATCGTGGCCTTGAAGTAGGCGTCGATGTAAGCGCCTTGCAGTTGCGAGGCGTCGAGGGCGACGGCGTCTTTCAGCACGTTGTAAGCCTCTTCATAGCGATTCTTATTGTAGGTGTAGATAAGTAAGCCCTTACGGCCCATGATGCCGGCCACTTGTGACTTGCCTGTCTTCGGGTCAACCGGGAAATATTGGGCTCTGCTGTCCATCATCATGCAGATGGTGTCGATATAGGCATCCTTTTGGGCAGGATTCTTGCGGATGAAGTAGTCCATGATCTTCTCACCTCTCGTGTAGATGAGCTGGCTGGAACGGGGGCAGTTGAGGAATACTGCTCTCCAGGCATTGACCATTTCAGTAGTGGCTGCTTCCGGTGCAAACTTGGCTGCTTCCCACTGCTTGTAGGCCTCACCGTAGATGGACAGGTTGGTCACGCACGCAACGCTGTCGGCTCCGTACTTCGACTCTGACACCTCTTGGGCGGATACGCTCATTGCCATTCCAAAGATAACGGCAATCATCATTAATCTTTTCGTTTTCATCTCTTCTTATTTTTAGTGTTAGACTTGTTTGCTCTTGTTCAAATATCATTCCAAAATGTTCAGCGTCGGAACTCTTACTTGTACTTACGTTTCATAAACCAGCGCTCAAACACTGAAATTCCAACGTTTACCTTGGCATAACGCTCTTGGATCAAACCACCTTCGCGGGTACCATATTGACCTATTTCCAAGGCCATGTTGACTTTCGACAAGGTGCGTGGCAACGGCAACGACATACCAGCAGTGACGCCCACCTTATTAATGGAATGGTCCAATCCATCGTTGCCTGGCAAGTTGATAAAACCTTGCTCATAGAAGCCGCCAAAGCGGTAGGTGACACGCGAGAAATAACCTGAAATAGAAGTATGCCTGGGCGTGAACTCAGCGCCGACCGAAGTCATCCATGAGTTCTGAAGGTTATCCGTCTTCCCTTGTCTTGCAAACTGCGACCATTGCGTCCAGTTAAAATCGGCACCTACTGCCCAATCACTGCCTTTCTGCAACGAAACGCCTACTCCGAAGCCTTGGGGCATGGTTGTCTTCATCTCGCTGACGCCATAGGAAATGGTGTCGATAAGATATTCCACCTCGGTATCCACGTCTTCCTCAAACGAGCGGATGAACAAGGTCTGTTCGCCTTTCAGGTTAATCTTTTGGGTATAGGTAAGGCCGACGCCAATCTGCATATCGTCGCCCACATTCGTATTGAACAACACACCGTAGTCGAACATGAAGGAACGTACCATCACATCAACACTGCGGCGCGATCCGATATAATAAGCCGAATCAGGAAAATAAAGCGAAGTCTCAGCTTGGCTGTTGCCAAACACATAATAAGCGTTGGCTCCCAAAGCAAAGTGCTTGCCAATTTTGAAGGCATTGCCCCAGAAAACCCTATTGAGTCCTCCTTTGCCCTTGAAACGCGTAGTCGTCTTGCCTATGCCCGGCTCGACGTCATCAATCAACATGGTGTAGCCCGAGGTGCTGAAGGGCTTGACTCCAATGGCGGTCTTCCACCATGGCGTTAGGCCGAAGCACATCGTCACATGGTCAAATGAGGCATTGTTTGCCTTTTCGGAAAGGTTGGATGTGCTGAAGGTTGATGTTTTGAAATAAAGACCAGCATCGAAAAGGAATGCCAACGAGTCGATCTTGGCATAAGAGGCTGGATTTTCGGCATTAATGAGACCACCGCCGTACATGGCATTGGCCACGCCACCCATGCCCTTAAGCCTGGTGTTCATCGAACGGTTGTTCACTTGGCCAATGCCGAACAATGAATAGGGTGAGTCAACGTCAGCCTGAGCCACAGCCACAATACCGAAGCAGGCCAACAGGAAGGCTAACAATATACTTTTAAGGAAAGGTATTTTCATAAACGTTATCTTAAGCACGCTCTTCCACCCTTCAAGAGGGCACTTTGGGCGTGCAAATATCCGATTTTTTAACTCGTTGAGCAAGTTTTTATTGTCATAATTACAAGCACGTCATGTTATTTTACTGAATATCAATGCAAAACAATTTAAAAAATAAAAAAAACTAATTTTTTGAAGATTTTTTCTTGCCGTTACGGATTTTTGTCGTATTTTTGCAGCCGCAAATCGAAAGATTCAACCTAGTTAAAGGGAGGTACCGTAGCTCAGTTGGTAGAGCAGAGGACTGAAAATCCTCGTGTCACTGGTTCGATTCCCGTCGGTACCACACTTGTAGAGACGCAATGATTGCGTCTCTTTTTTTATTCCATAAAAAACAGGAGGCCGTCAGGTAAGAACACAAAAAAAAGCGCCTCCGAAAGGAAGCGCTTTTTGTTAGATGTTTTCTACCTAAATAGATTAGTAAGGCAATGACACGACCAGGTTCTTGTTAACACCAGCCTTGATGCCATAATTCCATTCAGGACGATCGAACACGAATGAATACGGCTCTTGATCATCTTCCATATACACATTCAGGGTGAAGCCATACTTCAAGGCACCCGGACGGAGACCGATGGGGAAGAGGGTCTCTTCTTGAGGATCCAAAGCAACAGGTTCAGGGCAATTTAAGGTCATGACCTTGCCTTCACCTTCAGCGGAATAACCTAACTGATCCTTATATTCGCTCCATAAGGTCATGAAACCCCAGTTGTTATCAGGATCTTCCGTTCCGATGAAGCTAGTTTGAATTGATTGGAATTGGTCCATTGTCACTTCATGAAGTTTCATAGTAACATTGCCAGAAAGGTTATATCTGTTATCGATAACTTCAATCTTGGTAACATTACCATAACCAGTCAGTCTGAGCTTCAAGGCACCAAAGATATGCTTCAATGCAAAAGTGGTATTCACGTCGGCAACATCGCAAGCCAAAGCCATACCAGCGGCGTCAAGGGTAGGCGTACCACCGTTGTCGATTGTGTAGGTCTGTTCGGCAGGAACAGTGAAGGTTTGATAGTTGCCTTCAAGCAAAGCTGCTTCAGCTTTGGCTGCAGGATAGAACACAAAGTAACCATACTTCTTGGCGGTGATAGGATCGCCAGATTCATAGGAGAACGTAGCGAGTTGACGACCTTCTGCGTCGGCACCGGTAGCATAGAGGGCTTTTTCAGACGCAAGACCTTCTTGGTCAAGGTTATAGACAATGACGTTATCATTGCCATTCCACATAAACTTATTGCCATTGGCATAGTCAATGTAAGCTCTTCCGTCAACTTCCTCTTCAAATGTAGGCAAGTTAATCGTTACCTTTTGGGTGTCTTCATTTTTCTTGCACGAACCGAACAGCAGGGCAAAAGAGCCAGCCACGCACATCGTGAGAAACAATTTGTTCGTTTTTTTCATCATCAGTAATTTTTTCTGTTTGACTTTTCTCTCTTATCTCTCTTAATAACAACCATGGTTATTATTCTTCACCCATACCATCTCCAGTACCAGGAAATTCGGGAGAGGTTGTTCCAGATCCCATCAAGACGACGGGCATGTGCATTTCGATCATTTCAGCCTTGGGGGCTTCGTACATTTTGTTCATCTTTTTCATTTTTAATTAGTGTTTAATTGTTTGATTTATTGTTGATTAATTTGTTTTCGTTTTCCCTTTTCACACTGTTTGACGCTGCAAAAATAACTAATTAATTCATATCCAAGCAAAAAATGTCACTTTTTTTGAAAATTTTTTCTCAAACCCGCTTTCAAAGCGGTACGTAATTCTCGGAAGGCCAACTTCGGAAACACGCCCACCAAATGGAAGAAATCGATAAACATGCAAATAAAAGCATGAAGCTTTTGCCATAAGCGACGTTTAGGGCGATTGCGTTTAATGTTGCGTTTACGCTTGAAATTGCCGTCTTTCATCAAACGCTTGTAAACGATCTGCGCACGACGACGGCACGAAGCATTGAAAAACGGCATCTCCGTTTGCGGCAACCCGAGTCGATCCACCAGCAAAAAGCCGAAAGTCTGCCAAGGAAGCATCAAATGCATTGAAGTGAGCCATTCGCGAAGCTTTTCCAGATCAAGCTGGCCTCGGTAGGCATGCAACGCCATGGCCACGTCACTGAGCTGACGCAAGCCCACACCCGAAGTAATGAAATGGTGCCAAGCATGATAGAAAGTGAAAAACACCATGAATTCGCGAGAAGGAATGCTGAGCTCAAAACCGTCGACATTAATACGTTGAGGTTGCTCCTTCAAGCCTTCCTGTTCAATAGCGGTATAAACCTGATGTTCGCAGGCATCTACCACATCAGCACTGACACGGTGTATCTCCATAACCACATCGCCAAACTCGATGTTGTAATGCCGACCCACGTCAACCTCATCGCACCAATAGTAGCATCCGGGAAGCGTCCGCAATAAAGCACAAGCTTCATGGAAACTATCCAGTCCGACATACAAGTCAATGTCTCCAGACTGACGCAGACAAGCGTTGGGATAGAGCGACGCCAAACCAAAACCTTTTAGTAGCACTGGTTCAATGCCATGCTCGCGAAGTAATTTGACTGCCGAAAACAAGATGCGCTTCTGACGCATCTGCAGCATCAAATTCCCGCGCATGTATTCCTGCATTTTTGCCATCATCTTTGGAGAAGGCTTTTGGTCGTCAGACATGCGGACAGCGACATCCGACAGCAATACGTGATTGCCATGATAATAAGCGATCTGCATGACAGCTTTCCAATCGATGGGACAATCGATGGCAACAGGCGCATCCCAAAGTGCGGCACGCAACAGGGCAAAATACTGGGTTTCGGCAGCATTCATTCCCTACACCTTATTAATTAATAATATCCGCCCGCTTCCAAGTCTCCAACAACGAAACGACATCCTTTTCGGCCACCTCATGCGTGATGCCATATTCTTCCATCAAAAGATTAATTAATGTGTCGGCATCAAACTCCTTGCCCTCTACGGCCTTCCAAAGGAAAGCAGCCGATTCGTTCATCGATATCAACTTATTGGCATCGGCAACCTCAAGGCCCTCAGCCAATAAGATATACTCTCTACCTAAAGAGCGCAATACAAAACCTTTCTTTGTTTTCATAACTTATCGTATTTCTATTGTTTACTCATTCTGGATTTAAGCCTCTCATTTTATACCATTTGCGGCGCAGCTTGAGCATCACCCACCTCAAAGGCAGTGAATGCCGCCAAAACCAAGCCTTATGTGGCGTGCGACAACTTCCACCCGCCTTGATAATCTCCTTCACAGTGCCCAACACCTCCGACTTGTCAACCGTTTCTTTTCCCTTAAGGTTGCCATCGCCCATCAGTATAAGCCTTGTCCCATCTATGGCATAAACCCGATGCAAAATCAGTCGACCGTCATGAGGGACCAAAACGATGTCTCCTATGCCTACCTTCTCCTCCTTATGGATCAAGACCATGTCACGTCCCCCTTGGATGAAAGGCAACATACTAATGCCTCGGGGAACAAGCGGTACCACCTTACCTTTACCAAGCTGCTCGAAAAATTCGGCATTTACCGCCTCTGTCATTTCCATCACTGCGTCACAGTATTATAGCACAAGTAAGCCGCGTCGGCGTTAGGCAAACAATCCAAAGAATAGCAAGGCACTGTTCCAACAATCTTCTCATTGGTGGCATGAAGACCATCCGCCATCTCCTTGATGAAACGATAACCCGAGAAGGAAACGTACATGGAAACATAAGCCTCCAAAAGCGACAATCTCCTGATTTTATTCACCTTAGCCTGATGGAGGTCGACAATGGCGCCTACAGGATAATCCGAATTATGGTAGCAGGGGGTCTTGCCACTCCATGGTGAGCCAAAGACGCGTACAGATCCATCATCCATAACCCGTAGCACAGGATTATCATCGTTGAGCAATTCGCATCCTTCTATAGTATTAATCCACAGCTGACTATGGGTACTCTTTCCCGTACCACTCTTGCCCAAGAAGAGATAGGCCTTGCCGTCTTTCACAGTCACCGAAGAATGCATCAGCAGCGTATTCTTTTTCGCCGTTGCAAAAGCAAACATCAGCATCAGCACTGTACCCAAAGAAAACCTCATGCTACCGAGCACTCTAAACTTGGCCGTATGGAAAGCCTTGTCCGTGATAAGATAAACGCGAACAGGAGCCTCAAGCAGAGGAGCTATCTCCAACAACCATTGACCTTGACATTCATAAAGCTCGATACGAGGCATGTCAGCACCATCGCAATTCACCGTAATCTTCTGCTTATCAGATGTATCTGGCATTACATCAACCATTTCAGCGGTGAAAATCAAGTCACCGTCATTTTCCGCAAGGAAAGGTTCGTATGGCTTCATCTCATTCCATGCCAAATGGTTGTCGGGCATAACGACAGCGAACCTATGACCTGCAACTTGATACACTCTTTTCATTGAACAAAATTTTGTGCAAAGATAGGCCAAAAAAACGTATCTTTGCACGTTTTTTTTTGGAAAAATAAGATAAGATGAAAAGGAAGACGAACAGACGCGAAACCACAAAAAGCAGTGCTTCAACAAACTTAACAACCAATAAAGGAATGCGGTTACGCAATATCTTTTTCGCTCTATTAAGCGGAGGATTGCTAACAGCAGCATGGCCCATTGGGGGTATTGCTCCCGCCATTTTCATAGGTTTTGTCCCCTTACTGTTGGTCGAAGGACGGGTAGCGCAAGGTGAAAAAGGGCGCGTGTTTTGGCTTTCATTCTTGACCTTTCTGACATGGAACGTGGCTACCACTTGGTGGGTGTGGAATGCCACTCCTGCCGCTACGCTGGCCTGGATACTCAATGCACTATTCATGGCTACTGTTTTTTTTATATTTCACCTGACAAAGAAAAAGGTATGCAATAATCCTTGGGGTAATTTCTTCCTCATCCCCTATTGGATGGCTTTCGAACTGCTTACGTATTGGTGGGCCATCAAGTGGCCTTGGCTCAACTTGGGAGGTGTTTTCTCCAGTAAGGTCAGTTGGATTCAATGGTACGAATATACGGGTGTGCCTGGTGGAACACTTTGGGTGTTGGTAGTGAACATACTCATTGCCAACATCATACAATTCTTCAAGACAAAAGAGGCCAAGCCCATCTTAACCAGCATCGTCCTTGAAGTGCTTATCCTCCTCCTACCCATCCTTGTAAGTACTCGCGTTTACAAAAACTATGAAGACAAAGGTGTTGACACGGAAGTCATCGTCGTCCAGCAAAACTGTGATCCTTGGAACGAGCAGTTCGACAACCATTATTATGACGAAGTCATTCAAAACAACATTAATCTTTCGAGGCCTTTGGTATCGCCCCAAACACGGTTTATTATCAGTAGCGAGTCCGCCATCCAAGAAGGCATCTGGCTACATGAAGCCAACAAGGCCAAGGCTCTCAACACCCTGCACGACTATGTTGCCCAATTCCCCGAATTGGCCTTCGTCATCGGTGGTACTACATACGAATGGGTACCCAAAGGGATGGAAGACGACTTCCCCGCACGCAAGCTTGCCAACGGCGACAGATATTATTATTGTCACAACTCCGCCCTGCTGATTAACCGCGACGATTTGCAGCACCGCAACAAGTCGCAGCTCACACCAGTCGTGGAGGCCATTCCCGAGTGGATGGGCTTTTTGCGCAACTTCAGTCTCACCGTGGGCATCGCACGTGGAACGTTGAAAGGCGATCCCGAGGCCAAGGTGATGACTTCTGGAAACCACAAAATCGGAGCTGCTATTTGTTACGAGTCGGCTTTCGGTGAATATGTTGGCTCGTTCTGCGCCAAAGGTGCCGACTTGCTCTTCGTCATCACCAACGACGGCTGGTGGGGAGATACGCCAGGCTATAAGCAACATTTTGAGTTCTCCAAGTTGAGAGCCATTGAAAACCGTCGTTGCGTTGCACGTTCAGCCAATACAGGACGTTCCGGTTTCTTCAACCAACGCGGCGATGTGTTGCAACAGACCAATTATTGGGAGCCTGATGCCATCAAGGCTACCTTAAAAGCAAACTCGGAAGCCACCTTCTATGCCAAAAACGGTGACTATCTCAGCCGCATCGCGGTGTATGTCACTTTCGTGTTGCTCATCACATGGATCGCCAAGTCGTTCCTTGACTTGGGCAAGTCACGAAAAGCAGCTAAAGTCTCTGGTACGAGAAAGAAAAAATGAGCGAATTGTCTCTTTCTTTAGGCCCCTTCCAAGGCATTACCGATGCCCCATTCCGCAATGTATTCAAACGACATTTCAGTGGCATCGACAAGTTCTTCACACCATTCTTCACTGGCATTCACAAAGAGGAACACGCAAAGAACCTGCAAGGAGAGGAAATCGACCCGCGCTGCAATGACGTCGAGACACTGACACCCCAAATCCTCAGCACAGACGCAGAAGAGATTCTTCGTTTCGCCAAACAATGCCGACAACTTGGTTACAAGGAAATCAACCTGAATATGGGTTGTCCCTTCCCAAGGGTTGCTAACAAGAAACGCGGCTGCGGACTCCTACCCTATCCTGACAATGTGGAGGCCATGCTGGACAGGGTTTTCGAAGAAATCGACATCAAATTCAGCATAAAATGTCGCTTGGGATATTTCAACCCAGAGGAGATTGACGCCATCATTCCAGTTTTCAATAAGTTTCGTTTGAGCGAATTAATTATCCATCCGCGTATCGGTAAACAATTGTACAAAGGCGAGGCTGACGTGGAGCGATTCAAGGCAATAATACCTTTAATTAATGCACCGTTGGTGTATAATGGGGATATTGTTTCGGTGGAAAGTTTCGAGCGCATCAGGGATTTGGTGCAACCTGTGAACCAGTTTATGTTGGGACGCGGTTTGCTGGCCAATCCTTTTTTGGCGGAAGACATCTGTAGGGACGCATCGAATTCGTCCGAAAGGATAAAACGCCTGCATGCCTACGTCCTCGACCTATACGAAGACCGCCTCCGTCATGCTGGCGGCAGCCCAAAGGTTTTAGGCAGAATGAAAGAACTGTGGTCCTATCTGATGAACAGCTTTGAAGAGCCGCAAGTGGTTTGGCGAAAAATCAAAAAGATTAATGCACTGAAGGAATATGAAGATGCGGTGGAAACGATTTTCAAAGAGATAGCAATCAAATGAAAAAGCCACCTTGCGGTGGCTTTTTCATTCGTTTCATCATTCGAACGAGGCGATGGCCTTCTTGATGATTTCGATGGCTTCGCGAAGCTCAGCCTCGGTGATGACCAAGGGCGGAGCGAAACGGATGATGTGCTGATGGGTGGGCTTGGCCAGCAGGCCGAGGTCACGCATCTTGAGGCACACATCCCAAGCTTCCTTACCGTCTTTAGGCTTGATAATAACTGCGTTCAGCAGACCCTTACCGCGGACTTTCTCGATCATCGGGCTCTTGATCTTGCCGATTTCCTCGCGGAAGATCTTACCGAGACGCTCGGCATTCTCCATCAAGTGCTCTTCCTTGATGACTTCAAGGGCAGCGATGCTCACGCGAGCAGCAATCGGGTTGCCGCCGAAGGTCGAGCCGTGCTCACCGGGCTTGATGTTCAGCAACCGAGGGCCTTACCCAGGATGAGGATGTCGGGGCGCACGCCTTCGTGGTCGCAGGCCAGCATCTTACCCGTACGTGCGATACCGCACTGCACCTCGTCAGCCATGAACAGCACGTTGTACTTCTTGCAGATGTCGTAGCACTTCTTCAGGTAGCCATCATCCGGCACGTAGACACCAGCCTCACCTTGGATAGGCTCCAGCAGGAAACCAGCGATTTCGTTGCCTTCCTTAGCCAACACTTGTTCCAGTGCGTCGGGATCATTGTAAGGGATGCGGATGAAACCAGGGGTCATAGGACCATAGTTGGCATACGACTCAGGGTCGTTACTCATCGTGATGATGGTAATCGTACGACCGTGGAAGTTGCCTTCGCAGCACACGATCTTCACCTTGTCGTTCGGGATACCCTTCTTGACGACACCCCAACGGCGGGCGAGCTTCAGGCCCGTCTCATCGGCTTCGGCACCCGAGTTCATAGGCAGCACCTTGTCGTAGCCAAAATATTCAGTCACATATTTCTCCCACACGCCGAGTGCGTCGTTATAGAAGGCGCGGCTGCTGAGGGTGAGGCGCTCGGCCTGGTCGGTCATGGCCTTGATGATTTTCGGGTGGCAGTGACCTTGGTTGACAGCAGAATAAGCCGACAGGAAGTCAAAGTATTCCTTGCCTTCGACGTCCCATACTTTGGCGCCCTTACCCTTGGCGAGGACGACCGGCAGCGGGTGATAGTTATGGGCACCGTACTTGGCTTCCAGGTCCATAGCTTGTTGTGATGATGTGATT
>CACXIM010000018.1 GCA_902767725.1 uncultured Bacteroidia bacterium | reverse complement strand
TCGGCAACCTATGTAGCACATTTCCAGATAAAAACATATACCATCAAAGCCGAAGCTAATCCAGCCGCTGGCGGTGAAGTAAGCGGTTTCGGAGAATATGACTACGGTGAAACATGCAGACTAATTGCCACGGCCAACCCTGGATACCACTTCGTGAATTGGACGGAAGACGGCATTGAGGTGTCAAACCAAGAAGAATATCCTTTCATCGTATATCAAGACCGTTATTTAGTGGCCAATTTTGAAGAAGAGCCGGAAATTTACACCATCACCGTTTCGGCCAACCCGACCAATGGAGGCTCCGCGTATGTAGGCAACACGCCTGACACAGCACAAGGTACTTATACCAATGGACAGGAGTGTACAGTACATGCCAGAGCCAATACGGGCTACAATTTCGTGAATTGGACTGAAAACGGAGCTCCAGTGTCGACAGAAGCCGACTATACCTTCCAAGTGACAGGCAACAGAAACCTTGTGGCTCATTTCACTCAAGAGCAGCCCGACCAATACATCATCACCGTTTCGGCCAACCCGACCAATGGAGGCTCCGCGCATGTCGGCAACACGCCTGGAGCAACACAAGGTATTTATTCCAATGGGCAGGATTGTACAGTTCATGCCAGAGCCAATACGGGCTACAATTTCGTGAATTGGACTGAAAACGGAGCTCCAGTGTCGACAGAAGCCGACTATACCTTCCCAGTGACAGGCAACAGAAACCTTGTGGCTCATTTCACTCAAGCGCAGCCCGACCAATACACCATCACCGTTTCGGCCAGCAATGGAGGCTCCGCGTATGTCGGCGACACACCTGGCTCAGCACAAGGTACTTATACCAATGGACAGGAGTGTACATTACATGCCATAGCCAATACAGGCTACAATTTCGTGAATTGGACTGAAAACGGAGATTCAGTGTCGACAGAAGCCGACTATACCTTCCCAGTGACAGGCAACAGAAATCTTGTGGCTCATTTCACCCAAGAGCAGCCCGACCAATACACGATCACCGTTTCGGCCAGCAATGGAGGCTCCGCGTATGTCGGCGACACACCTGGCGCAGCACAAGGTACTTATACCAATGGACAGGAGTGTACAGTACATGCCATAGCCAATACGGGCTACAATTTCGTGAATTGGACTGAAAACGGAGATTCGGTGTCGACAGAAGCCGACTATACCTTCCCAGTGACAGGCAACAGAACTTTGGTCGCCAACTTCGAATCAATGTCTAGCTTCACCATCGCAGTAATCGCCAACCCAGAAGAAGGCGGCACGGTGACAGGTGGAGGCGCATATTATGCTGGAGAATCTTGCACGGTGACAGCCATGGCCAGTCCTGGCTTCACTTTCGTGAATTGGACTGAAAACGGAGCTCCTGTGTCGACAGAAGCCGACTACACCTTCCAAGTGACAGGCAACCGCATGTTGGTGGCCAACTTCGAAGAAATCCAATGTATCGATACTATTGCAGAAATCGTACGTAAATACCATACCGTAGGTAACGACAGTTATGTTCTCGTTTTGGTTTACCCCAATCAAGATGACAACCAACAAGACGAAAACGATTATACATACGAATGGCTGTATTCCGAAGACGAATTCGGGAAATACGATATTCTTACAGATGGCACTTGGAACAAACAATACTATTACAAAGGCTATGATAAACGTATAAAGGATGGTTGGTACAAGGTTCGCATCACAAAACGGGACTGCGCTACCCCAGTAGAAACCATGCCTTGCCAGGTGACAGGCAATGGCGGGTTACGTATTTACCCCAACCCATCGCGCAGAGGCAGCGAAATCATGGTTATGAACGACTGCAACGGTCCTGCCCTGCTCACCATCTATTCCACCGACGGACGTGTGCTGCACACCCAAACGGTGACCGACAGCCAAGCCACCATCGGCATCAGCCTGCCGCAAGGCGTCTACGTGGCCTACCTCACCAACAAAGACGGCTACACGAAAGTAGGCAAACTCATCATACACTAATACCAACAATAAACCATAATGAATAACAAATTAAAACCATACAATCCTATGAAAAAGTTAGTTCTCATCATTGCCGCAACGATCATGACCACCGCTGCATGGGCACAGTCGCAACTCCAAACCGTCAAAGGTAAGACCAAGGACGGCAAAAGCATCAACGTGCAATACTACAAAGGCACCGCCCAAGACTTCATCGAATCGGTGAAATACCAATTGGTGGATGAGTTGAAAGCCGACAACAAAAGCAAGCAAAACAGCATCAACGACTTGCAGTCGCAACTCAACAAGGCCAACAAAAGAATCGACAACCTCAACGACCAGCTGAAGAAAGCAGGTAACGCTGGCCAAGTCACTGTCCTCAATGAACAACTCACTGAGAAAGACAATGAAATAGCTCGATTGAACGAACAACTTGAACAACTGAATGCCCAGTTGAAAGAAAAGGAAGCCGAGAACAACAAGCTGAGAACACAAGTGGACTCGCTCAAAAGAGCCAACATCCAACTCAGCCTTAACAAGAAACGTCCTGCCAAGCATCCCGTCATCGGCGTTGAAGCCAGCATGGGCAGCGTCTTCTTGTCAAACAAGAATCTCAGCAATCCTTGGGAGAAAGCCGTGTCGTGGAACAAACAAGCGGCCGTCTATTTCGGTACCGACCGTCTGACCGAAAGCTTACCCCTCTCTATCGAAGTTGGTGTAGGCTTCCGCAGCCTTCCCATGACAGCCTCCATCTCTTCCTATCAGAAAACAGAAAACGATGTTGACCAGTATGACTACACAGCAATTTACGAGAATCTCACAGAGAGACTCACAATGAATAGCTTGGAAGTCCCTATTCGCCTCTGCATAGGCCAACCCAACAAAGACAAGGTATCGGTATATGCAAAACTAGGAGTGGCACCGTCATTCATTCTCTCCTCCAAACTGTCAAATAGCAATTACACTAAAAAAGGATATTATGAAAATTGGAATGTCACTTTTGAAAATATTGACGAGCTTGGATTCTTCAACAACGGACATGAAAACAACAAGAGCTTGACCCCTGATAGCAGATTCAATCTTTGGGGAAATGCTTCTTTTGGCGCATACGTTCCCTTAAGCTCCTCCTTGCTGTTCAATGTAGGTGCAAAGTTGGACTATCCCATCATGAAAACAGGATCGTTCACAAGTACCTTATCTACAGCTGGCGACAAAGACAATCTTATCCTTAATGAAGGCTTGATCAAATACAACGGCAGGATGCTCATTCCCAATTTGCAAGCCGGACTTGTCTATACATTGAAATAAAAAAAGAAAACACATAAAACAACAATTAGTATAAACCAATATCAAACACACAATCATTATGGAAAACGAACAACTTTATGACGAAGAATTTATCATTACACTGACTATTGAAGGTACCCAATATGAAGAAGTGGATGTGGAAGTGACCGATCCGATGAAAACCATCCGCGAACAAATCAACTCGATCGTGGAAGTCTTCCATCTCCCCAAAATGGACAACGGCGGCAACCCCATCACCTACCTCTTGGGCCGCATCGAAGACGACAGCGACTCGCCTTCCATCCTTGAATTTGACGATGCTGATGGACGCGAACAAACCTTGACCGACTACAATGTGCAATCGGGCGATCGCCTTCACCTTATCTCAAGAGCCATTGCAGGATAAACCTTTTAAAAGCCAACGTTATGAGCGACATTATCAACAAATTTGACCTAAAGAAGCTCAGTCCTCGTGATGCCTGCCTATGGAAAGAATGGAAGGAACTCGACTCCTTGTGCGCCAAACGCAAGGCAGCTGCAGCCAACCCGCGCGAGCCTTCCATTTCCTATATCATCAGGAAAAAGAACGCCATGGGGCTTCCTACGGAGTACGAAATCTGGTATCGTGTCAAATCCATCATCGGTGTTAAAGGCACCACACCCCCTCGCGAGCCCATTTTCGGCAACCTGCACAAAATGAGCATCGTCCTGCCCAACAACTATCCTTCGGCCGACGGCAACCCCATCTTCACCTTCCGTACTGACATTTGGCACCCCAACATACGTTTTTCCGGTAGTTTCAAGGGACATGTCTGCCTCAACAGCAAAGATATGGGCGTCATGGCTTCGCTGAAAAGCCTGGTGCTCCGTGTCGAACAATATCTGAAATACCAAGACTACCACGCACAAAACACCTACCCCTATCCGGAAGACCAAAACGTGGCAGAATGGGTGCGCGAAGAAGCTGAGCCCAATGGCTGGACACGTTTCCCACAAGACGAAAAAACGCCTCCCCAGCCTGCCGATCCCGGTAATTCCGGTAACGGTACTGACGGCAAATCTCCTGTAGAACCACCTATCAAAAATAACAAAATTCTGACTATATGAGGAAAACCATATTCGCCATCATAGCCTGTTGCTTGGCCGTCACATCGGCATTCTCGCAAATCACTTTCGACTTCAAGTTGAGCGAGGACAAGCTTCAGGACGAAGGAGCCCTTATTGACTATTACGATAATGAGCATGGTCGCCTCTTCATCAAAATCCTTGGCGAACCCGACAACGAAGGCCGAACGAGCGTCCAAATCGAATTGGAGAATAACTCCGACATTTACGAGTTTCTTCTTTTTGACCACGTTTGGAACAAAAAAGAGCTTAAGAAGCAACGGATTCGTTTCGAGAAAGGTTTTGGCGGTGAGTCGACCCACACGGTTGAGAACATCAATTTGAATGTCCATCAAGACAAACTCATCCCACGCAATTCAGGCAAAAGGTACACCTTCCCCGACATCCTTGTTGAAGAAGAAAAGACCTACGAATGCAAGATTCCTATTCATTTAGCCAAGCCGAAGCAATGTTGGCTTACCAAGAAAAAGACACTATACTTGCACAGCATCATCGATTGCACCGTCCGTGTCTCAGTCGACAACAAGGACGAGGTCTATGAAAAGCTCAAGCGCCAATGCGACTCTCTCATGCTTGTTTTCGATGGAGCATTGGCAAGAGAGGATTTTTGTACCCATTCGCTTCACCGCGTTCCGTTTGATATCCAAACCTATCATTACACTGAAGCCAACCGGGTGTTGAGGGAAAAAATCAGACCCTATATCCTCAACAAAGGTTGGTCGCCGGAAAGCAAAAAGTACAAACGATACGCTGCACTCTTGGCCTCACTCGACAAGATGGACAATGCCCTGGAGCAATACAAAAGCGAAAAGCACTATTGCGGAAAGGACGTAGTAAAACAACATAGCTGCGCCTACTGCAAACTCAGCCTTCAGGACATCTACAACCGCTTGAACCGACATTATATGGACCTCCATAATGGCACCGTAAAAAAAAGCGGAATTATGAATGAGGTGAACGCCCTATACAGGTGCGCACAGCAACGAAAGAACAGCGACCCTTACAAAGCGGCTATTAGTGAATTCTACGAAAAAATCAAGAATTACTGACCATGAACAGCTTTAGGGCAGCACTAATGGTGCTATCGTTTCTGTTGAGCCTTTGCGCTTCAGCCAAAGAAGTGACAGACACCTTGTATTCGGCCAAAAATGACAGGGTGATTGTTACCTATAGCATAACGCAGAAAGGCAACAAGATTGATTTGCAATTCAAAAACGTAAGAAAGGTTCTTGGCGACTATCATCAGAGGAAGTATGAGGGAACCGACAAAATCCACACGCTATTCTTTGATTGGATCGGGGTCAGGAAGGACATCAAGTTTTCGGGTGACACTCCAACGGCTATCGCATTACCTGCAAAGGCCACCTATAAGAAGTCAAGCGACGGCTATTTTATCGTTGAGCAAAAGCCTTTGCTTTCCTTCGAGTTGGAGACCAGTGGTGCTACCTCATTCTCCGTGCCACTTTATCTGGCGCATTATGAGGGAAAACAGCACTACAAGATTCTTTGCTTGTGTGGCAACCTTGAAGTACGCCTTCCCAACACTCCTACCAAATCGTCAGGAGCCAGGACTGTGAATAATAAGCCAACTCAACAAAGCAGCAGCGAATACATAGAAATCGAAGAGGACTTCTCCGAATTCGACGACCAGGCACTCAACCTCATCAATTCTATCAACAGCAGCCTTCCCTACCAGGAAGCATTACCTATGGAAAGCACGCTGGAAAAGAAAGTTGACATCCTCGTTGACTTACAATCCAGAATCAAAAACCAAGACATTTTCAAAAGAATTGATGAGACGCTTGAGAGCTACAACAGGAAGAAGAAGGAATTGGAGAGGGCAATGGCTGAAAGCAACAAACAAAAGGCCGACGATGAGGCTTTCAACGGCTGCACTACCAAAGAGGACTATGAGCGCTACGTGAAACAGAATCCCGATGGCAATCATGTTGAAGAAGCGAAAGCAGAAGTCAGCAAACTTGAAGCCAAGGAAAAAGAAGAAGAGGCCAGCAAAAAGAAACGCACCATCTGGATGATTATTGGAGGTGCCCTGCTAGCCATCCTGCTCTTTGTAGGCAACCAAGTGTTGCAAAGCTTCCGCAACCAGCGCACCCAACGCAGCATGATGAAGATGCAACAAGATGCCACCAAACGCGCCCAAAGCATGGCCCGTAGCAAGATTCAAGGTGAAATCCGAAAACAGACCAACAAAGCAACCGGCCAGGTAAGGAAAAAAGGCCAAACCATCATACGCGGCACGGCCAACAAAGTGAAAAACAACAAAGGAAACAACCGAGTATCAATTTGATCATACTATGAAACATATCTATCGAATCGCTTTTGTGATGAGCCTGTTATTGTCAATTGTGACAATGGCCCATGCGCAAAAATTCAAGAACGTAAAGAGAAACGCAGACGGTTCCTACAATAAGAATGTTGTCATTGAAACATTTAAGTCATACGTTGACACCGTCAAGCTCTTACCGACCACCAGTGACAAAAACTCCGATTTTGTCAGGTCGTTTTTTGACAATCTCCCTTATAGCAATGACTACGGCATTGTGGTTAAGACCGGAGATGAAGACTCAAAAGAAGTAAGCGACAAAGAGTGGGATGAGATATCACAAGAATGCATAAAGCTTTTAGAAGCAAAACAAGCTCAGGTAGCTAAAGAGAAAAACGAAGCGGAGCAGAAGGAGAAGAAACCCAAGCTAACCTATAAGAAAATTCTCCTACGAATAGGCTTGCCCATTCTTGGCGTCTTGATTATTGCTGCGGTTGTTTTCTTGTTGCTCAGGTCAAAAAAGAAAAATCAACCGAGTTTCCCAACCGACAATTATATCCCCTACAATGGTCCCACCAACAACGGCAATAACAATGGTGGGAACGACCTTATCATCAGGCGGAAGACTTCGTCGGTACTGCACAAGCAAAGCCTCGACGATGTTATTGACAACGGCAACTATATGGCACTCAACTGCAGTGAATTCTGCAACGACACGGCGGTAAAAACCATGTACATTAAAAACTCTTGCATCATGGATATCTACAATATGTACGCCGAAGACTTGAGGAATCCCAACAATCCAAAGGAAGACGGATGTATGGTTTTGGGCCGTTGGATACACGATGAGAAACTCGATGAGTATGCTGTCTCGCTGGAAGAAGTCGTTTTCCCTGGCGACGATGCTGTTTTCGCCGAATACGAGTTGGACTTTGGTGGCAAAATCAAGGTAAAGGTCAACGAAAAGCTCCGCAAGTTGCGCCGCGACACCAACCTGCAATACGACCTTACTTGCTGGGTACACTCTCACCCTGGCCTGGGTGTCTTCTTCAGCAACACCGACTGCAGCCTCCATCTCCTTCACAAGCATCCCACCCATCCCAAATTCCTTACGGCTATCGTCATCGACATCCTCACACCCCAACAGGAATTGGGCGTTTTCACCTTCAAGCACGACTTGAGTATCAACTCAAAAGCCGACTTAAAGCAACTCTATTCCTTGGAAGAATGGTACAAATGGGCAGTGGAAAGCAAACGCAACGCTGTCATTTTTGAAGAGCACTACAACACTTTGGAAAACGCAAAATCGCGCAACAATAGGTGCTACAACCTTCAGCTTTCGAACAGTGCCATCATCGACATGGACCTCATCGCCACCAATCAAGACCGCGATAGCATCTATTTCGTCCACGGATTCTCGAAAGAACAAAATGGCCAAACCACCAACGTTGCCGTCAAGATTGAGAACACCGACACCTTAACCGACAACGAATTGGTAGGCTGCTACATGGTGGTCACCCATCGCAGCTTCCCCACCATCAAGAATGCTGTGACTAAATATTTGGACAAAATCAAATTCGTGTTGGTGTATTCCATCGCCGACGGGATGTTGACCACCATCCCCGTCATCTTCAACGACCTTTGCGCCGACGAATCGTATTATGGAGAACAACCTTTAGAAGAATTAAAGATATGGACAAGAAGAAAAAGATAATCGGAATTAAAGCAATATTTATTTGTTTGTTATTGGGTTGGGCGTTCCCCACCTTTGCCCAGACTGTTGATGCAATCCGGTTTGGGGACAAACAATACGAATACGGTGTTGGAAACGACAGCATCAAATTCTTTTTGAAGGTACTCGATGCCAATGGCAAACGCTGCAACGATGTTTACGCCACTGACTTGAGAAACCACTTTGGTCTTGTGGAAGACGGCGACACCATCAAAAATGACAAATGGACAGTGAAGACCCTTACCGAAGGCCAACGCATACCCAGCGACTTCACCATCTCGGTATTGGTAGACCTGAACATCCCTCAAAGTGGCAAATCCGACATCTATGAAGCTGTGCAGACCTTGGTTGAAAGCGCTCACGACAGTTGCGTTTTCCTCTCTTTCTTTGGCGACAGGGTAAGCAACAGCCGCATGGTAACCAAAGAGAACTACAAAGACTTTTACCACCAGTTCCAAGAAACGGCAGAAAGTAAATTCTTCTACAGTGCATTGTATTCCAAACTGACAGAGTTTAATTTCGGAAACACAGAGTTCGATGGATTGGTTAAGGTTCAAGACAACTACAAGAAAGATGACGAAATCTTTCTTAGGGCACAAAAAGCACGCGACAGAAACCTGCTTTTCATTTTCACGGAAGGCAACAAGATACCTGAATTCGAAGAGCTGAATTTCATTAAAGTCACCGACTATCAAGGCAGGACTGATATCGTAGCACCCAAAGTCTATGCTTTATTCTACGATGCGGGTAACGGCATTGACGAAGACATGGAAAGAACCTTAAAAGGAGTCACCTATCCCCGCGATGTCTTCAGCCACAACCCCATTCCGAACCGACAAGGCGAATACATGTCGTCCAACAACATCAAAACCGTGTTGCAGCAGTTTGAACAAGCCGTAAGAAACGAGATGTATGACTTCGCGCTCACCTATCAAGTGGCAGAAGGCAAAAACTATTCTGGAAAGGTGGACTTTACGGCATTATGGGATGGAGAGGCAAAAGGAACAGAGACCTTCTCCATCGGTACTCCTGAGCGGCCTTGGCCCATTCGACCCGAAACCGCAATCAGCTCCGTCAAGAAGTTTTTGATAGCACTGATGGTGGCTTTTTTGACCATCTTGCTGTTTATCGCCATCATGAAAATCTTCATCCCTTGGATCAAGTCGAAGGCCTTCTCCATGAAATACTACAAGAAGTACAAACCCATGGAGAACGTCAGAATGATGATTTGTCCTATGTGTCGTTTCGAAATACAGCCAGGCGACAAGGTAGTGACCAGATGCCGACACATCATGCACGTTAGGTGCTGGAAAGCCAACGAATACAAGTGTGTCGAATACGGCCAGAACTGCAAGGATGGCATACAAGACCATATCCAATGGCGTTTCCTTTTCAGTAAAGAAACGTTGCGGGATTGTCTCCTGACCATCATGGGTATTTGTGCCAGCTTGGTCAGCTGGATCATCTACGAGGTTTCGGGAAGAGGTTTCTTCGATGGCCTTGCCACGGGCTTTGTCAACCTGTTTTTCAAAACGGATGGTCAAAGCATGGGCATCATCAATGATTGCATCACCCTGGTGTCTTCGTTCCTCTCGATCGGATTACTCTTAGGCTTTTTCCTTTCATTCGTATTCAGACTGTTCGATGGAGTGAAGCGCAGAAGCTTTGGCTGGTTCCTCGAAATCACTGGATTGTCATTGCTTTCGAGCGTGATTGGCATGGCGGCATTTGCCCTTGGAGGTGTCATCTTGTGCCTATGGGTATCGCCTACCGACACATTCATTCCTTGGTATTGTTCCTTCCCGGCCTACCTGCTATTCTCGGTATGCATCTCACTCAGCCTCATCATCAAATCGACCATACCTTTCAAGAGCGCACTCTTGGGCGGTCTCGCTTCGGCCATCATCGGCTTCATCGTGCTGTATTTCTCCAGTATAACAAGTAAGCGTTGGCCTTGGATGAACATGCTGCTCGACTTCGTCATCTATGGTGGCGGACTTGGAGCCTCGCTCACCACTGTCAGAATGTTGGCTGAGAAATACTTCCTCGTTGTCAAGAACGGCATCCGTAGCGGATTGCGCATCCCCATCCACAAATGGATGAATGCCGGCAACAAGGTGACCATTGGTATGACACAACAGTGCGAGATCCAAATGGCTTGGGAGAAGAGCAACAAGGTGGCAAAGGAGCACGTGCAGCTCTACGTCAACCAGAACCGCTCGCAAGCCATGTTGAGACCTTTGGCTCCCACCACGTTCAATACGCGTGCCGAACTCGACGCCAGCAACAAGCCCGTGCCGCTATTTAATGGCGATACCTTCAAAGTTGGTGACACCATTTTCCAATATGTTGAAAACTAAATGAAATGAAAGAGCAAAACACATACGAATGGGGAGAAGGCGTGTTCACCCTTCTCTCCTGGTTCAAGAAAGATAAGGTAAAAAACGCTCGTGTCCTGGTAGTCGGAGCTGGTGCACTTGGCAATGAAGTCGTCAAGGACTTGGCACTCTTCGGTGTGGGACATATTTACGTGGTTGACTTTGATCGTATCGAGTTATCAAACCTTACCCGTTCTGTATTATTTAGAGAAGCCGATGCTTACAGCCATTCATACAAGGCCGAAATAGTGGCCAAGCGTGCCATGGAAATCAACCCACAGATTAAGGCAATGTCAATTGTCGGTAACTTGTTTTCGGAAGTTGGTTTCGGCCTCTATCGTATGGTTGATGTAGTCATCGGTTGCCTCGACAGCCGCATTGCCCGTTATCAGCTCAACCGGCTCTGCATGCGTGCAGGGAAATCATGGGTTGACGGTAGCATTGAAAACATGACTGGCTCAGTCCAAGTTTACACACCAGGCCTGTCATGTTACGAATGCGGCCTCTCGCGCGACGAATTCAACCACATCATGGTGCGTACAGGTTGCGCCGACGTGGTCAACCTGCAAAGCTCAGCAGGACGAGTGGCCACCACTCCCATCAGTGCCTCCATCATCGGAGCCATTGAAGTACAAGAAGCCATGAAAATCATCCATCTTGACACTGAGGGGGCATCGCAATTCAAGACCTTGCAAGGGAAGTTGCTTCACTATGAGGGGCTTACCAACCGAACCAACGTCTATAAATTCTCTACATGGAAGAACAATTGCCCTGCCCACGAACGTTGGGAGCCCGTCATTGAAGGACCCAACCTTTCGGCCAAACGAACTGTAAGCGAGACGCTATCAACGCTGAAATCGCTCTTAAACGTCAACAATGTTGAGATCAACATGTGCAACAACAAATTCATTGATAGGATTGTTTCCGACAAGCCCGAAAAGGAATTCAAGGTCATGATTCCAGATTCACAGCTCGACAATTACATGAGCAGTAATGATGAATTGCGAAAGCTCCGCTATGTCACTATCTTCCACAAGTCATTCTACGAGAACATCGATGTGGATTTCCCCTATCAGGACCTTACGCTCCAACAAATTGGTATTCCGCTGTTCGACGTACTTCATGTGTCGACCGAAAAAGGCTTGTTCCATGTCGAACTCAGCGAAGATGCAGCTCTATTTCTTTAATACCCTCTTCCCATGCTCCCCAAAAACATACCCGACGACATTAATATAGAACTCCTTTTGTCGTGTTTTCCCGATGGGATGTGCAAAGTGTCGTTCGACGGAATGCACAAGCGCAACTCTTACAACGACTTTATGGGGTTGGATGACCTTACTGACAACAACCTTCTGCTCAGTGTAGGCCGGCCCAGCCTCTACAATGCTTTACCAGAGTTGCTGTTTCACCCTATTGACCGTTTCGACAATTTGTCGCCGACTGATGACAAGGACAAATTTGAGGAAGAATATGATGCCCAGGAACGCGAAAAAGACCAGGCGCACAAATTCTTTGCCCCCTTTGACTTGATGTTACTACGACTCCGTATGATGGTCAGGGAACGGTTGGATGTATATGCCGAGACCGACAAGATTATGATTGACATTTTGGGAGACGAAATCACCGAAACACAAAAGCAAAACCGCTTCGTAAAAAAAGTGCTTCCTTTCCTTCCTCTTTGCAAGTCGATCAGAGGCAATAAAACCTACCTCACCTTGATGCTCCGCAAAATCTTCCTGGAAGAAGGGCTTACAATCGATATTGGCGAGCAAAAGCATAGCTTTACCGATGCACATCCTCAATACAATGCCCAACTCGGTTCAGACTTCGACGATTTTTATCTTGGAAACACATACGATGAACAAGTCACGACCTACGACATCCACTATTGGTCAGAAGATGATTGCGACGAACATTTTTTGCAATTCATTGAAGAGTTGGAGGTCTTTCGCGGCTTCATTCAAGACTATTTCATAGCTGTTGACGGAATACTTCGCTTTGATGTCAGCTGTTATGACGATACGCTCCGCCTGGCGGATGAGACAAAATACAATTATTTGAACTACAATACGAATATTTAACTAGTATGGAAAAAAGAATCTGTTGGAAAAAAGGGATGCGTCTGACCGACGACATCATGAGAGCCTCGGAAGATGCCACCGCTGCCCGTATTGGCAACGCGATGGCATTAGCCTCGGCAGGACGTTTTGGACTGCTTCCGAGTCCTCAACAGTTCCAGCTTTCACTCAATATCAGTGCTGAAGCTGTTGAGATTCAGGCTTTGAATTGCCTTGCCGTCACTCGCGGTGGCTACCTTGTCGACGTGCAATTCGACACAAAATATACGAATCACATTGAAAGCCGCGTCTACCTGCCTGACGAGAAGGGGACAGGCGAACTGCTTCTCACCATCAGTGTCGATCCCAAACAATGGAAAGAGACCATTAACGGATACGAAGAGCCCGTTTACACTTTTGACCTCGTGGGTGTCAACAGTCCCATTCCCGACAATGCCTTACCCATTGCACATCTCGTATATTGGGAACAAGCAAGGGCATGGCGCATCGACGAGGAAGATTTTGTGCCTCCTTGCCTTTTTGTATCATCAAGCTGGAAGTACGAGGAGCTCTTGAATCAATTCGTACAGAAGCTATCGGAAGTAGAAGCAAAAGTCTTTGTGCAATTGAATCCAGGTACGCATGAGGCTTTCCGTATCTTTTGGCCAGTCGCTCAGCAGATTCTCATCGACACTGACAAAGGCCGAGACCTTATGACGCCTATAGCACTTTTGGGCAACATCCAAAAATACATCGCCATATTCACAGCTTCCTGCCATCTTGACCAATACCTCAATCTGAGCGATGCCGAAATGTTCAGGAACTATGCCCTTTCCCCCTACAACTACATGAACGTCTATCCCATGATTAAAGAAGGACTTAGGCAATGTTTTATGATCAGCGAGAAGATAGACAAAATGATTGACAAGACAGGAACGCCACCGCCTCCTCCGCCACCGATGCCGGGAAAACTGAAGGCTCCTTCCATTGCAGATGACCAGTTGTACCAGAATTGCAAGTCCTCTTCAATAAGCATCCCCGTCATTAACAACGAACCAGGAGCATCCATGTATTATTCATGTGATGGCAGCATGCCTTCCAAGTCGGTTTCAGGTGGGAAGATTAGAATTAAAAACACTTTCAATTCCATCAAAGAGCCCGAGCCCGACCAAGAAGTTATCGTCAAACTAAAAGCCGTGCTCGACAATGCCGAAAGTGACATCAGCAGCTTTACCGTCATCTTGCACAAGGATTACAATGTTTGGATTAAAATATAAGATCCAATGAGCTTCATCAACACTCCTTTGGCTTACAAAAATGCTTCAAACGGGCTCCTTATCCAACGTAATTTGGGGTCGGAAGTAGAGCTTCTCGACAATCTCATCGAGCTCATCGCTTTCACTCCACGAGGCAGTTTCCTTGCCGACCCCGACTTCGGATTTGAATACTGGAACCATGAATACTCCAATATCCAATACCGAACGTTCAATAGCGGCCAAAGTGGACTTGTGGGAGGCAAGAGCAGCCAGGAGATCACCAAATTGGAATGTCAGGAAAGCATCCGACAGAGTTTGCTTACCTATGCGCCACAGCTTACTAAAGTAGAAGTAGCCGTTGAACTCAATGCTGCTGAATACAGCGAGACGCAACAAAGGAGAAAAGTACAGTCGAAGCACCTCGTCAGCATCCTTGTTGAAGGAGAGTTCGACAGCGGGATTGGCACTAGTCGTTACAAAAAGAAAATCGAGTTCCTCATGGAACCCACGGCAAAAAAACGCCTTTCCATTTAATCGCCAGATTCTCACACCTTACAATAATCAGTCAATACAACAAAAACACAACCCATTGACACAACGGATTTGACAAGATGGATTTAGAATTACAAAACAAAGTCAATGAGACCATCGAGCAACTCGAACGATTCTCCATCGAAAGCATTGATTTCCAGAAAATGGATCCCATTGCCAAGATGATGCTTGTCGCATTGGTGAACGAAACGCAAAAAATCCATGATCACATTGACAGTCTTGACCAGCGCATCGTAGAACGCTATTGCACCGATTTCATTCCCCGCCAGGAAGTGGAAGCCATGCCGGCTATTGCCTTATTACAACCGACATTCAAGGGCAACAAGGACACCGAAGGTTATCCCATAGGAGCAGGAGTTCAATTCTCCTACAAGACTGAACAAAAAAAACAACCCCTCAATTACATTCCCTTGTTCAACACTTATGCACTTCCCCATTCCGAAATCATCATTGTGCATCAAGACAACGAGTATTGCAAAAGCGTCAACATGTATAAGCCCAACCGAATTTGGGTCGGCATCAAGACTGGCGTGGAAACTGAATCCATAAAAGGGTTGTCGCTTTTCATCAAAGGAACAAATGGAGTGACGCCGGAACACATCTATGTAGGAGCCGACAGCTACGAACTCGACTTCGCCACGCCTAGGGAAATAGAACAAGTGGAGATGGCTGAACCTTTCGACGCGCAACAAGCGTCGGGGCAATTCTTCTCGTTTATAAGCCTATGGAAAGAATACCTGCTTAACATAAAGGAAGCTTCGTTGCTCATCATAACAGACGGAACCAAGAGTCGCGACCTCTTTAAGCCACGAGCCTACCCAAAATCATTTGAACAATGGACGCTTACCGACACTTTGGAACAATTTGAGATTGCTAAACCTTTATGGCTTCAAATAGATTTTCCAGAAGGCTATGTCGTGCCCAATGATTGCGAAATCATGCTCAATGTCGTTCCCGTTGTCAATGTCGACATTTGCTCGCTCACCCTCAGCGACCATACGCCAATCGCCAAACTGCAAAAACTGGAAGACTCCTATTTTTTGCGGATTCTCGAAACCAGCATGGCTTCCAACCGACAAGGCTTTGGCATGTTGAACGAAGAAATCATCGTTCGCGATTTTGATGCTTCATGCTACAATAACGGCGACCTGTATAGAGACATGCGCAACCTATACAACCATTTTATCGATGACTACTATGCTTTCATGGAGTACAATGAAATCAAAGACGACAAGACCCAAAAGCTATTGCGCGAAACCATAAACAAGATCGCCAACAACAATAGTGTCAAGGAGCCCAACAAGAAATTCAAATTTGACAGCGGCACCTACGTGATGAAGAACTTGAGACAGAATTCATCGAGTTCATCCATCAAGGTCAGCTACATCACCACCCAAGGAGAAATTGGCAACTTGCCCCAAGCAGGCGAAACGATGGATAACAAAAAGTTGCCTGCCTTCAATCCTAAAGTATCCATCATAGTCTCTGCCATGTGTGGCGCCGACAAAGCCTCAGCCGACGAGCGGTACGAGTTACTCCGATACTATTCACTCACCAACGACCGGCTTTACACCAAAATGGACATCGATGCTTTCCTACGGAAAGAAATCATGGCCGAATTTGGCAAAGAAGAATCGAAGCGCATCTTCATCAAGATGAATATTGAAGGCACTGGCGGTGAAAAGGCGTTACAAAGAGGCCTATACATTAGTATTGAGTTCAAAGACAAGAAAAACTATGAAGAAGCCAAGAAGAAGTCGTTTGAACAACTCATGAAGCAAAGAATAGAGAACAAATCATGCATTACGATGCCAATCATCGTTGAACTTAGAAATTTGGAGGAATAATGGCCATGAAGCCTCTTAGTAATATACATCTGCAAAAATCCACCCATCTGTCCAGAATCAATGTCAGCACTAAGACGCTGAGAACGGCATCACTGAGATCGCTCAAAGAAGTCGGACCCGATGCCAAAAGCGAGAACAGTGTAGACGTCAGAGCGGCCGCTGCCATGTGCCAGTATGCTTATTATTACCTAAACCAGGGAAAAAAACCTTCAGCAGAGCTAATAGATGGCTGGAGACCTATGACTCCTTTCGAAGTTGATAAACTGATTGTTCCCGGATTTCACATGAAGCTAAAGAGAAACAGCACTGGCTTCAGTTCCATGTTATTCCAAAAGCAAACCGACGGTATCCAATATTATGCCTATTGCACGGAAGGAACAGATATGACATCAATAAGAGATTGGTACAACAACATCCGCCAATGGTATGATGGGGATGCTCCTCAATACAGTTATTCTATACACTTGGCCAAACTAATTGATCATGCAATTGGCGGCAAAGCCGTATTATGGTTCATCGGACACTCACTTGGTGGAGGCTTGGCTTCCAATAACGCTTTGGCTACAGGCCGACATGCCATCACCTTTAATGCTGCAGGCCTGCATCCCAATCGCATATGGACATCATTGTTATTGGATAACGGCCAAAACCTCATTCAATTAAATAAGAGGACCAAACAAATACATGCTTTTGTGGTAGAAGGAGAAATCCTCAATTATTATATTCTCAGTCATTTCGGACAATGTGCTTATGGCGACAGAAAAATAATAAGATTAAATAATAGAGGCATAAATTTCGTTAGCAAGCATTCTATGACAACTATTTTAGATCATTTTGGAATGAAACATGATTAATAAGTGAAAAAACTATTTCTCATCATAGGATTCCTAACCATTATTCAAGGGCTCTTTGCCCAGTCACCTGCCGAAATCCGGGCCTACATTAACAAATACAAGTCGTTGGCCTTGGAACAGGAAAAACTGTATGGCATACCGGCGCCCATCACATTGGCGCAAGGCATCCTTGAGTCGAGCGCAGGCACCAGTGGTTTGGCCACCAAAGCCAATAACCATTTTGGCATCAAAGCCTTTGGCGGATGGTCGGGAGGCATTTACCTGGCCTGGGACGACGAACCCACAAAGAGCAAATTCAGGGTTTACAAATCAGCACAAGAATCCTACACAGACCATTCCAAATTTCTCAAGGACAACGGTCGCTACCAATCGTTGTTCAACATTAGCATTTACGACTACCGAGGCTGGGCCAACGGTTTGCAAAAAGCAGGCTACGCCACTTCGAAGAAATACGCGAAAGCCCTGATAGGCTACATTGACGCATACGAGCTCTACGCCATCAATGGAGGTGTCAAGCTCAAGCCAGGCAAGAAAGGCATCATCGCAAAAACGACCAAAATCGAAGACCTGACCCAAGCCGAGGATTACGTAATCGAGGCCTCGGAGAAAACGGAAGAAGAGGAAGAAGTCACGCAGACACTCCAAAAATTTGTCGTGGAAATCAACGAAGTCAGATGCACCATTCTTTACCCAGGCGAAACCTTGTCGTCCATCTCGATGAAATATAACATCCCCAAAAACAAGATCCTGGACTATAACGAAACTGCCAGCGAGAATGACATCCAAGAGGGTGACATCGTGTACCTGCAAAAGAAGAAAAGAAAATATCAAGGTGCACAAGACTTCTACCGAGTGAAGGCTGGTGATTCCTTGTATGGCATAGCACAACAATTCGGCATCAGGACCTCAAGTCTGGCCAAAATGAATCATAAAGACCTTTTCTCTACCTTGATTGAAGGAGAAAAACTACAACTGAAATAGAAAAAAACACAATGCTCGATATAAAAGAATTCCTTGCATCCAACAAATTGTTCGACGGTCGATACCGTCTTCTACGTGCATTAAGCACCGACGGAGGCACTGCCGACGTGTGGTTGGCGCTTGACGTGAACACCATTGACGGTTACCCTCTAAACGAGGAAGACCCTATGCCCATCGATGAATCGTCAGGCATACAGGTAGCCATCAAAATCTACAGACCCAAAAACGCACTCGATATAGAAGGCGAAAAACGTTTCAGAGAAGAGTTCAAAATCGCATACAACTGCCACCATTCCAATCTTCTGCAGCCTACTGGATTCAACATTTTCGAAGGCATTCCCTATTTGGTATTGCCTTACTGCGAAGCAGGGTCCGCCGAACAATTCATCGGGCAGAGGCTACCGGATGAAAGAATTTGGAAGTTCATCCATGACGTGGCCTCGGGCCTTGACAGGCTTCACTCCAACCAACCCCAAATCATTCATCAGGACATCAAACCAGCCAATATTCTCATCGACGATAACGGTAATTTCACCATCACCGATTTTGGTATCAGCGCTAGGAATTCAAGTGGACAAGGAAGCGAAAATGAAGATGAAGAAAACAGCGGCACGATGGCCTATATGGCTCCCGAAAGGTTTCAAAGAGATGCCACCCCTATTCCGCCAAGCGACATTTGGGCCCTTGGTGCCACGCTTTGCGAAATCCTAGCAGGCCGTGTACCTTTTGGAGAAGAAGGCGGCATCAACCAAATAAATGGAAAGATGTCCATGCCAGCACTCTCAGGCTTGTCGTCAGACCTAAGACATCTCATCCAATCCTGTCTACAAAAAGATCCTAACAAACGACCCACTGCGCATAACATCATAGAAATTGCACAAAACAGGAAAAAGAAAAAGCCTTGGCTCCCCATCTTGATCACACTTGGCATACTGTCTATCGCTGGCATTCTTTATTTCGCCACAAACAAGGAAGAAACGACCGAAGAAGAAACAACCGTAATTGCCGATTATGCCCACGCCGAAGAATTGCTTTCCAACGGCAGTTCTGCCCAACAAGGCCTTGAATTGCTCCAATCTTTGGTTGACCAGAAAGACTATCAAGCCACTTTCTTGATGAGTCGTCTTTATTTTGACACCTCCGATGACCGTGACACCTTGTTTTATGACAAAAGTTGGAAGTCGATGCGAGCCTACTGCGGTATCAAAACCGACAACGTGGTCTCACATGACTTACTGATGCAAGCCTTCCAACTCAACGAAGACGACTACGTGTTGCTTTATCAGTTGGGAAGCGACTTCTTGTCGGGCGACCGACGCGGATGCGAACGCAATCTGGCTTATGCCCTTTGGTGTTTTGAACAAGGCGAGAAAACATTGGCAAACGAACCCGGTCCCAGAGCAAATCTTTACAGGGAATACTTCCACAAAGGCAAACTGAAGACAGAAGGCTTTACCCCAAAAAAGCCACAAATCGAATAATTCTTGAAAACATGAAAAAGCACTATTTTCTCATCGTAATCTTCATTCTTTTCTCGACCTTCACCACATCCGCCCAAACCATCAGATGGATGTTGAAACCCAATTACGACTCCATTGGCTATTACAGCAAAGAGATTTTCAATTGTTCAACTAACAACAAAATACAACTCATCGACTATACAGGGAAGACACTACTCCCTGCTGAAGTCGATTCCATCACTGTTTTTACAGAAGGAATTGCTCTCGCCCTCGACAAGAAAGGAGCTGATTATCAAATCAAAGGCTTCCTTTTGGAAAACAACCACGACTTCCTCGAAGTGAAAGGGAATTTCTTTGCCACCTTCTATTCCCATTTTTCAGAGGGACTTCTGGCCGTTGCCGATGAAAAAGGCAACCAAGGATATCTTAACACGAGAGGCACAATCGGTATTCCCTGCAATTACAAGAAAGCCCGTCCTTTTGTCCAAGGGTGGGCTTGTGTGGAATCAAAGAAAGAAGGAACGGCTTTCATCGACAAAGAAGGAACCTATATGATTGTGCAATTCCATTATGGTAACCTGTCGATTGGAACCAATTTCAACGAAAAGGGAGAAGCCCTGGTAGGTTATACCAAGAATGGCCAAAACGATTTTGCCGTCATCAACACAAGCGGTAAAACCATCAGAACCTACACGAACAGAAAAGGGAAGCCTTATCGCGACTATGACTTTGCCTTTAACGAAGGGGTGGCCGACCTAACCCAAGGGCACAACGACACTCCCATCTTTGACTCAAACATAACAGTATTCTCGTCCGAAGGCCATTTTGGCTATAAAAACAACGACCAAGCCCTCATTGCCCCAGCACAATTCTCATACGCTTGTCCATTTGCCGACAGTTATGCCATCGTAGCACTTGGCAACAAATATGGCATTGTTGCCCTGGTTGAAGGCCGTTTTTCGAGCAACATCGAAAGTGCCGACATTACCATACGCGCCAACAAGGCAAACGAGCTTCATTACACCCTGAAAATGCCTGAAATACTGGATCCAAGGCTTATTGAAATAAGATTTGACAAAGGAGACGGTATCTTGATTCCTATCCAATTGGAGCACAACACCTACACTTTTGTTCCTTTCGTTGACAAAAACGACAAGGACTGCACCCTTAGAGCAGAAGTAAGGATGGACGGGCTTCTATTGTGGGAAGAAACCATGACAAAAAAAGTCAACCGTGCCAATGTGGGCACACTTGAGTTCAGTGCTCCTTCCAAAGCCTCAGAATATGCTGGGTCAAACAATCAATTGAAGGTAAGGACCATTGTGACCAATAAAACCGACACGCCCCAAACAATAGCTGTCACCTTTGCTGCCCCTGTGTTTCAAAGCGGCTCAAAAAACAGCCTGGCCAGTGGTCTATCAACCCAAGAAGCGACACTGGCGGTAGGTGAGAGGAGAGAATTCTCCATTACCTTCAAAGTGAACGAACGGGAAACCGTAAAGACAAGCGTGACGGTGAGAGCCGCCCAACAACCCATAGGGACGAAAAGCGCCAACATCGAGTTGAAGCCGTTCGACCTTATCGAATAATAAATCAAAAAGCTAACATATCATGTACAAAAGAGTTTTAGTCATCGCTTTGGCACTGTTATCATGCCAAATCCTTTTTGCCCAAGAAGAAGAATGGAATTGGACTGGTTCAACACAAGACAAACCCTACAGGCTTGAATTAGGGCCCAAGGTTGGGGCGGGTCTTGCCATGGCCACCAAACCAACAAACTACAACTTCAATTTCAATAATGGCTTGGCCTATCAAGTTGGGCTCTCCGCCAATATGCATTTTGGCCGGCGTTATTCAACCAGCCCTGGTGGAACGGGTTGGTTTGGCCTTGAGGCTGAAATACTATATGGTGGCCGAATGCTTGGCATTGAGGACACAAAGGCAAACATGACCATGCATTGTCTTGAAGTGCCGCTACTGATCCAATTCTACCCCACTCCTTCATTGGCCATTGAAGCAGGCCCAACCATCACGAAAATCATCAAATGCAGTCCCGAGGAATTGCAATTGGAAAATGTCGTCCTCAACACGGGGCAATTGGCCAGCAGCGATGTCATGCTCACCTTCGGCATCGCCTATAAGACCCCTCTCCATCTCATGGTCGACCTCAGATACAACATGGGACTCTTTGCCTTGGCCGGAAATTTGGACAGTAAAGTGAGTACCTTGATGGCCTCTTTGGTCTATGTTTTCAAGCTGTCAAGTGATTAAAAAGAGGGAAAAATGAAAAGAAACGTTATATGGGCTGCATTATTAGTGTTTTTATTTGCCTCATGCAAAAACGAAAACATTGAAATGCAAAGAAAAGTGTCCTTTACAGTCGACCCTTCCGAGGTCATCGGCAGCTTTACCTATGAAGCCGATGAGGGCGAGTTGGAGTCTTTTAACTCAAACTATAAACTCCGGATTCACCTTTTGGTTTATGACAAAATGGGTGATTTAGCGGCAGCAGAAGAGTGTTACCTTTCGAATTATCAAGGTATTATGAATTCATCATTAACGCTATGGGATGGAGAATACACAGCAGTTGCGATTACCGATGTAGTTAAATATGATGATGGAGTTACATCCACTTACTGGAACATAAACGGAACCGATTGTCTTTCCAACCTGAAAGTATCAGATGCGGGAAATGACGGTGAAAAACATAAGATCCTTGGCATCTCCAATTATCATTTTCATGCCAAGGAAGGTGCGGATGACCATACAATTCGCGTGAAGCCAGCAGGTGCCTTGATTCTTGTCAAATCATCAAACATACATTATTACAGCACGGTGGTAAGGTATAAACTCGGCATGAACAAGGGAACTGATTGCTACACATTCAACAGCGATGGCAGTTACGCTGTTGCGGCAGAAAACGGTGGGGAGAATTATGAATGGCACGCTGGATATTTTGATCCTCAAGATTATAATAGCACTAATGATTGTCATTACTATCATTTCGTGATGCCATTGGGTAGAACCGCTTTTCAATGGTTGGGCAAGACCGAAGACAACGTTTGGCGCTATGGTGGCGACAAGATGTCGGCCAACATTAAGATTGGCGAGGAGTATCTTATTCGTTTCGAGTTAGGTAGTTCTATCCAAGTTCAAATGGATCTTGTTAACGGAGAAAAAACGATTGACTAAACCTCAAATCATTTTATTACACTAGTTTTATGAAAAAGCATCTTCTTTTATCAGCATTGCTTTTGCTGTTTTTAGGAGCAATGTTCGGACAAGAGCCGAATAGGCTAACGGTCATTGCCGAATATTATCCCGACCCCCTAGACCCAGACAGCCCTTATGTAAGAGCCTATTGGTCAGGCTCTGGTTCATATATCGTCTATCGTGCTAACATTGATGGTACGAATTCCACAATGATTGCCCAAAACGTCACTGAAAACCAGTACATTGATACGGATTGGATGACTTTGGATCCGGGCGAATACATGTATGGGGTCAAGACTACTACTGGCTCACAAATATATTGGTCAAACAGTCTTTCTACTCCAGGTTATTATTACACCACCTACACCATAACAACCACCGTCTCGCCCCAGGGAGCTGGAATAGTTACTGGGGCGGGGGCGTACCCAGCTGGCACTACCGTTACTTTGGGAGCCACCGCCAATTCTGGCTTCACCTTTGTTAGATGGACGGAGAACGGCTCCCAAGTGTCTACAAGCGCCAACTACACCTTCACCGTGACTAGCAACCGAAACCTTGTGGCCGTCTTCCAGGCACAACAGCAGACCTACACTATTACCGTGTCAGCCAACCCCGCCAATGGCGGCACAGTAACTGGTGGTGGTACGTATCAGCAAGGCCAATCTTGTACTGTTTCTGCAACAGCCAATAATGGCTATTTATTTACTAACTGGACAGAAAACGGCAACGTAGTATCGACCAGCGCCAACTATACATTCACCGTAACTGGGAACAGAACCTTGGTGGCTCACTTTATTCGGACATACACCATCAATGTGTCAGCCAGCCCCTCCAATGGCGGTACAGTATCTGGTGGTGGTACGTATCAGCAAGGCCAGTCGTGTACTGTTTCTGCCACAGTCTATAATGGCTATGTATTTACTAACTGGACAGAAAACGGCAACGTAGTATCGACCAATGCCAACTATACTTTCACCGTAAATGGCAATAGAACCTTGGTGGCAAACTTCCAACAACAGACTCAACAATACACCATCACCGTCTCGGCTAACCCGACCAATGGTGGCACGGTGAGTGGTGGCGGAACATACGCAGCAGGACAATCTTGTACTGTTTCTGCAACAGCCAATAATGGCTATGTATTTACTAACTGGACGGAAAACGGAAGCGTAGTTTCGAACAACGCCAACTATACATTCACCGTAAATGGCAACAGAACCTTGGTGGCTCACTTTATTCGGACATACACCATCACCGTGTCAGCCAACCCCTCCAATGGCGGTACAGTAACTGGTGGTGGTGCGTATCAGCAAGGCCAGTCGTGTACTGTTTCTGCCACAGCCAATAATGGCTATGTATTTACTAACTGGACGGAAAACGGCAACGTAGTATCGACCAGCGCCAACTATACATTCACCGTAAATGGCAACAGAACCTTGGTGGCTCACTTTATTCGGACGTACACCATCAACGTGTCAGCCAGCCCCTCCAATGGCGGTACAGTATCTGGTGGTGGTACGTATCAGCAAGGCCAGTCGTGTACTGTTTCTACCACAGCCAATAATGGCTATGTATTTACTAACTGGACAGAAAACGGCAACGTAGTATCGACCAGCGCCAACTATACATTTACCGTAAATGGCAACAGAACCTTGGTGGCAAACTTCCAACAACAGACTCAACAATACACCATCTCCGTTTCAGCTAGCCCGACCAATGGTGGCACGGTGAGTGGTGGTGGAACATACGAAGCAGGACAATCTTGTACTGTTTCTGCAACAGCAAACCCAGGCTTTATATTCTTCAATTGGAAGGAAAACGGCTACCAAGTATCGACCAGCGCCAACTATACATTCATCGTAAATAGCGACAGAACCTTGGTGGCTCATTTCCAAGCTCAAACTTTTAATATTACTGCCTCTGCCGACCCAACCAACGGCGGTAATGTAAGTGGCGGCGGAACCTATAACTATGGTGCAACATGCACGCTTACGGCCACGCCTGCCCCTGGATTTAACTTTATAAACTGGACAAAGGACGGTGTTCAGGTTTCCTCCAATCCAACATATTCTTTTACTGTAACAAGCGGAGGTACTTATATTGCCCACTTCTCATCGCAGAATTATATTATTACAGCTAGTGCCGATCCAATTGAAGGGGGTACGGTCAGTGGCGGAGGAGGATTCAACTATGGAGATCAATGCACTTTGAGAGCTACAGCCAAT
>CACXIM010000017.1 GCA_902767725.1 uncultured Bacteroidia bacterium | reverse complement strand
CAACAAGAACAACAACCGCCCCGACTTCATCAACTTCTATCAGATGATCGACGTGCTCATCATCGACGACATCCAGTTCCTCGCGGGCAAGGCGGGCACCCAAGATGTGTTTTTCCACATCTTCAACCACCTGCAACAAAACAACAAGCAGATCGTCATCACCAGCGACAAGTTCCCGAGCGACCTGCAGGGCATGGAAGACCGTCTGTTGTCGCGCTTCAAGTGGGGCCTGACCGCCGACCTGCAGTCGCCCGACCTCTCCACACGCACCTCCATCATCCGTGAAAAGCTGCACGACAACGGCATCACTTTCCCCGACGAGGTGGTACAATACATCGCCAGCAACGTACGCAACAACATCCGCGAGCTGGAAGGCGTGATGAACTCGCTTATGGCGCAGTCGCTACTCAACAAGAAGTCCGTCACCATCGAGATGGCGCAACAAATCATTGACCGCTTTGTGCGCAACACCGTCAAGGAGGTGTCGGTGGAATACATTATTAATATTGTCTGCGAATATTTCAAGATCACGCCGGAACAGATGTCGCTCAACACGCGCAAGCACCAAGTGGTACAGGCGCGCCAGATCGCCATGTACCTTTCGAAGAAATACTCCAATGCCAGTCTGGTCTCCATCGGCCAGCAATGCGGCAAGAAAGACCACGCCACGGTGCACCACGCATGCAAGACCATCGCCGACCGCCTTGAAACCGACAAGCAGTTCAAGGTGATGTTTGCCGACATCGAGAAGAAAATCGCCTTGTCATAATCCCATATTTCACTTATGACCAACAACTTTGGAAAACTTTATTTGGTGCCCAACCTACTTGGTGCCACCAAGCCTGAACAAGTGTTGCCAGTCGGAACACTCAACATCGTGAAGCGGCTGAAGCATTTCGTCGTGGAGAACACCCGCACTTCTCGACGTGTACTGAGCCGCATCGGGATGGACAACGCCATCGACGACATCGAATTCATCGAGCTCGACAAGCACAACGCCCGCAACCTCGACCTGATGGAACATCTCGGCGCTTGCCTGCAAGGCGAGGACATGGGACTGATGTCGGAGGCCGGCACACCCTGTGTCGCCGACCCGGGCGCGTTGGTGGTGGATTTGGCGCATTCCGCTGGCATACAAGTGATTCCTTTGGTTGGCCCCAATGCGATGATTTTGGCTCTGATGGCTTCGGGCTTCAACGGACAATCTTTCGCTTTTCATGGTTACTTGCCCATCAAGAGTCCTGAAAGACAAAACGCCATCAAGGATTTGGAGCGGAGGTCGGCGGCCAACAACGAGACGGAGCTGTTCATCGAGACGCCTTTCCGCAACAACGCCATATTGCAGGACTTGTGCAAGAACCTCCACCCTGCGACGCGCGTCTGCGTCGCATGCAACCTCACTTGCGAGGACGAACTCATCATCAGCCAAAGCATCGGGGAATGGAAAAACTTCAAGGGTGATTTAAACAAAAAGCCCGCCGTGTTTTTGGTTTACAGCGAGCCAAGACGAGGATTCCAGAGGAAAAAGTAAACTACGAATTACGCTAATTCCACGAATAGTAGCCGTGAATTTGGCAGCTAAAGCTGCTAATGGGCGCGAATCAAGGGATATTCAGCACCCTGTGAATCTGCAAGGAAAGTCGCCAGCCAGGGTTTTGCATCACAGCCTCGACGCAGACTTTCATATTAGACTGGCGCTGGACCTCATTCTCACAAAAACAAGGCTGCAAGAAACGATGTTGAGCCTCAATGTCATCGTATTGCGACAAGTCCTGACCAAGACAGACCACCTTTAACTCGTCACAGCGCTTTACAACACAAGGAAATAGATCGCCACCCGCAAAAGCCGTTTTCGGGGAGAGCGTGACCCAATCCAAATTGGCTGGCAACGGTCGCGTACCATTGGTTTCGATGGCGATGGTCTTTTTTGTTTTTTGTTTCAGTTCATCCACAAAGGCCTCATTGATAAACAAAGACGGCTCACCTCCAGTAAGCACAACAAGAGGAGCAAGCGGATACTTGTTGATCTCATCCACAATCTCTTGCGACGACATTATTCTACCCTCTTGGTGCTGGGTATCACAAAAATGGCAGCGGAGGTTGCAGCCGCTGAAACGCACAAAGACAGCAGGCGTGCCAGCGTGGAAGCCCTCGCCCTGTAGGGAATAGAATATTTCGTTTACTTTGTACATGGTTTCTTTTTCTCACAAAACCCTCAAAACTTGCAAAACCTTATTTTGGACATGGGAAAGCGGCCAACCAGCCCGCTTTCCGGCGGCAACCCAGTTGGGTGCCGCACTCAACAAAAGATAGTTTTGACGGTTTTGTAGGTTTTGTAACCATAAAATCAATCAAAGTTTTGAGGGGCATCGTCCTTGATGTAGGAGGCCTTGTTGTCACGCGACTCCCACACATCGGCGCGGTAGCAGTTCGGGACGGTGTCGACAATCCACTTGGCCAAGTTCTCGGCCGTAGGATTGAAGTCCAGCACCTCGTTGATGTTGGTATGGTCAATCTTGCCGTGTATCAAGCGCTTTATCTCGGTAAAGTCGCACACCATACCGTTGCTGTCAAGCTTCTCGGCTCGGCAATACACATTGATCTTCCAGTTGTGGCCATGCAGGTTTTCGCATTTGCTCTCGTAATCGAGATAAAGCTGGTGGCAGGCGGATATTTCTAGGGTTTTTCTGACGTAATACATTGCGATTTCAGTTTAGTTTAACTACGAATTTCACAAATGAAACGAATCATTTCGGATAAAATTTTGCAACTTCGTTGCTAATTAGTACGAATTCGCAGCTTTAACTGCAAAATTCATGAATCGAAATTAGTTCAATTCGTATAATTCGTAGTTTCTTTTCATATTGTGTTTGATTCGTATTCGGTATGGTCTTCGATGCCAGCATCTATCAAGGCTTGACGGCGTTCGCGGCAGGTGCCGCATTTACCACAATGCTTCTCGCCACCTTTATAGCAGGAATAGGTCTCGGTATAGTCCAAACCCAAGGCTTTTCCGTGTTCGGCGATTTCCTTCTTGCTTAGATACGTGTATGGCGCATAGACCGTGATGTTTTCGTAGGTTCCCGCCGACATAGCCTCCGACATCGCATTTACGAAGCCAGGACGGCAGTCGGGATAGATGGAATGGTCTCCGGCATGGTTGGCAATCATCACGCGTTTCAGTCCGTTACTCTCAGCAATGCCCGCGGCGATGGCCAACATGATGCCGTTGCGGAAAGGCACCACCGTCGACTTCATGTTCTCATCATCGTAGTTGCCTTCGGGGATGTCATCGGCAGTCATCAACAGAGCACTCTTGAAATAACGGTGCATGAATTCAAGTGGAACTATGATGTGCTTGATACCCAAGCGTTGACAATGCGTCACGGCACACACACGCTCGCGACCATTTTGAGTGGAACCATAATCGAAAGTGATGGCCAAGGCTATTTCATCCTTGAACTCATAAAGCATCGTGGTCGAGTCCATGCCACCGGAGATGATGATTACTGCGTCCTTCATTTCAGTTTTCAGTTGTTCAGTTATTCAGTTGTTCAGTTAGGAGTTATGGAAACTGGCAAGTAGACGGGCACGCACCATGTCCTGATGCTCAGCATCGCCATAGTTGGCAAAGGGTTTGATGGAGATGCCACCACGGGGATTGAACAGACCAATGACCTCCAGATACTTGGGATCCATCAGCTTGACCAGGTCCTTCATGATGATGTTCACGCAGTCCTCATGAAAGTCGCCATGGTTGCGAAAACTGAAGAGATAGAGTTTCAGGCTTTTGCTCTCCACCATCAGCGTGCGGGGGATATAATTAATAATAAGGTGACCGAAGTCAGGCTGACCTGTCTTGGGACACAGCGAGGTGAACTCAGGACAATCCAATGTCACCAGGTATTCGTTCTCAGGATGTTTGTTTTCAAACGTCTCCAGCACCTCAGGGGTATAGTCGTAGTTGTACTGCGTGTTTTGGTTGCCCAGCAGCGTGACGCCTTTCAGTTCTTGTTCGTTTCTAGACATATAGAAGAATTTGACCGCAAAATTACTAAAATGTTTGCAACCAAAGCAAAAAAGCTGCCTTTCGCAATAAGAACAAAACAAATTAGTATCTTTGCCGACGTGAATAACATATAATCTACTCATTATGAAACGAATCCTATTACTCATTGCAATTGCTGCCATGACTCTGAGTGTACACGCCCAACTTGTCAGCAGCAAGACTCCCCAACCCCAGCAAGGCAACATCACCTTTGTGAATCCCATTGGAGCTGCCGCTCTCCCCGACGGCACCGATCTCGAAGGCATCATTATCGAAGGAGAGTTGATTGAAGACGGCGTGCTCATCCAAGAATTAAGATACTCTTATGATGCATACGGTGAAACATGCATTGAGAGCATGCAACTCGCCGACAGGCGTTTTGCCCCGTTGCGTAAGGGGCGCGGACTGGTCGCCAAAGAGTATCCGCCCTATGACACCACGAAGATTGTCACAGTGACTTTCGTGCCTGACAAAGACAAGACACATTGGGTGGGGTCATACGCCATTGGCCGAATTCCAAGCCATGAGACCTGCGAAGTGACCCTCATAGGTTGTAAGTGCATTAAGAAAGAAGACTTCCAAATGCATCTTATTGAAAGCAAAGAATGATAAACAAAAAAAAAAGCCGACTTGATGTCGGCTTTTTTCATTCATTTGTGAATCAGCACCCCAACGTGGCCTTTTCCAACCGCTTCATAATCGAGAAGATGAACACGGCAGAGAGCAGGCAGAGCACGACGAGCACGCCCCAGACCATCCAGAGCGGCATACCCGTGCCCCAGATGCGGGCAATGACGCTGGTGAGGTAGTTGCCGATAGCAGTCACGCAGAACCACAGGCCCATCATCATGCCCTTGTACTTGGGCGGCGCCACCTTCGTGACGAACGAGATGCCAATGGGGCTCAGCAGCAGTTCGGCGAAAGTCAGAACGAAGTAGGTACTAATCAGCCAGTTGGGAGAGACCAAAGTGCTACTCACACCACCTTGTTCTTTCAGTTCGTATGGACTGGCCAAGGGGAAGGAACAGACAACCAAGATGAGGAATCCGAGGGCAGCCACGATCATACCCATACCAATCTTGCGCGGCGAGGAAGGCTCCTTGCCTTTCTTCGCCAAGGCACCGAAGACGGCCATCGAGACGGGCGTCAAGGCAACCACGAAGAAGGGGTTGAACTGCTGGAACTGCTGCGGCAGAATGTTGATCGGATTGGCCATGCCAAGATACAAGGCGATGGCACCTGCCCATAACGCGAGCGTCACAATGCCACAAATTAGTTTATTGCGTTTCGTCTCCGACTGGAAAATGCCAAACAGAGTGTACACAGAGATGGCGATTAAGGTCAGCGACCAAATGTTGAAGCCGATGCGAGTAAAGCCTGTGGCACTGCTCTGCGTATAGTCGCGGGCAAAATAGGTCAGGCAGAGGCCTGCTTGCTGGAATGACATCCAGAAGAAGATGACCACCACGAAGACCAACGCCAGAGCCGTAATACGCTCACGAGTCTGCTCCTTGGAGAGTTCCGTCACATTCACGGTGGTGCTTTCCATCGCCTTGGCCTGCTTGGTATTCACGTCGGCGTGTTTATACCACTTGCGGAAGCCCAAATAAATAGCCATGGAGAGGATCAGTGAGATGCAAGCCACGCCGAAACCGTAGTTATAAGCCCCCGACAAGGAATCGATATAGTTGTTGGCAAAGCCAGCCAAGTCGTTGACATTGCCGCCCTGCTGCACCGCCAAAGCCTCAAAAGTGGACAAGGCATCGGCTGTAATCGTTCCGTCCAGATACTGGTGCGCCAGCGAAGGAATCTGTGGCACATAAGTAAAACCAGCCTTGCCCAAGAAGAGGTCTGTGACCTTGGTGGCAGCCATAGGTGCAAACATCGAACCGATGTTGATGGCCATATAGAACAGGCTGAAGCCATTGTCGCGGAAGGCGCTGTATTTGGCTTCGTCGTAGAGGTTGCCCACCATGACCTGCAGGTTGCCCTTGAACAAGCCTGTACCGATGGCAATGAGTGCCAAGGCGGAGAACATGGTGACCTTAGCAGTGGTTGACGCCATGGGCACAGCTAACAGCAGATACCCCAAAAACATCACCACGATGCCAATCCGCACCATTTTGCCATAGCCGAAGCGGTCGGCAAGCATACCGCCAATGAGGGGCATGAAATAGACGCATCCGAGGAAGATGCCATAGATTTGACCCGCTTGTGCTTCGTTGTAGCCAAACTTGGCCTGCAGGAACAGCACAAAGATGGCCAACATGGTATAGTAGCCGAAGCGTTCGCCCGTGTTGGCGAGGGCGAGGGCATAAAGCCCTTTTGGATGACCCTTGAACATAGTTAGGAGTTTGGAGTTAATAGTTAGGAGTTAAATGGAAAAGGCTTGCTTGCGCAAGCCCTTTCCTTTCATTTTATTTGTTATTATTTCGCGACTCTTTCAAGCCATTTCAACATGCCAAGCATAATGGCCATGGAGGCAAGGCAAATAAAGGCGAAGACACCCCAAGTCATCCACTGATGCGGGAAGGAATTGAGCATTCTGACACCAAGGAAGATGAAGAGGTTACCAATACCCGTGGCAGCCAACCACAAACCTTGGCACTTGCCGACCATGTGACGCGGCGCAATCTTCGAGACGAACGACAGTCCCAAAGGCGAAATGAACAACTCGGCCACCGTAAGGAAGAAGTATGTAGCGATCATAACATACGGTGTGGTCTTCATGGCCATCTTGTCAGCCTCAGGCAGAGCCTTGAAAGCGTTGCCAGAAGGATAGTTGTTTGCCACCGCAATGCAAATCAGGAATAGATAAGCACATGCGGCAATGAACATACCGAGCGCAATCTTCTTCGGCGTGGAAACTTCCTTGCCCTTGCGAGCCAGCGCAGCGAAAATCCACATGATGATAGGCGTCAACACGATCACGAAGAACGGGTTGATGAATTGCAGGATCTCAGGCGGAAGCGCACTGGTATCCACGAAGTCGCGGGCAAAAATCGTCAACGATTGGGCATTCTGGTGGAAGGAGAACCAGAAGAACATAGCGATAACAAGAACTGCATACAAAGCCATCATACGCTGCTTGATCTCCTTGGCATCAGCCAAACGGTCAGCTTCGGAATATTGTTGCACATCGGCTTTTTCTTTCTTCACAGGATTCGGCAACTTATGACGAACAGCAACGAAGATAGCCAAAGAAATCAGCATGGCGACCACCGAAATGATGAAGGAGTAGTGAACACCCGTATTGTACACATGCAGGTAGTTTTGGCAGAAACTAGCGAGGTTCTCGGTCGCGCCAGAGAAAGTCTGCGAAATTGCATTGAGATTGTCCATGTCGTTGCCCTCCATCGTGCCCATGATGAACTTGTGGCACAGACGCGGGAGGTCTGCATTATAAATCAAATCCTTGGTCTTCAGGTACCAGTCACGGATGAGGGGTGCCACAAACGGAGCAATCACACCACCGATGTTGATGAACACGTAGAAAATCTGGAAGCCGTTGTCACGTTTCTCCTTGGCTGCTGCAAGCGCCTCGGGACCTTTCTTGGCAGCCTCGGCTTCGAAGTCGTCGTACAACTGACCTACGATGGCTTGCAGGTTGCCCTTGAAGAGACCGTTACCGCAAGCAATGAGCAGCAATGCAAACATGGCAAGGAAGAACGGCCAAGACATGGCGTTGCCACCATCACTGAACACAGGGATGGATAACAATCCATAACCCAGGGCCATCACAACGATACCCGTGATGATGGTTTTCTTGTAATTCTGCGAGCGGTCGGCGATAATACCGCCAGGGAGCGCAAGCATATAAATCAAAAAATAGAACACACCAAAAATGAGGCCCGACGTTCCGTCGGAAATACCAAACTTGGAGCAGATGAACAACACCAATACGGCGTTCATGATGTAATAGCCGAAGCGCTCGCCCATGTTACTCAAGGCAGCGGCTATCAAGCCTTTAGGATGCTCTTTCTTGGCCTTGTTAAGATAGAAGATCAAGAAAGGAATGACAACAATCAAGACAATGAAGAATACCATCATCGTCCTATGTTCTTGCCATAAAGTTGCTAATGTACCCATAATTGTGATTTTTAATGATTATTGATTTTTAAATAGATTTCTCGTTTTCCAATTAACGGACAAAAATAGGAAAATAATCAATGCCATCGCAAAATTGGCGAAAAAAGTCCGAGCATAGCCGAAAAAACGCTACTTTTGCCGATTGTTTTGAACGAGTATCCAACAGACTTTCTCTGGATCGCTTCGTGCCTCGCGATGACGCAAAGCGACAACAAAAAAGTCCCGCGTCAAAACAATCAACAATTAGTCAACAAATCAACAACTAATACATGGAGATCAGCAGCAAATACAGCCCTCAGGAAGTTGAAGGCAAATGGTACGAACACTGGATGGACAAGAACTACTTCCACTCCACCCCCGACGAACGCGAGCCCTATACCATCGTGATCCCACCGCCGAATGTGACTGGCGTGCTTCACATGGGCCACATGATGAACAACACGATTCAGGACATCCTGATTCGCCGCGCCCGTATGCAAGGCAAGAACGCCTGCTGGGTGCCTGGCACCGACCACGCCTCCATCGCCACCGAAGCCAAGGTTGTGAACAAGCTGGCGCAACAGGGCATCAAGAAGACGGACATCGGCCGCGAGGAGTTCCTCAAGCACGCTTGGGACTGGACCCACGAGCATGGTGGCATTATCCTCAAGCAGTTGCGTCGCCTCGGTTGCTCCTGCGACTGGGAACGCACCTCGTTCACCATGGACGACATCCGCTCGAAGAGCGTCATCCGTGCCTTCGTCGACCTGTATAACAAAGGCCTGATTTACCGTGGTGTCCGCATGGTCAACTGGGACCCGAAAGCATTAACGGCTCTGAGCGACGAGGAAGTCATTTTCAAGGATGAACACAGCAAGTTGTTCTATCTCCGTTATTACCTCCACGAGGATGACGGCACAGGTGCCACGGGCGCTGAAGGCGAGATCATCCACACCGACGAGCAAGGTCGCCGCTATGCTGTGGTGGCCACCACGCGACCCGAGACCATCATGGGCGACACCGCCATGTGCATCAACCCCGCCGACCCCAAGAACCAATGGCTGCGCGGCAAAAAGGTCGTGGTGCCGTTGGTCAACCGCGTCATCCCCGTCATCGAGGACGGCTATGTCGACATCGAGTTCGGTACGGGTTGCCTGAAGGTCACTCCCGCCCACGATGTGAATGACTATATGCTGGGCGAGAAGCACAACCTGCAGAGCATCAACATCTTCAACGACGACGCCACCATCAGCGAGGCCGCTGGCATTTATGTCGGCATGACGCGTGAGGATGTGCGCAAGCAGATCATCATCGACATGAAGGAAGCCGGACTGCTGGAGAAGATCGAGGACTATAATAATAAGGTGGGTTACTCCGAACGCACCAATGTGCCGATTGAGCCGAAACTCTCGATGCAGTGGTTCCTTAAGATGGAACACCTCGCCGACATCGCTCTGAAACCCGTGTTGAATGGCGACATCAAGTTCTATCCTTCAAAATACGTCAACCTTTACCGCCACTGGTTGGAGAACATCAAGGACTGGTGCATCAGCCGTCAGCTGTGGTGGGGTCATCAGATTCCGGCCTACTATCTGCCTGAAGGCGGTTTTGTGGTCGCTGAAACACCCGAAGAAGCCCTGAAACTCGCCATTGAGAAGACTGGCAACAAGGATTTGACCATCAAAGACCTGCGTCAAGATGACGATGCATTGGACACTTGGTTCAGCTCGTGGCTGTGGCCTTTGTCGCTCTTCAACGGCATCCTCGACCCCGACAACGCTGAGTTCAAGTACTACTACCCCACCAACGACCTCATCACTGCCCCCGACATCATCTTCTTCTGGGTGGCACGTATGATCATGGCTGGCGAGGAATACCAAGGTGAAGTGCCGTTCAAGAACGTGTATTTCACGGGTATCGTGAGAGACAAGTTGGGCCGTAAGATGTCCAAGTCGTTGGGCAACTCTCCCGACCCGATTGAACTCATCGACAAGTTCGGTGCCGATGGCGTGCGTATGGGCATGATGCTCAGCGCCCCTGCCGGCAACGACATCCTCTTCGACGAAGCCCTCTGCGAACAAGGCCGCAACTTCTGCAACAAGATTTGGAACGCCTTGCGTCTGGTGAAAGGCTGGAATGTGGATGAGAACGCGGCCCAACCCGAGGCTGCCAAGATGGCCGTCAAGTGGTTTGACGCTCGCTTCAACCAAGTGCTGGCCGAAACCAACGACAACATCGACAAGTACCGCCTCAGCGATGCTTTGATGGGCATCTACAAGCTCACTTGGGATGACTTCTGCTCGTGGTACCTCGAGATGGTGAAGGCTCCGCAAGGCCAGGGTATCGACCCCGTGACCTACGCCGCCACCATCAAGTTCTTCGAGAATCTGATGCTCTTGCTGCACCCCTTCATGCCGTTCATCACCGAGGAAATCTGGCATGCCATCGCCGAGCGCAAGGAGGGTGACGACATCATCATCGCTCAGCAGCCTAAGCTGCAAGCCATTGACGAGAACATCCTGAAGCAGTTCGAGTTCACCCAAGAGGTCATTAACAACGTCCGCAAGGTGCGTTCTGACAAGAACATCGCCTTCCGCGACGCCATCCAACTCGTGGTTAAGGGCACGGCCAACAAGGACTTCGACTGTGTGATTGCCAAGCTCTGTAACGTGAGCGAAGTGAGTTATGTGGCCGAGGCTCCCGCTGGTGCCTTCGGCTTCATCGTGGGCAGCACCGAGTTCTTCGTGCCGCTCACTGGAAGCGTCGATGTCGAGGCCGAGATCAAGAAGCTGGAAGAGGAGCTGAAATACGCCCAGGGCTTCCTGAAGAGCGTTGAGGCCAAGCTCTCCAACGAACGCTTCGTGAGTGGTGCTCCTGCCGCCGTCGTCGACAAGGAACGCAAAAAGAAAGCCGACGCCGAAGCCAAGATTGCTGTGATAGAACAGCAGCTGGCGGGGCTGAGGAAATGATTTATTACGCTTGTAGAGACGGTGCATGCACCGTCTCTACCATACAAAACAAATCGGGTTTCATCATTGGTTGGTGAAGCCCATTTTTTACACGATTTAAATAGTTTTAAAAGCCAACCAAGTTACGATGAATGACAAAGGTATTATGATAGCAGAAATTGCCAATGTTGTATTCAACATGTTTACTTTCTCAATTTCCTGATCTTTTGGCAAATTATTGATTCGCCTAACAGTGCTACCCACACCGCAAAATCTTTCATAGTCTTTTGGATTACTAGTTTCACAACCACATAATTCAACATTTTCAACATAAGAGATTCCACCTTCTGTCTGTTTTGCGGAATAAGAGACAGAATAACTCATTGTATTTCCCAGTGTATCAGTAAACTGATAAGTATCTTGGGTGATGTAATTATTTTCCATCCTAGTTCCATAACCAGTATACTTCGAATAAGAAGTTCCCGTCACAACAGTTTCATTTCGGGTAGAAGTTGATACACCTGTTGAGCTAAATCCGTTTATGGCCATTTGAGAACGGATAGATTGGACGGATTTTTCATAAGTCGATCTTTTTGTTACATTATAGGTATCCATACAACTTGTGAAGAAGAAAAGGACACCCAAAAGCATTATCAGAGAATACTTTCTCATTCCATTTTCCCTAAATCCGTGTCGGGCGCAACTTCAAAAAAGGCGGATTCCCGAACGCTGAATGAATTTGAAATGATAAGCCATACAACGAAAGAAGCGCGGGAATCAACATTTGCTTATCCCGCTATCGAGGCTCTCGCATTGCCCTGTTGTGTAAGATAAGCAATGCATCAGCCCACGCTTTTGGTATGATACTATGAACAATATATACCAAAATTATGGACGATGACCATTGCGTTATCACGACACAACATAGAATTTGCGAGATTCCGATAGCCGCGAATAAACGCCAGTTCAGCGTCTTTGTTAATATGTCTGCCGCTTGAGTTTTGCCAAACGGCGGTGCAAATATAAGGAAAAACACGAAAAGCAAGTAGACAAAAAGAAAAACTATCCGAAATAATCGCACATGGATTATTAACGATTAATCACTTCTTCTGCGAAATCAAATAATCATACAGCATCGAAGGAGAGAAGACCAGAGGACGTTCAATCTCTGCTTCTATGAAATCCTTGTCGCCGGAAAGTATCATGTCGGCATGATGGAAAAGGGCATCACTTAATACTGGAATGTCTTTCGCATCACGCAAATTACCCATTGGCATCGGGGAACTTCCACAAAACACAAAAGGCAGTTTGTGGTATAACGAATAAACCTTTTCCGACTTTTCTTTCCATTTCATTTCTAGTATTGCCTTAAACTCGGCATCCACATAATCGGACACCAATAGTTCATGGCTACTCTCGAAAAGCATATTCATCAAGGTCCCAGCTTTGCCACCAAAAACAAAAGCCGACACCAACACATTCGTGTCGATCAATATGCGCATTGGGCAACCCTTTCACGCCTAAAACCAGCCAAATCCTTAAGCATCTCGTCCTCGGAAGCCCAACCTCTATCCTCCGCAAACATGCCTTGGATTTCGCTGAGCACAGACTTCACCGATTCGTTCTGCTGTCTGAGGCGCATCAGCTTCAGCAAATACTCCATCACATAAAGCTGTTCGGCGTAAGAAAGCCCTTCCAACTGGTTTTCAAACATTCTCATTTCTACTGCTGACATGATTCCTCCTTTCTAATTCTCAAGATGCAAAAATAAACAACTTTCGTAATACGAGCATCATATTCTGAACAAATCATGAAAAAACAATCAATTATCTTGTACTATTTTAGGTGAAGGAATCAAGATGACAAACTCCCAAAAAACATTATTCCAAAGAAAACGTTCAAGCAAGTTGTGCAATTTACCATCTCCTATTCAGCAAAAAAAGAATAGAATCATTCTAAACAATAGAAAACTCTGGGAAAAAATCGCAAAATCTATGATTTTTCCCCAGAGTTTTATCAAAACAATGTAGAGACGATGTGCACACCGTCTCTACAAATTTGACATTATTTGCAGCCTTCGCAACCGCCTTCACCGCAGTCGCCACCACAACCGGCACAACCGCCTGCGCTGAAGTCCTCATCGGTCGACTCGCGCACATCGAGGATCTCGCCCGAGAAATGGAGGTGCTTGCCCGCCATGTCGTGGTTGAAGTCCATCTTCACGTGTTTGTCGCCAATCTCGCGGACAAGGCCCATGATCGGGCGACCATCGGAGGTCTGCATCATCAGTTGGGCACCGACTTTCACCATGTCCATCAGCACATCATTCTGCATGAACATATTCTTGTCGAGATCCATCACGTAGGCCTCGTCACGCTCGCCGTAACCTTCTTCTGGGGTCAGGTGGAAGGCGTAATGGTCGCCAGGCTCTTTGCCCATGAGGTTCTCCTCGAACTTGGGCAACAGTTGGTGCATGCCAAAGATGGCAACAAAGGGATTCTCTTTCGTGGTCTCCTGAAGGATGGGACCGTTTTCGTCGTTCTCACGCAGGACATAGGTCATGGTGACGACAGCTTGATCTTGGATTTTCATTTTTTACAATTTTATATTTAACAATTGATATTCATTTGTTTAACTACGAATTTCACGAATTATACGAATTGGATTGGGAATGATTTTGGATGCTAGCATCCGATGAATACGAATCTTACTATCCAAAGATTCGTACACATTAGCGGCTTGTCCGCAAAATTCTATCGAAAAAATTCGTTCCATTCGTGCAATTCGTAGTTTTTAATATGATCCAAACATTTTGCGCAAGAGCCATTCCACGGCAGCCAAGCCGATGAGAACAAAGAAAATCCACTTGGAATGAATCAAGTCCTCGAAGCGGCTCTCATGGTGTTCAACGGAGGTGATGCGCGAATCATTGTGCAAATCGGCAAAAAGGTGCTGTAACTCGTGGGCGGTATAGCAGTTTCCGTTGGTCAGGCGAGCGATGGTGCGCATACGGTCGATGTCGGCAGTAAGCTGCTGCGCCTCAATACCGATGGCTACAACACTAAAGGTGCCATTCAAATTGATCTTACGCTCACCCATCTGCACTTGTACCATATAGGTATAAAGGCCTTCGGGTAGCAGGCCGGCATTCAATTCATAGTCGTGGTCGCGCTTCGAGAAGGTGTAGTCGTAGGTCTCGCCAGTCAGTTTGTTCTCGATTTGAATCGTCAAGTCGGGATTGGTCACGAGTTCGTTGTTCGGGTTGCGCAACTCAGCGGTGATGATGACGGGCTCGTTGCTATAGTAGGTCTCTTTGGCATAGATGGCCGAGCCATCATTGGAAGACAACAACAAGTATTTCAGCGACTTGGAGAACATCTCGTCAAAAACATCATGGTTCTTGTTTTGATAATACTCGTACAACCGCCAACGCCACACGTTGGTGCCGAACAGGAAAGCCATCTTGCGTCCATCGTTGGCAAAAGAAAGCAGCGGCAGGCCAGACTTGATGCCCATCACCTCCTGCAAGAGCAGGTCATCGTGCGACTTCAAGGCATTGATTTCCAGATGCGGTAAGGCCAATGGTGGGTATTTCGCGATGAGTTGCTCCGACTTTGAGTCGAAGGTAAAGGTTGAGAAGGCCGTATTTTGGTGTGCCTTGACATCCATCAGGGTATTGGTCGCACCGGAATGCAAGGCAAAGACATTCTGCAACTTGCTTAACATATCACGGTCGGTATCGTTGCCGACAATAAACAAAACGGGCAGTTTCACATTTTTGTCCAACTGCGCCTTCAAGGCATTGAAATCCATGCGTGCCGAGGGTACCTGATGCAGGATGACCAAGTCGTAGTTGCTGAACTCTGGTAGCATTTCCTTGCCGAAGCAGAAGTCCATCTCATAGTTGTCGTTAAGCACACTTCGCAAGGCGCCCAAGTCGGGATGAGGCGAGGCAGCCACACAGAGCAGCTTGTATTTCTGGTCAAGCACTTCGACATAGATATGGCGCACATTGTTCAGCAACTGCTCTTCCTCGGTGATGCCACTTACCTCGATATCAATGGCCATCACGCCTTTCTTGGTCGCGTCGAGCATGAAGTCGATTTCCTTGGAGAAGCGGTTCGACGGTATCTCAATGTCGCGTTTCTCGATGATGCGGCCACTTTCTTTGAGGATCAACTGGGCCTTGCGACCAGCCAAATCACGGGCAGCGACGGTCACACGGACGGGGAAAGTCGCGCCGAGCGATACCACCTTATTATAATGCACATTGCGAATGGCGAGGTCGGGATAGGACACCGTGTCGCCCAAAACGACGGTATGGATGGGGAACGGGAAGTCCTCCGCCACCAGCTCCGGCTCGAAGCCACGGTTGTAAATGCCATCGGAAAAGAGCAACACTGCGCCCACATTACGCTTGTAATATCTTCTGTCCAAGGTCTTTATAAGCGATGACAAGTCTGTCAGTTGGTCGGAGAAATCGAGTTGCTCGAAGTCGCGGACTTCCTCACCGAAGAGATATTCATCCACTTGGAAATCAGCGTTCAAGTCGTTTCGGAATTGCTCCAATTGGGTCTGATAATCCTTTTTGTAAAACGCAGAATCCTTGCAAAGGACGACGGACGAAGAATTGTCGTGCGCGAGGATGATTGTAGGCGTCTCCACCGAACTGAATTTCTGCCTTATCAATGGGTTGAAGAGCAGCAAGACCACCAAGCCAACAATCAAAGTCCGAAGTGCAAACAAAATGACATTCAAAGCTTTGCTGTAGTGTTGTTTCTTGTTTCGGAAATACAACAATGTGGCCGCCGCCAGACCTGCCAGCAGCGACAAAGCCAACATCCATATTGGGATTCCGATATTCACCGATTGTTCAGATAAGGGCGCAAAGATAGGAATTTTATTGTGATTTTCTACAGATTTCTTTGCGAAGCAAATCCCCATAACCGAAGAAAACATTACTTTTGCGGAAAATTTGCGTCCATGAACACCATTTCGGTCGTCATCATCACCTTCAACGAGGAGCGGAAAATAGGTCAATGCCTTGATTCCGTTAAGGATATTGCCGACGAGATCATCGTCGTTGACTCGCATTCCACCGATGCGACCGAAGCCATCTGCGACCGCTATGGCGTGAAGTTCTTCACCCAAGACTGGCTCGGTTACTCCGACCAGAAGAACCTCGCTGACGAACTCGCCACCTGCGACCTCATCTTCAGCATCGACGCCGACGAAGCGCTCTCCGCTGAACTGAAACAGTCTATCAAAGCACTGAAAGACAAGGAAATTGCCGAAAACGAGGTCTTCGCTATGAACCGACTCAACAACTACTGCGGCCAGTGGGTGAAAGGCTGCGGACTCTATCCCGAGACCAAGATCCGCATTTGGCGGCGCGGCTTTGCTCAATGGGAAGGCATCATCCACGAGTGGCTGAACTTTAAGGAAACGCCGAAGAAAACCACACTGCGCGGCGACCTGCTGCATTATTCCTGGGACACGCCCGAGGCCTTCCGCAAGCAGCAGTTCCACTTTGCCGAACTAGGCGCGCAGTCGTACTATGAACGCGGAAAGAAGACTGGCCTTCTGCCCTATCTTTTCAGCCCGAGCATCAACTTCATCCGCACCTATATTATTAAAGGAGGCTTCCTCTATGGCAAGACGGGATTCAGCATCTGCCGCGTGATGACGCAAGCCAACCGACACAAATACAACCTATTACGAAAGAAATTAAAGGAGAAACTATAATGGGATTGCTTCGCAAGAAATCTGTCAAAAATCGAAATAAAATCATTCAAAATCAATAAGATAGATTTTATACAGATTTTAAAAGAATTTTTGAACGATTTCTTGTCCGCAGGACAATCACAAAAAGAAGAAAACCATGGAAGAAGCATTTGAACAAGAAGTGGAACGCACAGTGGCGGCGCTGAAAGCCGGGAAGACCATCCTCTACCCCACCGACACCATTTGGGGCGTGGGTTGCGACGCCACCAACAACAAAGCCTGCCTGCGCGTTTATGCCGTCAAGCAACGCCCGCTCAACAAGAGCCTCATCATCGCCTACGACCTCATCAAGGGTGCCAAAAGTCCGTTGAGCATCATCTATCCCGAAAGCAAGAACTTGGCCAAGGCCGTTTCCGACGACAAGAGCATCTGCATCCGCGTGGTTGACAATGACTTTTGTAAGGAAGTCATCCGTCGCCTCGGGAAACCCATCACCTCCACCTCAGCCAACCTGACCGGGCAACCTTCATCGATGATTTTCAGCGACATCTGCGATGAAATCAAAAACAAGGTCGATTACGTGGTGCAGCTCTATCACGACAGCTTCTGCAAACCCAAAAGCTCAACCATCATCAAGTTGAATGAGGATAATACTTTTGAGATTTTGAGACAATAACATTATATATCAGAAAAAAACACGTTACTTTTGCAACGTTAACACAAAACACAAAACAAATGAATATAAAATCATTATTCGCATGCTTGTTTTTGCTCATGGCTTGTCTTTCCTATGCACATGCCCAACACGAACGCGACTCTGTTGCTTTGACTACCGTTAAAGAGATTGCAGCACCTGGTATTGACACAACCATTTATAACAATGTAGAAAAAATGCCGTCTTTTCCTGGTGGAGAGTTTAAGATGTACGAATTCCTCGCCATGAATATACGTTATCCTCAACGTGCCAGAGAAGACGGCTACAGCGGCACTGTCTATGTCAGGTTCGTTGTCGAGCCCGATGGTAAGATAACAAATATTGAAGTTGCAAAAGGCGTGGGCGGAGGTTGCAGCGAAGAAGCCGTCCGTGTAATCAAAATGATGCCGAACTGGATTCCCGGAGAGGCATTCGGAAAGAAAGTCAGGGTGACTTACACCTTACCCGTCAATTTCAGGTTGCAGTAAGACTTATCAAATCAAATACGTCTCAATCAGAGAATGTGACAGAATTTTTGCGTAACTTTGCAGGCCAAAAAATTCGGCCTATGAAATCACTGAAAGCATTCTTATTCGCTGCGGTCTGCCTCGTTTCGGTTGCCGCAACTGCCCAAATTCAACCCAACAGACCCCAACAGCCCCAAACCAAGGGGCAGATGAATTCCCAAAAACTGGCTACGACGCTTTATCTCATCGAGAACTTTTATGTCGACACCGCCAATATAGACAAGGTGACAGAAGACGCTATTGTCGCAGCATTGAAGGAACTTGACCCCCACTCGGCCTACATCTCCAAGAAGGATGTGGAGAAAGCCAACGAGCCTCTCGTGGGCAGCTTCGAAGGCATCGGCGTGACCTTCCAGCTCATCCGCGACACCATCACCGTCATCAGCCCCACGGCAGGCGGCCCATCCGAGAAGGTCGGCATCATGGCTGGCGACCAATTCATCAAGATTGATGGCGAGGAATCCGTAGGCAAAAAGGTTGACAACGAATACGTCCAGAAACACCTACGCGGCAAAAAAGGCACTAAGGTCACCGTGAGCGTGAAACGCGGCAACGACCCCGAGCTCATCGACTTTGAGATTACCCGTGACAAAATCCCGTTGAACAGCATCAACGCGGCCTATATGCTCGACAACCATGTCGGCTACATCAAACTCGACCGTTTTGCCCAAGAATCGACTGCCGAGTTTAAGGAGGCCTTCACCAAGCTGCAAAGCCAAGGCATGGAATCGCTCATCTTCGACCTGCGCGGCAACACGGGCGGCTACCTCAACACCGCCATCGAGTTGGTGGACCAATTTATCACCGAAGACAAACTCATCGTCTTCACCGAAGGCATACACTCTCCACGACAGGAATGGCGCAGCACCAAGGCTGGTCTCTATACTATCGGAAAGCTGGTTGTCTTGATCGATGAAGGCTCGGCATCAGCCAGCGAGATTCTTTCGGGAGCCATCCAGGATCACGACCGTGGTGTGGTCATCGGTCGTCGCTCATTTGGTAAAGGCTTGGTCCAGAGACCTTTCAACCTGCCTGACGGCTCACAAATGCGTCTCACCACCTCGCGCTACCACACGCCTTCGGGACGTTGCATACAACGCCCCTACGAAAAGGGCGCCGAGGATTATGCCAAGGAGATGGAAAAACGCCTTAAACACGGCGAATACTACCATGCCGACAGCATCCACTTCCCTGATTCACTGAAATATAAGACTGATGGGGGCCGTACCGTCTATGGTGGCGGCGGCATCATGCCCGACATTTTCATCCCCGTCGACACGGCCTACAACAGCAAACTCTACACCAACCTCGTCAGAAAGGGTGCATTGAACCGCTTCACCACCGACTATGGTCTGAAGCACCGCGATGAAATCAAGGCACAATATGGAGTTTTTGAGCACTTCAACAAATCGTTCATTATTGGCAGCGACCTCATCAATGGGTTAAAGAAAGCCGCAGAAGAAGCCAAGGTAGAATGGAACGAAGAGCAATTCAAGCACTCCGAGAAGTTCCTCCTATTGCAAATGAAAGCGTTGATTGCGCGTAATGTTTGGGAGACACAACAATACTACCAAGTGATGTCAACAGTTGACCCAGGCATACAAAAGGCCTTGGAAGTGCTCGGCAACGAAAAGTCATACAAAAAACTACTGAAAGGGAAATAGTTTTTGAAGAAAAACCCCATCTACTTCAAGAAAAACCCTTATATTTGCAGTTTGACATTCGAAATTCCGCAGAATCATCAATCTATTAAAATTCAATAAATTAAATTCAACAAATGAAGAAATTCCGTTTACTCAGTGCAGCATTCCTCATGATGGGTCTGCTGTTTGGCACCCAAGTGATGGCCCAGCACATCGAACTCGGTACTGCCAAGTCGGCACAACGTTGTGCCAACGTGACTGACGAAGGCTTCACAGCCTCTTTCTCCTTCAGCAGCATCGACGCCACTGAAGTCTCCACCGAAAAAGGTACGTTTTCCTACCTCACCATGGAAAACACCTATCCTGCCGGTAACGTAGGCGACCCCACCCTGCCTGCCGTCAACAAACTGATCGCTGTCCCTTACGGTGTCAGCAATATTTTTGTTGAGGTGAAGAACTACACCACAAAGGTTTATTCCCTTTCCGACTTCGGCATCAAGAAGATTTATCCTCAACAGATGCCGCTCCGCAAGGACCAGAAGCCTGGTGACCTTCCTTTTGCATACAACGAGAAGGCTTACAACACCAAAGGTTTCATCGAGCGCCCCATCGCCGAAGTGAAGATCCAAGGCACGATGCGTGGCATCCAAATCGGTGCCTTGACGATCAACCCCGTGCAATATGACGCCGCCAGCAACAGCATCCGCGTTTACAACGACATCGAAGTTGAAGTCCGTTACAGCCAATACGACAAGTCGGCTTCCTACGATGAGTTTGCCAGGACCTTCAGCCCCTATTTTGCCAACATCTACAGCCAGATGTTCAACTGGCGTGACGACGTCTATGATGAGCACCCCGACCTTTGGCAGAATCCCGTTCACATGCTGATCATTGCCGACCGCATGTTCGAAGAGTGCATTCAGGATTGGTTGGCTTGGAAGACCATGAAAGGCTTCTACGTGAACGTGAACTACACCGATGTGATTGGCACCAGTGCCTCTGCCATCCGCGCTTTCATCCAAGATGAGTATAGCAAAGAGCCTCCCACCTTCCTGATGATTATGGGCGACAAGAACCAAGTGGCTGCTAGCGCCACGGGTAGCGAGACCAACTGCGTCACCGACCTCCAATACTCAAGCGTCGACGGCGACCAGTATCCTGACATGTACCACAGCCGCTTCCCTGCCGAGACCGTTGCACAGATGCAGGCCATGCTCAACAAAGCTCTGGAATACGAGCAATACACCATGCCCGACCCGAGCTATCTGAACAATGTGCTCCTCATCGCCGGTGAAGACCCCGGCTGGGGAATCACCGTGGGTCGTCCCACTATTTGGTACGCCACCAACTATTACTACAATGAAGAACACGGATACGCCAATGTGTATTCCTACACTACCAATAATTACAGTGGCTGCTACAACCATCTGAACACGGGTGTCGGCTTTGCCAACTACACGGCACATGGTTCCAACACCAGCTGGGCTGGTCCCCAATTCACTGTCACCGATGTGAACAACCTGACCAACGAGCACAAGTATTTCCTCGCCATGGGTAACTGCTGCGAGGCTGCCGACTGGGGTATCAGTGGCACCTGCTTCGGCGAGGCTATGGTGCGTGCCGAGAACAAGGCTGCTTACGCCTACATCGGTTCCTGCCCGTCGACCTATTGGCTCAACGACTACTACTTCGGCGTGGGTGCCACAAATCATGCTGACGGCACCATGCCCACTTACGAAGAGACCACCATGGGCTTCTACGATGCCATGTGGACTGACGACGCCTACAACACCGTCACCTCCATGATGTTCATTGGTAACTTGGCCAGCAATGCCGCCCAAGCCCTCGGCTACACGCTCCACTGCAGCACGCTTTACGACTGGCAAGCCTACCACACCTTGGGTGATGGTTCCATCTTGCCCTTCCGCATCCAGCCGACCGAAAACAACGTCAGCCACATGCCTACTGTTCCGATTGGTTTGTACTTCTACACCGTGAATGCTGATCCAGGTTCATACGTTGGTATTTCCAAGGACGGCGTCCTCCTCGGAGCAGGCATGATTGGTGAAAGCGGCACTGCCGACATTCCGATCGTCCCCATCACCAGCGGCGGTGATGTCACCATCTGCGTGACCCACCCACAGCGCATACCTTACATTAATACCATTCCTGCCGCTGCTTTGGACGGTGCCTATATCACTGTCGACGATGTGCAATGCGAACAGTCTCTCGTCACTGGTGCCTACGTTGCTCCTACCGTTTCCATAAAGAACGTCGGTATCGCAGCCGCCAACGACATTAATGTTGAGTTGAGCACCGAATCAGAATACATCGAACTGATCTCCACAACTGCTACTGTTCCTTCCATCGCTCCCGATGCCACTTACGAAATCGCTAACGCCTTTGATTTCAACGTGGGTGTCAACATCCCCAACAACACCAGAGTTCGCTTCTATCTGACCTGCACCTCTGGCAGCGATGTCTGGGAAAGCAATTTCGACCTCACTTTCAGTGCTCCGAGCTTTGACGTTGCCAACATCACCGCTCCCGAGCTGACTCCTGGTGGCACTGGCACCATCACCTTCGACATTACCAATGAAGGTGGCGCCGATGCCAACGACTGCGTCTTTGAAGTGTATTGCAGTTCGAACGACCTTGTCTTGGGCTCCAACACCTACGAAGTCCCTGCCATCGCCGCTGGCGAAACCGTCAACATCCCTGTTGAGCTCACTGTCAACAACGACGTGGAAATCGGTGCAACCTACGAAATTTCCTACCTGATGACTTCGGGCCACTATGCCGTGACTGGCAATTACATCGTCACCGTAGGCACTATTGTCGAAGGTTTTGAAACGGGCGACTTCAGCATGTACGAGTGGCAGTTCGACGGCAGTTCCAACTGGATCATTGACAACAGCCAAGCCAACAGTGGAACCTATAGCGTTAGGTCAGGCCACATCAACGACAACCAGCACAGTGACCTCATCCTCACCACTGAAATCCTTGCCGATGGCGTTGTGAGCTTCTATAGAAAAGTCTCTTCCGAGAACACCTATGATAAGCTTTACTTCTACATCGACAACCAAGAGAAAGGCAACTGGTCGGGCGATCAAGGTTGGGCAGAATTCACCTATCCTGTGACTGCTGGCACACACACCTTCAAGTGGACGTACGACAAGGACTACAGCCAAAGCAGCGGTAGTGACTGCGCGTGGGTTGACGACATCAAGTTCCCGCCCACCAGCGTCACCCTCGCCCTCGATCCTGTCGACGCACTTGAGGCTACTGTCAACGACAGTCAGGTTACCCTGACCTGGACGGCACCCGAAAGGGCTATCAACTATATTGTCCGCCGCAATGGTGTGGAGATTGCCAATCTGACCGAAACCACATACGAAGACTATGTGAATGACGGCATCTATACCTACAGCATCGTTGCCACCGACGGTCAAGGTCATTTCTCATCGCCGATGTTCATCACTGTCAGCGTTGGCACAGTCGGCATTGAAGAGAGCACACTCGAAAACGTGAGCATCTATCCCAACCCCGTCAACAGCACCTTATTTGTCAACTGCGGCAATGCCGAGTTCAGCTACGAGATGTACAACGGCATGGGTCAGAAAGTCGCCAACGGCACTGTCACGAGCAACGCCCAAATCAGTGTCAGCGGCATGAACAAGGGTGTCTATTTCCTCCGCCTCACTTCGGGCGCGCAAGTGCGCATGGAGAAGGTCGTTGTGGAATAACCACTCTAGCAAAAATGCATCAAGAAAGGTCGTCCGTTGGGGCGACCTTTCTTTTTGTATCACGCAGAAATCGAAGATTCAACGCAGTTAATACGCAGAACAACAGGGAAACGTATCTGCTATTGGTTTCAGCGAGTTCTGCGTGAGAATATCAAATACCACGTTGTTTCTTGATGGTTTCGTAGGCCGCGTTGATTTCCTGGAATTTCTTCTCAGCCGCTTGCCTTACCTCATCACCGAGGTTGCTCACCAAATCGGGATGGTTTTTCTTGGCCATCTCGCGATAGGCTCGTTTCACTTCATCATCGGTGGCAGTTGGCGCAATACCGAGAATCTTGTAAGCGCTGTCGGTCTCCCTGATAAACATGGCTTTCACCGAAAGAAAATCGCTGTTGGTGATGCCCATGTAATCGGAAATCGTGTTGATTACGCCAAGCTCCTCTGACGAAATGACGCCATCGGAGTCGGCAATGCCAAACAAGTAATGAAGCAGTTGCAGGCGCGTGGAATAATCCATGTAGCGGCCCACCTGTTGGCTCACCTCATAGATATTGTATTCCTTTTGCAGGATCTCGCGGAGCATCTTGATATAGTTTTCGGCACGCTCTTGGCCAAAATTCTGCAAGAAAAAGCGCTTCACATAGTCCAATTCGGAACGTTTCACGTTGCCGTCGGCCTTCATCACGGCGGCTGAGAGCACAAGCAAAGTAACATTAAAGTCGCGCTTCTCTTCGGTATTGCCAAAGGTCTCAGTCACTCCAGAGCGGATGACCCTGGCCCCACCTGAGAAGAGACTACCAATGGCATAACCGATGATGCCGCCCAAAGGACCGCCAAACGACCATCCCAACCCTGTCAAAATCAATCTCAAAAAGAATCCCATAGCTTTTGTTTTTTCGAGGGGCAAAAGTACACAAAAAAACGGAACCTAACGTTAAAATAATTCTATCTGGGAATCCAACCTCGGGAAAAAATTCGTATTTTTGCCGTTTTCTAGACAATCACAAATTTAATCATTTTACAAATGAAAAAACTACTATTTTCCTTCTTGTTTGTGGCTTTGTCAGTGATGACATTCGCCCAACACTGGACCAGCATCAGCAGCAATGCTCCTGCAAGTCCTGAGGTCAAGTTGGTTTCGAGCAGCGAGCAGCAAGTCGTGGTCGACTTCTCGCTGGGTGGCTTCTACTTGACCAGGGTGAGCACGCCTAATGGCATCCAGCAGATCGTGTCTGTCCCCAAGATGGCCTCGATGCTTGAAGCCGGTGCTCCCGACCTCCCCCAATTCCCTGTCCCTGCCATCATCGGCGACCTGGCCGAGATGCAGGTCAGTGTGACTAAAAGTGCTTTCACCGACTATGAGAACGTCGAAATTGCCCCTTCGAAGGGCAACTTCAGCCGTCAAATCGACCCCGAAAGCGTAGCCTACACTTATGGTGCGATGTACAGCCAGAACGCCTATTATCCTACAGCACAGGCTTATCTTGAAACGCCTTACATCATCCGTGACTTCCGTGGCCAAAACATCATGGTGCGTCCCTTCGCCTACAATCCCGTGACGAAAACCCTGCGCGTCTATCATGACATGACCATCGAGATGCGCAAGGTGAGCGACAACGGCGTCAACCAAAAGACAGCCCGCAGAGCCAATGCCAAAATCTCGGCTGAGATGAAAGCTTCCTACAATCACCGTTTCATCAACTTCAAGGAAAGCACTTCCAGGTATTCCTTCGAAGAAGACCGTGGTGAAATGTTAGTCATCTGCCCCGACCAATACATGGATGCCATGCAACCTTTCGTGGATTGGAAAAACCAATCGGGCCGTCCCACCACCATGGTCAGCTTGAGCGAAGTCGGTGGCAACAACAACAATCAAATCAAGAGCTACATCCAAAACATCTACGATGACCCTAACCATAACCTGGAGTTCATCCTTCTCGTTGGTGATTATGCCGACCTTACTCCCCATTCGATGAGCGGTGGACGTTCCGATAACTGGTTTGGCCAATTGGAAGGCTCTGACTATTACCTTGAAGCCCTCACAGGCCGTTTCTCGGTGCAGAACGTCAATGACGTGAACACCCATGTCGAGAAAGTGCTGTTTTATGAGCGCGACATGAAGGAAGACGAAACCTGGGTCAACAAAGGTATCGGCATCGGTGCCAACGAAGGTGCCGGCAACGGCCACAATGGTGGTGAAGCCGACTATGTACACATCAACTACATCCGCGACACCTTGATGCACTACACCTACGAGTCCGTGTCCCAACAATACAGCGGCGTGGGTGCCGGCACCAGTGCCAATGCCATCAGCGCCGATGTCAACAATGGTGCTAGCATCATCAACTATTGCAACCATGGAACGCAGACCAGTTGGGCAGTGGCCAAGCCTGGTTGAGAGCCACCAACGATGCCACAGGCCGTCCCACTGGTGCTGTCGGTGGCATGTTCAGCTGGATCTCACAGCCTTGGGTGCCTCCAATGACAGGTCAAGACGAGATGGTCGACATCCTCACGGAATGGAAACACTCCGACCAATTCAACCACACCTTCGGTGGTGCTTCGCTCAACGGCAGCATGTATATGCTTGACATGCACCCAAGCGATAACGGCGACACGCACAACACCTGGATTCTCTTTGGCGACCCGTCATTGATGGTACGCACCGACAATCCTGCTAGCATGAACATTAGCTGCACGCCCGAAGTGCTGATGTTGGGCATGAGCGAAATGGAAATCTCCGCTGAAAATACTGAATTCGGCATTGCCACCCTGATGATGGATGGCGAAGTGCTTGCATCGGATTACATCAACAACGGCACTTGCACCCTCAGCTTCAACCCGCTGAGCAACGTCGGCACTGCCACACTTACCGTTATGGGTTACAACAAAGCGACAACGGTCAGACAAATCGAAGTCCTTCCTGCTGAAGGTCCATACGTCGTCATGGCCAACTACTCGCCCAACTTCGCTCCCGTCAATGTGGCTACAAACCTGACCATGAGCTTCAAAAACGTCGGTGCTGACCCAACCAACGGCAACTCCAACGTGACCTTGACTTGTGCTGACTCGCGTTTGAGCCTCATCAACAACACAGGCACTTTCGGCGTTCTGAATGCTGAAGAAACCACAACCATGTTGGATGCCTTCAGCTTCATCGTTGAGGATGGCGTCGAAGACGGCACTCGTTTCCAGATCGACATTGACATCACTGATGGTCGCCAAACATGGAGTGCCAAAGCCTTCATCACTGCTGGACAAGCCATGCTTGACTATGCAGGTGCCGATTGGAGCGAGAGCTTCGTTCCTGGCGAGACACTGTCCATAGTTGCAAAATTTAAGAACATTGGACACTACATGGCCACCAACGCCACAGCCACTATCACCTGCGAGAGCGAATATGTCACCCTGCTCAATCCCACCATTGAGATGGGCACCATCGACCCTGAAGGCATCAGCACCTGCGTATTCAACATTCAAATCGATCCTAACTGCCCTGAAAGTGAAGCGATTCCCTTGAGCTTCATGATGCAAGCCGACGGCAACCTTTCGGCTGAAGGTTCACTTACGATGAAGAATGCCTGCAATGTCGTCTTTGAACTTCACGATTCATACTATGGCAACGACGGATGGAATAATGCTAGACTCATTGTAAGTTTCGACGATGGTACTGCATCACAAACACTTACTATCACAAATGGTTCTAACGCTGCCAATTATACTTTAGAGATAGGAAAGGGCACTCACGTCACTTTAACTTGGTCCAAAGGTACCTACGACGGCGAATGCTCCTTTGTAGTGAGATACGAGGGGGATGACAACATAATCTACCAAATGCAACCAAACACTAACCCCAGCGCTGGTGTACTCTACGAGTTTGATTGCAACTGTCATGGAGGACAATCTTTGGCACCCGTTGAGAACTTGGATGCCGAAATTGGTATTGGCACCGTGACCCTCACCTGGGATGAGCAAGAACGCGCCCTCAATTACATCATCATCCGCAACGGTATTGAGATTGCCCAGACCGAAGAGCCCACCTTCGTGGACGAAGTCTTCACTGAGTTCTACTATACCTATTGCATCGTTGCTGAATACAGCCATGGCAACAGCATTCCTGATTGCATCGTGGTCAAATCAGAACTTGGCGTCGATGAGAACCAAGCTGAGTTCAGCATCTATCCCAACCCCGTCAACGGCACTTTGTTCATCAATGGTGGCAATGCCGAGTACAGCTATGCGATGTACAACGGCATGGGGCAGATGGTAGCCAACGGCACTGCCAAGGGCACTGAGCAAATCAGCGTCGAAAGCTTGACAAAGGGCGTCTACTTCCTCCACCTCACCAGCGGCACACAAGTGCTCGTTGAAAAGGTTGTGGTGAAGTAATCCAACACCCTAACCACGCGAAAGGCGACCTCGTTCATTCGAGGCCGCCTTTCTCTTTTTCTTCATTGAAACGGAAACCAAATCACCCCTCCTCTTGGAAGATAGCTTCATGATAGACACCTTCACCTTCAATAACGGAAGTGGCATTAAACCATCCTATCGCGTCACAATTGGAGAAGAGATTGGAAAACATGGCTGGGAAAGCACCCATGACTGGATTGACACCTACAGCCAATTTCTGGGCAATCAAAAAATACATATAATCCTCCGAAATGCTATAGAGTTTTACCTTCACCACGTCACCCTCATGAAGATACACCTTGTTCATGATACCAACTGGAACCTCAGCATTGTTCTGCAGCATCTCTGGACCATTGAAATAATAGCCTGCATATCCCTTCATGGAAAACAGATTGAGCAACTTGGAAGGCCTATTCTTGAAGCGTTTCCCATTCAGATATAGTTCCACGTTGTATACGATGGATTCATCGGAGAGTGTCTGAAAATAAGGGCAAACACAAACGGCAGCCTTCTCATCCACAAACGGAAGGCCCTCGTCATTTCGCAAAGGTAAGAGTCCCACCGAGTCTATTCCAGTGGCATTATTCAACATCTTGGTATCCGCATACATTCGAATTGGCCTTGAATACAAGGTATTCTCTTTCACGTTGATTTCCAAATGGTGCCAACGATTCCTCTTTCCGGCCGCCGAATCAGAGAGATAATGGCCAGGCTTGTCGTCTTGTTCGTGAAACCAAATCGTGTCGTTACCTATATTTACATACACTTCGGCACCTGAAATCATTTCAGGATCCTCCGTGTCATACATTTCCGTGGAGTAACTGAGAATCACCTCATGTCGCTTATATTCATTCGAAATGGAGCCTTCAACCACCGGTCTTTTCCTGCCCTCAGGCATTTCCAGCGTGATTTCCTCGGTACATGCAGCTGAAAGCAAACCGAGTCCAACCAGAAAAACAATATGCAACTTGCTCTTTGCCATATTCAACCATTATTTTCGGAAAACCGTTTCAGCCGAAACGACTGACGCAGTGAAAAACCATCCCACGCCTTCACCGTCGGGTTGTATGTTAGTGCTCACGTTGGCCGGTGCTCCCAACATGGGATTACTGCCATTCGACAACAAAAGGCTGTAGAAATAAACATAATAATCCGCTGTGATGCTATACAAGTCAGCATGAATCCTATCGCCATCCATCAGTTTCGACCTACGGAAATAACCAATCGGTATTTCCTTATTGGATGCTAACATTTCAGGACCATTCACATAATAGCCAGCAAATCCACCTTGGGCAATCATCATCTGCATTCTCAAACTATCGTTAATCAACGTGTCGTTTTTCGTAACCATGGGCATATAGATGATGTTGGGATCTGGAAGACTCTGAAAATACGGATAAAGCCATTCGATGGTGTCAAATAGAAACACCGTAGGGACACTATCATTCATCCCGTTGAAATGCTTCACTACCAAGCTGTCAATGCATTCCACGTTGTCAGGAATGATGCTTTCTGAATGTAAATGATGTATCTCGCCATCCTCGCGTAGCACTTCAACGCACAGCCGATACATGGTATTCTTTTTACCGGCAACGCTGTCGGTAAAGTAATGTCCATGTTGTTCCGGGTCCTCATAATAATACATCGTATCCACACCATCCGTGACATATACCGTAGCTCCGCTCACCATGCTGATTTCATTTTGGTTATAGAACTCAGCCGTATAGCTCAAAATGGCCTCATGTCGCTTCAATTCGTCGGTGAACGAAGCCTCCACCCCTATCATCGGTTCTCCTTCTTCCACATCAATTATGATGTCTTCGGTACACGCCGCAACACCAGCCAAAGCGACAAAAGCCAAAAACTTATACAGTACTTTCATAATACTCAATATTTAAAGTTATACGAGATGGAAGGCACTGCAGAAAAGAGGTACATGTTTTTGGTCACAATACTGCCATTCTTACCTTGGTCGAAAGTAATGGCCCAAGTGTTGTGTCGGGCGTAGGCATTGTAAACCGAAACATTAAGCTCGTGTTGCCAACGGCGATTGTCCAACTTACCCAATTTGTAGGTGAATGACAAGTCGAGGCGATGGTAATCGGGATAGCGACTTTCATTACGCTTGCCATTATACACTGCATAAGTATTGCCATTGATGGTATATTGGCCGTAGGGGAAAGTCACGGGTTGGCCGGTATTGTAAATCCAATTGGCCGCCAAGGTGATGCGAGGATTAAGGTCGTAGCTGCCCACGATGACGATGTTGTGTGGACGGTCATAAGGCGAGCGATATTCTAGTCCATGGCTAATTCCTTCGATGGTGCGGAACGTACGCGAATAAGTGTATGAAAGCCACCCCGTGAACTTGCCTACATTCTTCCTGACGAGAAACTCAGCGCCGAAGGAACGGCCCTTGCCAACACGCAGTTCACCATCGATCAAGAGATAACCGTATGTGATGGCATTGTCCTTGAAATCAATGACGTTTTGCATATTCTTGTAATAAACCTCCACGGAGGTTTCGATGGCATCATCCTTGAAGTTGCGGAAATAGCCAAGGGCAAACTGGTCGCACTTTTGCGGCTTTACGTTGGGACTAGTCGGGAACCAAACATCGAAAGGAAGGCCGCCTGTGGCCGACGAGGCCACTTGAGCATATTGCACCGTGCGCGAATACGAACCCTTGATCGACGAATGCTCATCCAATTGATACATGGCCGCCAAACGTGGTTCGGGATTGATGACGGTATTAAACACTTCACCTTTACCATAATGCAGGGTATCTGTAACTACATGGATGACATCATCGAAGACATACAAGTCTTCCTCACCCAAGTTTTGGAAGCACGACAGCCTCAAGCCTGCACGGAAAGTGAGACGCGGCGTGGGTGTGTAATCATGAGTGAAATACAAGGCATGTTCCAAGCCCTTGCGCGCCACCGACTCCGACTGGTCTACCTGTAGGTATTGCGAAAGTGCTCCGCCACGGTCGTCAATCTCGCCTTGCAGGTAGGATTGAATACCCGTTGTCAAGCCAAACTTCGAAATGTGCTGGTCGTTCCAATGCATGAAGAAATCGTAGTTGAGGCTTGCCGCATCGGTACCCGCACTGATGGCGAAGTCGTAGGGGCTGTAATTCATGTCGATGCTATAACGATACTTCGAGCCAATCAAAGAGAGGTTGGATGTGAGACGGTCGGAGAAGATATGGCTCCAACGCAAGGTGGCACTACTGTTACCATAGCCCAAGCCAATCATCTGCTGCATCGAGAACTGGTCGTGACCGTTGTAAAGCGAAAGGAAGAGTTTGTCATTCTTGCCCAACGATTGGGTCACTTTGGCATTCACATCGTAGAAATTGATTTTCGACTTGTTCAGATCTTCCCCCATAAAAGGGAGGATAAGACCAGCGTATGTCCGGCGACCTGCCAACATCACGGAGGTCTTATGGTCAAACAGAGGTGCTTCAAGCATCAAATGGCTGGTCACCAAACCTATGCCACCTTGGAGGGCTAAACGTTTGGGCATCTCGTCTTTCACCGACACATCGAGGACAGACGAAAGGCGGCCACCGAAGTTGGCTGGAATGTCACCCTTATAGAGTGTGGCATCCTTCACCACATCGTTGTTGAATACAGAGAAGAAGCCGAGAAAATGTGAGGCATTGTAGATAGGAGCTCCATCCAAAAGAATGAGGTTGTGGTCGGTGGCCCCCCCGCGCACGCTGAAGCCCGACGAGCCTTCAGAAGCCGACTGCACACCTGGCAACAGCGTGATGCTCTTGATGACGTCCACCTCACCCATCAGTGCAGGTATCTTCTTGATGGTAATCATGTCGAGGGTCTGAACACTCATCGCCATAGCCGTCACATTGCGGTCTTTGCGCTCGCTAGTAACCTGAACTTCAGATAGTTTCTCTGACTCTGGTTCCAGTTTAATATTGAGCGTAATAGGCTTGTTGCTGATACTCACCTTTTTGTTGACTGTGGTATAACCAACGTACGAAACGCGCAAAGTATGTTCGCCCAAGGGCAATTCCAAATCATACCGGCCTTTCTCATCGGTCGTGGTACCCAACTGCAATCTCTCGACATAAACCGAGACCCCGACTAAGGTCTCACTGTTCTCGGCATCTTTAATAACGCCTGAGATTTTTCCATTCTGTTGGGCTAATACATTGAATACCAACCCCAAAAGTCCAAAAAATAATAATACTAATTTTCGATGCATCTTGATTTCAAAATAATTGCTGCAAAGATAAGAAACTTTGTTTAAAGCAACTCCTTAATTTCCAACAATTCATGCACCTCGTAAGTCCGGTCGCCTTCCACCTGTTCTCTATTTGGATTGAAAAAGAGTTGATCAATGCCGGCAGCACGCGCTCCATCGATATCGACAGCCATCTCATCGCCAATCATGAGGCTATCCTCTGCTGTAGCTTGCGCCTTGCGCAAGGCAAAATGGAAAATCTCAGGATTGGGTTTCTTAACGCCGACTTCCTCCGAAACCGTCAAGGTCTCGAAATAAGGCTCCAAGCCTGAACCACTCAGTTTGGTGTGCTGGACCTCTTGGAAGCCATTGGTAATCAGATGCAAATGATATTTAGGTTTCAGATAATCCAACAGTTCCATCGTGCCAGGCACCAGTCTGACAATGCGCGGCGACCAATACACATAATCCTCGCTGAGGTGGTCTGCCAAAGCGGTATCGTGGATGCCATAATGCTCCAGAGGCATAACGAATCGGGTGCGATTCAAGTAGTCCTTAGTGATTTTGTCGGCACGATACAGTTCCCAAAGACGTTCATTCAGAGGATGATACACCTCGTGAAACTCATGTGCGCTGGGAATGCCTAAATCCTTCAGGTTGTATTTGTCATATATGCGTTCAAAGGCCACTTCCGCAGCAGCGTCAAAGTCCCACAAAGTGCGGTCGAGGTCGAAGAAGATATGCTTGTATTTTTTTGACGCGGGACGCGGGACTTCGGGACGCGGGGCTTCCGGTATCACGTCTCGTTTCTTAGCCAGCATTTGGCGTTGCCATTCAAAGAGCGCTACAGCAGCAGCATGGCTGACGTTAAGCGAACGTGTGGGACCTGGAACGGGAATATAAACTACCATGTCGCATTGCTTCAACAAATCCTCACTCAACCCGTTGCGCTCGCTGCCCACGACGAAAGCCACGTCTTCGGGAAGTTGGGTGTCATAGATGCAAGTGGCATTGTCGGCAGTCTCAATGGCCACAATTTGCTTTCTTGGAGGAACAATTTTATGCAAATCGTTTTCCTCGCTGAAATACCATTGAATATTGTCGCGGCTGGAGGCGGCAGCCCGACGCACCTTGCCGAGGCGATGCTCGTCTTCCTTACCTAAAAAACAGACTTCGGTAGCACCGATGTTGTCAGCCAAGCGAATCATTGCACCGATATTGTCGGGGGTCATCAGGTGGTCCGCAATGACGATGGGACGCGGGACTTTCTCATAAAGCGTTTCCGGGGTGATTTCACCGAACAAGTCATTGGATTTCAGGTAAGTCATGCTCGTAGGATTATTGCACAATCACCTTTTTCACAAGAGTTTGAGTCTCAGTGGCAATGTGCAGGAAATACAAACCCTTTGGCACTTCATTGCAAGGAATCAATGCCTTCCCGCCACTTTCGCCTTGTGCCACTTGCTGGCCCATGGCATCGAAGACAACATATTTGAAGGGCTGTCCCACTTCAACATGGAGCAAGTCGCTGACTGGATTGGGATACAGTTTGACATCATCGGCCATATCATCGAGTCCTACTGAAGTGACCTCCACCTCAATAAAAGCGGGCAAGCTGCATAGATGATCGGCATCAATGGCTGTGACACTGTAAACGTATGTTCCCAGTCCGAGATATTCCGAGAAACTGGTTTCCGACTGCATGGCTATGGTCTCTCCATCACGTCGAATCAGATAATTCACTGCATTGGAAGCGCCCTGCCAAGTCAGCGTGACAAGGCTTAAGTTAACCTCAGATTGCAACTGCAACGCCGGCAGGAAGCTGACAACAGATGCCGAAGGGAACTGCACATCATCGATCCAACAGCAGTCCTCGCCATAAGTCCCACTGCCATTTTTCCTGTAGATCCACTTGAATTTGTGTGTTCCAACCGTCACTGGGAAGGATTCGCGGCTCCAATCCACCTCGCCTGACCAGACATCCATGGCTGTGTTGTCGATATAGAAAGTGAGGATGTCCCTGCTGGCCTCGGTACTCAGTTTCTTATAAAAACTAATCTCACCATCTGCGCTGACCTCCACTTCGACTTGCAGAGTCGTAAGGTTGTTGTGAGTTATGGCGCCAGAACGAACACTATAAGTTCCCGTGTGGGCTGTGCTGTCGTCAATGTACCATAAGCTGCTGCCCAAAGTCTGCCATGCAAAAGCAGAGAGATCACCCGTCTCAAAGGTTTCTTTGACCGATCCTATGCTGAGCAATTCTTGTCCCATCAAGGAATAACACGAAGTCTTCAGGAAAAACTGGGCCTCAACGCTGGAGTTGCTGGGCAGTTGGTCCGACGTGGTGAAGTCGACCTCCAAAGTACTTGTATTTCCAGCAGGAATCTGGTCAATGACAAAGTAGGTTTGGCTGAAGTTCAGGTCTGTAGTGCTACTGTAAAGTTGAAGCCGTGCATTACGGGCATCAGAAGAGCCCACATTTTTGAAACCGATGAGAAGTCGACCGCTTTCGCCTGGATCTACCGTGCTTACTGGGCGAAACTCCGCCAAAGCGAAATTAGGGGCATGGAGCATCATTCGGAATGGGCTCGTCCATGTGTGGCTTCCATCAGTACAGGTCAAGTTAAAGACAACTTGGGTGCCATCCATAATCGATTCATTGACAGTAATTCTAAAACCATCGGAAAGGGTGTAATCGTTCATGGCGTCCACGCTCGGAATGGAAGCTGTTCCATCAACAATCGTCACATGGGGTGAATCCGTGGTCATGGTCACTTGTACATTGGAAGCGGTTTGGTTTCCGATATTTCTGATCGTCACATCGAGTCCCACCGTTTCACCATAGTCGGCCTGCCCGTTGGCATCGTTGACGGCAAAACTCTCGTAAGTCAAGAAAGGACCAGATGCCGGGATGATGTCAATGTCCTTGACCGTGGTAACCTTGTTGAATCCCATCACCACCAATCTTGCCGTTCCCACTTCCGCAGGGCTTTCGAAGGTAAGCGTAGCTTCCCCGTCAACGATAGGAGTGCTACATAACACGTTACCATCGACGGAAAGTGTGGCTAAGGCGTAGTCGGCATCAGCAGACAGCCTCAGCTGGGTCTGGCCGAGAAATATGGCATTAGGCTGCATTATCACATTGAGTTCGGAAGGCGTGTCGGTGCGTAGCATAAGACTTGGGTCACCGAACAAGATCCATGTGTTATGGGTTGCTCCTTGGTCGCTGGGATGCAGGTCCAGTATCCTCATGTTTCCATTGAGGGATGCACCGCCAAAGGTGTGATGGAAACTGTCGGCAGAGCGCCATTCGCACAACACGTCCACCATCTCGTCCTGTCCCGTCATAGGTGGCTGCCAGGGTTGCGATATCCAGCTGAACATGCCTCCAATGGCACCCGTAGGCGCACCCGTTGTGCTATTGGTGGCGCGCATCCATGCCTCTGCAAAACAAGTTGCACTGAACTGACCATTAAGGCATGCCGTCGACCAAATGAAAGGCCACTTGTAGTCGTTCACCAATGCGTTCACGTGGCTGTTGGAGAAGCCTCCCACATACCAGCTTGTTGTCGTGCCGTGGTTGCAATAGTTACATATACCTACGCCTGAATTGAAGTCAGCGCTCATCATCGCAGCATTGGTACCCACACCCACACCGAGGTAATGCCGCGACACATCGCTGTAGGTATAATGCATCAAGGTATCTCGGATGTATTCCATGTGAATATAGTCTGACTCGCCTCCATTATGGCCACTGCCAGAGCCTTCACTCGAGCCAATGCCTATGCCTTTTGAAAGCCAATCGGCATCAGCGGTGATGTCACGTTCGTAATAAATCATTTTTTCCACATGGTTTTGAACGTCGGCCACGCTCTCCACCGAGAAACGACCCACAAAAACCTCGGGGTAATAATCATTGCCTTCCAATTGTCCGAGATAGATGTCGGACCTGCCTCCGCTCATGACCTTGGGCGTAATGTCGAAGACATCGCCTACGAGGAGCACATAGCACAGGTTTTCGTCAGGGTTGTTGTAATGACTGAGGACGAATGACTTGATTTGTTCAATGTTGTTACCGCCCGCTTGGTCTACACTTACCATGGTCGTAGGGCGTCCCGACTCATTCTTCCATGTCACAAAGGGCTGCATGGCTTCAAGATATTCCTCTGGACAGATGACCAGCATCTCCCCCTCGTCGGGGATAAAACTGTATTTGGTCGCCCGTTCACGATAGTTGATAAAACGGTGGGCATACATGGCGTCTGCCTCGGGTGCCATCTTCGTCTGGCTCGTCCTACGACTCTGCTTGACATTACTGCCGTTTTCACCCGTTTTATGCATCGACAATGTCAGTTGGGTATAGACTCTCAGTGTTTTGGTTACGGGATTGTATGTTATGGGATAGACCAAGATATTCTGTCCGCGGAAGTCGCGAAGGATGTATGGTTCATCCAACCGCGCTTGAGCATCAGGGAAAAACCGGTCATGCGTATATGCCTCACCATAGCGGAAAGGCACATCATCCGGATTAATTTGACGGCTGAGATTGCCTTTGGACGGGGCCACTTCAACGCCCTCAAAATCTTGATACTTTGCATCCTTGACACTGACCTCCATCTGGGCCATGTCGCCAATGAGCACTGGAATGGCAAAAAGCGGCAGGTCGGGAGCTCCTTCCTCCAACATCGAGGCCATCTTGGGAGCCGTGATGATATACTGTGGACCTGTAGGCGTATTGACTTCCTCCTTAAAGAATCCACCCAGGGTGAAACTCACTTCAGTGGCTTGCTCCGTGTCAGCAATCAGCTTGACTTGGGGCGCGACGGGCTTCTGCTGAAGGCATCCCACCCATTCCTGGGCAGAAAGGCCGATTGACGCCAAACACACAACGAGTAAAACAAGAACCTTTTTCATCTCTCAAATGTATTTTGCGCAAAAATAAGACTTTTTTGCCATTCCATCGCACTTCTAACAACAAAACTAGGCCAGCAGCAAGCTGCCGGCCTAATTTGCGTCGGATCACAAATAGTCTGTTATTATGAGTTTAGTCGACGTTTTTATGCAGGAAGGAGTTCTCTCCGCTGATGCCGTTTTGGGAAGCGGAATACTCCGACAAGCCTTCATCGGGGTGGCTGATTTCCACATTGCGACGCAGGTATGCCGGCTGGTTTTCCAGCTCTTCCAAGCCACGTGCCGTCCTGAAGTTCACGCTCAAGGCGCGCAGACGTTGCTTTTTCAATTGCTCCTTGGGGTCAGTCTCCTTGGCCTTTTTGGCTTCCAACACGGCAATCTCCTGTTCAGCTCTGGCTTGGGTCTCATCCTTGGTCATGATGCGCGATGTGATTTCGAAGCCATCATCGTCGCCACTGCTACTCGAGTGGAAGGGGTTGTCGAAGATCCTCACCACGGGACGCTCGTCATTGTAACGGGATGATTGGGGTGCATCGTAAGTGGGTGCCGCAGGCGTAGGCTCGGTGGCGGAATCGAAGAGGGGCTCATCGTCGATGGGTTGATGGCTGTTTTCAAGCGGCGTTTCGACGGGCTCAACGGCCTTGGAGTCACCATTATCGGTCGGCCCTTCGACGGGCTCAGGGACCTTAGATTCGACGGGCTCAGAGACCTTAGATTCGACAGGCTCAGGGGCCTCATTTACTGGAGAGAACAAAGAATGAACGGTCTTCTCGGGTTGTTCTACCTTGGGATAGGCTGTTTCAACCTCGGTGGCAGCTACCGAACCCACCGCCAGATGGGCAGGCTGGGCAGGTACCTGAGGCTCTTCGCCCTTCACCTGTCCACTCAGGTCGTACACCTTCTTGGGCTGGACAGGTTCGCTACTTGAGCCTTGTCCTTGTTTCTCAGCAATCACTGCACTGTAAGGCTTGGCGTCGTGGTTGAAACCCGTGGCAATAAGGGTGACGCTGAGAGCTTCGCCAAGACTTTCATCGGTGCCGTTACCCCAAATAACATCGGAGTTGTTGCCGCAAGCGTTCTGTGCGATTTCGAGAATCTCGTCCACTTCGTCGAGCGAAACTTCGTTGGTACCTGAGGTGATATAGAGCAAGATGTTTTTCGCACCTTCGATGTTCGAGTCGTTGAGTAGCGGTGAATGGATGGCATCCTTGATGGCTTTCTCAGCACGACCTTCGCCTTCGGCGATGCCCGAGCCCATGATGGCCTTGCCGCTGTCTTTCATGACGGTCTTCACATCCTCGAAGTCGACGTTGACATAACCGGGCACAGTGATGATCTCGGCGATGCCTCGTGCAGCCGTGGCCAACACGTCGTCGGCCTTTTTGAAGGCCTCGGAGAGCTTCATGTTGCCATATTGGTCGCGCAGTTTGTCGGTGCTGATTAGAATAAGCGTGTCGACACATTTTTTCAGTTCGTCGATACCTGCCAAAGCCTGCAGTTTACGGCGACGGCCTTCGCGTTCCATGGGCATGGTGACGATACCCACGGTAAGGATACCCTTGTCTTTGGCCATCTTGGCCACGACAGGGGCTGCGCCAGTGCCTGTGCCACCACCCATACCAGCGGTTACAAACAGCATCTTGGTATTGTCGTCCATCAGTGCCTCAATCTCGTCACGGCTCATTTCGGCAGCTTCACGGCCGATGTTGGGGTCGTTGCCGGCACCCAGTTCACGCTTTCCAAGGTGAACCGTAGTCTTTACACGGCTTTTCAACAAGGCCTGATGGTCGGTGTTGCACAGCACAAAGTCAACGCCTTGAATGCCTTCTTCCATCATGTGATTGACGGCATTGCCACCGCCGCCACCCACACCGACGACTTTGATATAGTTAGGTTTCTCCACGTCAACGGGTTTGAACAACTCGTCTTGGGCGTTTTGGTTAGTCAAGTAATCTTCTGCCATGGTCTTGCGGTTTTAGGTTATTCAAGGTTTTCGTCAGGGGTGAAGAACTCCGTGAGGGTAGCTATAATTCCTTTCACATCGAAGCCTTTCTTCTTCCTCTTGCCATCGTTATCATTTTTATTGGGGTCGATTTCTACTGGTTGTGGAGTCTCAACGGTGGGCTCGACAGGTTGGATGCTTTGCTTTTCCTCGGCTTTTTTCGAGGCTTGCAAGTACTCGTCATGCTCCATACGGGCGATGGTTTCGATGACGATACCGATACCTGTGGAATACATCGGGCTCGACATTTCCTTCATCTCGGTCTGGTTGAGATGTTCGTTGGGATAGCCGATACGCACTTCCAAACCCGTCTTGAACTCGGCCAGTTGTTGGATGTGGCGCATCATGGCACCACCACCTGTCAGCACGATGCCCGCGATGAGTTGGTTGTCGGTCTTGGCCTTTTGGATTTCGTAATTGACCAACTCAAAGATCTCCTCCAAACGAGCCTGAATGATGTGGGCCAAGTTCTTGAACGAGATTTCCTTGGGCTCCCTGCCACGAATGCCGGGGATAGAAACCACCTCGTCGTCGCGGTTTTCGCTGGCTAAAGCCGAACCGAACTTTACCTTCACCTCTTCGGCGTAATGCTTGATGATAGAGCAGCCCGAGCAAATGTCTTCCGTGATGATGTTGCCACCAAAAGGAATCACTGCTGTGTGCTGTATCTTCTTGTCCTTGAAGATGGCGATGTCGGTGGTGCCACCGCCAATGTCGACGAGGACCACGCCAGCATCTTTCTCTTCGTCGTCGAGGACGGCCTGGGCCGAAGCAATAGGCTCCAAAATCATGTAATCCATGTCCAAACCAGCACTTTGGATACATTTGACGATGTTTTTAGCCGCTGAGGTCTGACCTATGATGACGTGGAAGTTGGCCTCAATCTTGCTGCCTAACATGCCTACAGGATTGCTCGCCAATTCGCCATCGACGTAGGTGTCCTGACGGATGACGTCGATGATTTCTTCACCAGGCGTCATGTTGATTTTAAAGGTGTCGTTGCGCAGACGTTCCAACTCAGCCTCAGAGATCTCCGTCTCATGGTTGTCGCGCATCATGACGCCACGGTGCTGTAAACTCTTGATGTGCTGACCAGCGATGCCCACGCTGACACGGTTGATTTCGACACCCGACTGGTCGGAGGCCTGCTTGACAGCCGTCTTGATGGCTTCGACCGTGTCGAAGATGTTGGTGACCACGCCACGTCGCACACCTGTGGATACGGTTCTGCCATATCCCAGGATTTCAATTTTTCCATTTTCAGACTTCCGGCCCACGATGCAAGCCACCTTGGTGGTACCGATGTCTAATCCGACGATGATTTTTCCTTCACTCATAACATTATCGTTTTGTACAGACTATTTGATTTTTAAAATTTAAATTGATGCTTTTCAAAGTCTTGATCTCGGAGCTACCAACGCGTTGCTTCATAAAGAACTCCAAACGCCACAGTTTGTCGGCGGCATCGCAAGTGTCGCCCACAATGACCCTACCGTCGAAACCTTTCATGGTGAGCTCAAATTGGTTTTGTTTGTTGCAATACAGTTGACCTACACATTGGCTCACAAAGTCATTCTCTTCAATGGCATCACACCAATGCAAGGCGTTGAGCAAGTTGATGTCGCTATCCAAGGTATCGTTGAGCCGATAAGTGACCGAATCGCTTCTGAGGTCGAAATTGCCGCTGGCAACCAGCACGTAAGGTGTATAAATACGACATATCGGAACGACGACGCCATCGCGAGTGACGTAGACGGAATGTCCGTTCTTTCCATACACCCTAAACCAAGGCTCGTATTCCTTGTAGCTCACATTGAGCGTGCCGTCAAGGTCGATGTAAGAGGCGCTGCTCTCGACCCACGAGTTGTCGCCCATCACCTTTTGGATGGCCAACATGTCAACGGTTCCTATGTTCCTCTTGCCACAAATGCGCTCAATCTCATCGTGCAAGACTGTCTTCCTCACAAAACCCGTGTCGGTCGACGATTGCAATTGGATCGACTTTAAGGGTTGATGCAGGTAGTCCTCTCTGGCGAAGACAAACAAGGCGATGAGCGCGCCGGCCGTAACGACCCACAACAATATGCATAATATCTTCTTTACCATGTCTTTATCATTTCTTCAAGAGGTTCAACAAAACGGTCGATGTCGCCAGCGCCCATGGTGATGAGCAGTTCAGGCTTTTCGCTGTCAATCAAGCCAACCAGCTCCGACTTCGAGCATATTTTTTTGTCGGTCATCGGCACTTTCTCCAACAAGGCCGCCGAGGTGATGCCTTCGATGGGCTTCTCGCGAGCAGGATAGATGTCCAACAGGATAAGCTCATCGGCCAAGGCCAAAGCAGAAGCGAACTCGTCCATGAAGTCGCGCGTGCGGCTGAACAAATGGGGCTGGAAAACCAAGGTGATGCGTTTGCCAACATAGGCGGCCCTTACCGCTGTCAGGCAGGAACGAATCTCTTCAGGATGATGCGCGTAATCATCAATATAACAATGCTTTTCGTTGTTCACACGAATGTCGAAGCGGCGTTTCACACCTTTGAAAGTGGAAAGTGCCTCGGCAATGGCTTGTGGTGCCAGTCTAGTTTGACGGGCAGCGACGAAAGACGCTGTGGCATTTAGCACGTTGTGGTTGCCTGCCATGGGCAACCTGACTTCCGTCTTTTGTCCTTCGCCATAAATGACAAAGTCGGTGATGCCTTTTTCCGATTTGACGACCTCGGCGCGGTAGTCGCACGCCTCACCGAAACCGAAACGCACACTGTTTTCCACTTCGACATCGAGGCCTTCTTTCACGATGACAAGATCATGCGTCAGATGCGCGAAGTCATTAAAGCCTGCCACGACATGGGTCTTGTCACCATAAATGTCAAGATGATCCGCATCGATGGAGTTGATGATGCTCACCTCGGGATGAAGATGCAGGAAGGAACGGTCAAACTCGTCAGCTTCGACAACCAAAGTACTCTCCTTAACCTCACTCAGCAGCAAGTTGCTATTGAAATTGTTGGCGATGCCTCCGATGAAAGCTGTGGTATTCACACCACAATGGTTCAAAATGTGTGCCACCATAGCCGTGGTGGTGGTCTTGCCGTGCGTTCCAGCCACTGCGATGGTGAAATGTCCCTCCGTGACCTTGCCCAAGGCTTCGGAACGCTTCATGATGGGCAGATTGCGTTGGCGCAAGGCCTCAAACTCCTTGAGGTCGCGTGGCACGGCCGGGGTATATACGACGAAGTCAATGAGGGCTGGCAATAGTTCAGGTTGGTCTTCATAATGGATTGCCATGCCCTCATCTTCCAACTGTCTCGTGAGCGGGGAAGGTGTACGATCATAGCCGGCAACAGTGTAACCCATGCTGTGATAATAGCGGGCCAAGGCGCTCATGCCTATGCCGCCGATGCCTAACATGTAGATTGTATGTCCTTCTCCGTTTGTCATATCATTGGATTCGTTTTTGTTTTACGCAGGGGTTTACACCGTCTGCTTATTCGCTGTCGCCCCTACGGGGCTTCTCTGTATCGCAGGGGTTTACACCACCTGCTTATTGGCTGTCGCCCCTACGGGGCTAGAGTTAACTAATTGCTTTAATGATTACGTTTACAATGTCATCGGCGGCATTCGGACGGGCAAACTTGCCGATGTTTTCACTCAGTTTGGCTTGCAAGGCCTTATCGTCCTTCAACTTGAACAAGGCAGGGATGAGTTCCTTCTCCGCATCGGCATTGCGCACCATGAGGGCGGCGTCGGCGTCGACGAGCTGCTGGGCGTTCTTGGTCTGATGGTCCTCGGCGGCAGTGGGCAGCGGCACGAAAATGACGGGCTTCCGCACTAGAGCCAACTCGGAAATCGACATGGCACCGGCGCGCGAGATGACCACGTCGGCCAAGCCGTATGCCAAGTCCATGCGGTCGATGAAGACGGTGGGCTTCACCTGGTCGTCCAAGTCTAAGACTTTCACTTCCTCTTGAGCCTGGGTGATGTAGGTCTTGCCCGTCTGCCAGATAAGCTGTAAGTCGCTGTCCTTGAAGGAAGCCAGTTGTGCACTGATGCCTTTGTTGATGCCCAAGGCACCTTGGCTGCCACCGACCAACAGGGCAACAGGCTTATTTGCATCGAGCTTGAAGAACGCGGCGGCTTCCTCGCGGGTACCATTAAGGGTGATGTTAGCCCTCAAGGGATTACCCGTGAAATGGATCTTCTCGGCAGGGAACCATTGGTCGAGGTGGTCGTAAGCCACACAGATGGCTTTGGCTTTCTGACCCACATTGCGGTTGGTCTTGCCCGGATAGGAGTTCTGCTCCTGGATGACAGTAGGGATGCCCAACCAGTTGGCGGCTTTCAAGGTGGGACCGCTGGCGAAACCACCCACGCCGATGACCACGTCAGGATGGAAACGCTTCAAAATGCGGCGTGCCTTGCTCAGACTACTGACAAGTTTGAAGGGCAGGCTTAAAGCCGAGAGGTCCTTGGTGAATCCGCTGATCCACAAGCCCTCAATAGGATAACCCGCCTTGGGCACGCGCTCCATCTCCATGCGACCTTTCGCTCCGATAAAGAGTATGTCGGCCTTGGGAAATCTCCGCTTCAAGGCATCCGCAATGGCGATGGCGGGAAAGATATGGCCGCCCGTGCCACCACCACTAATCACGACTTTCAGGTTCTCTTTCATCTTCAGTAGTTTCAGTTGTTTCCGTTATGGCTTGTATTTCTTGTTCTTTGTTCATTTCTTCGTCTTCCATGCTCCGCGTGACGCTCAGAATCATGCCAATGATGAGTCCCGTAGCCATCAGCGAGGTGCCACCCATGCTCACAAGAGGCAAAGGTTGACCCGTGACGGGTAACAGACCAATGGAGACGCCCATATTGATCATGGCCTGCAGGATGACAAGGAAGCCCAACCCGAAGGCCATCAAGGCACCGAAGGTGAGCGGGCGCTTGATGACGATGCGCAACACCCTCGTGAAAAGGATGACATAGAGCAACAGAACAACGATGCCGCCGATGAGTCCATATTCCTCCACGATGATGGCGTAGATGAAGTCAGAATAGGGATGCGGCAAGAAGTTGCGCTGCTCGCTCTTACCTGGGCCCTTGCCAAAGATGGAACTCGAAGCCACGGCGATGTCGGCATAGGTGCGCTGCATGTGCTTGTCGTCGAAGGGATCCACTTTCTCCTTGTCCTCACCCATCGATTTCAGGCGGTTGGCCCAAGTCTGGATGCGGTTTTGCTTCTCCTTGTATTCCTTGCTGGTATCACCCCTAGCAATAGCTTCCTGTTGGGCCTTCGCATTATGGCTGTTCTGGATGCTGGTCTTCACGGCATCAAAGCTCAAATAGGCACCCATGCCGATGACGCACAACCCGACCAAGGCCATGATATGCAGGAACTTTACCCTTCCAATGAAAAGCAGCACCATGCACACGGCAATCAAGATGACGGCAGTCGAAAGATTCTCGGAGAAGATCAAGGCGGCAGTGAGCAGGATGGGGGCAGCCAACTTGATGAGGAAGTCCTTGAATTTGTAGACCGAGCCTTCCATCATGATGATCTGGCGGGCCAGATAGGTGATGAGTATGATTTTGGCCATCTCACTGGGCTGGAACGAAAAGCCGCCAAGGTTGATGGAACGGCTGGCATCGTTGATGTTGCGGCCAAACACCAAGGTGTAAAGCAGCAAAGCCAGACACGGTATCATTAGCAGGAGGGCGAGTTTCGCATAGCGCTTGTAATTGATCCGCGAGCCGGCAATCATCATCAGGAAGCCGAATAGCAGCATACCCAAGTGCTTCATCACCACACGCCCGGTGTTGCCTTCGTATTTCGAGACTGCCAAGGCGCTGGTGGCGCTATACACCACAATCAGCGAGATGACGCCCAAAATCAAGGCTACGATCCAGATGACCTTGTCGCCTTTCATTATCTTACTGATAACGTTCATGCTCCATTCTCCTTACAGTTTCAGTGAATTCGTTGCCACGTTCGGTGTAGGTCTCCCCTGTCGCCGACTTGCAGGCAGGCGAAAACAACACGATGTCGTCTTCATGTGCCAGCAATGCGGCCAAGTTGACCGCCTCGTCGACGCTCTCCACCTCGAAGATGTCGGTGATGTCCTTGTGGAAGGCCTTCTTCAGCTTGGTATTGTCCTGACCAACACACACCATTGCCCTCACCTTCTGTTTCACCACTTTCTTGAGGTCCTTGAAGTCGGCTTGGCTGTCGTCGCCACCCACAATCCAAACGACGGGCTTCACAATATTTTGGAAAGTGAACCAGGTGGCATTCACGTTCTCGGCCCTCGAGTCGTCGTAATACATCACGCCATCAATGGCAGTAACGTATTCCTGCCGATGGTCGACAGTATTCAAGTCACTGAGGCTGAGCTTGATGTGCTCTTTCCTAATTTGCAAAACCTTTGACGATATGCCGTCCACCATAGAAGTAGGACGATTTGATTTCGTGTTGATGATTTCTTCGTAGTAATTCATCTATTCAGTTGTCAGTTGTTCAGTTATTCAGTTGTCGCTTTGCGTCATCGCGAGGCACGAAGCGATCTAGAGTATTACCTTATCTTAAACGTAATCAGCGTAAACGCAGCCAATAATATCGTGACAATCCAGAAGCGGATGGTGATCTTCACCTCGTGGTGAACCGTGTTATGGCCTTCACCGTGTCCCTTGAAGGTGACAGTGCTGTTGGGCCAGGCCTTCTTAAAGTCGCTATAGCTCGTTCTGAAATGGTCGTGCAAGGGACCCTTCTTCCAGATGCGATGTTTCTTGCCCGTCTTGACGAAGCGTTTCACGTCCAAATCACTCAGAATTTCAAAGAGGAACACGCCGCAGAGCAAAGGCAGCAACAACTCCTTGTGCATGATGATGGCCGAAACCGCAATGATTCCTCCGATGGTCAAACTACCCGTGTCGCCCATGAAGATCTGTGCTGGGAAGGAATTGAACCAGAGGAAACCGATAAGGGCACCCACAAATGCACCCATAAACACCACAAGCTCTTCACTACCTGGAATATACATCAAATTGAAATAACTCGCCGTGACCGCATTACTGGAGATATAGGCCAAGATGAGCATGGTGAGGCCTATGATGGCAGAATTGCCCGAGGCCATGCCATCCATGCCGTCGTTGAGGTTGGAGCCGTTGGAGACAGCTGCCACGATGAACACGATGAGCAACACCAAGAAGACCCAAGCCAGGTTGTACATCCACTTCTCTCCAGCCCATTTGAACAGGTCCGCATAGTTGAGGTTGTGATTCTTCACGAAAGGAATGGTTGTCCTGGTCGATTTCACGTCGGGACTCTTCACCACCACTTCCTTGTTGTCTTCAATCTTCACCTGAACGGTCTCGTTGATTTGCACGGCAGGACTGAAACGCAGGGTTAGGCCGACGAGCAGACCCAAGAGGATCTGTCCACCCAATTTCACCGCAGGCTTCAAGCCGTCTTTCTTGTGCTTGAAGGTCTTGGTATAGTCGTCGGCGAAACCTAAGACGCCCAAAATCAACGTCGTGGCAATCATCAGGAGGGTGTAGACACTATGGAGTTTACAAACCAACAGCACCGGAATAAGGATGGCAGCGATGATGATAACGCCGCCCATGGTAGGCACGCCTACTTTCTTGGTGTTGTAAGGGTCGATGGACGCATCACGCTGGGTCTCGATGATTTTCTTACGTTTCAACATCTTGATGAACCAATTGCCAAACCACACAGCCACTACAAGGGAGAGGATAACCGCGATGGCGGCACGGAAGGTGACGTAGTTGAACACGCCCGCACCCGGAAAATCACATTGTTGCAGATAATTGAACAGATAGTACAACATGGCTTATGCCTCCTTAAATGCTTCCGACAGGACTTCCTTGTCGTCGAAATGGTTCTTCACTCCGTTGATTTCCTGATAGTTCTCATGGCCTTTACCTGCCAAGAGGATGATGTCGCCTTTCTTAGCCAAAGCAACTGCAGTGCGGATGGCCTCACGCCTATTGGTGATGCTCAACACCTTGCCTTGGTCTTCTTCGGCCACTCCGACTTTCATCTGACGGATGATCTCGTCGGGATCTTCATTGCGCGGATTGTCACTCGTAAGGATGACGCGGTCGCTGAGCTTGACGGCGACTGCAGCCATTTCGGGGCGTTTCGTGGTGTCGCGGTTGCCGCCACAGCCCACCACGGTAATTAGCGTTTCCTTGTGGCAACGCACATCATTGATGGTGATGAGTACGTTCTCCAAGGCATCGGGCGTGTGGGCGTAATCAACGATGCCGACGATGCCCTTCTCGGAGTGCACCATGTCGAAACGGCCGTTGGCGCCACGCAGCTTGCTGATCTCGACCAGCAGCTCATCTTTGTTGAATCCCAAGGCGGTGGCTGCACCGTAGATGGCCAAGATGTTGCTGGCATTGAAGCCGCCGACGAGTTGGGTGTACATCTCCGTGCCGTTCACCTTGAGTAGCATGCCGTCGAAATGGCTCTCCATGACGACGCCCTTGAAGTCGGCATCGTGTTTCAAGGCATAGCTCAGCTTACGGGCCTGCGTGTTTTGAAGCATATACGCCCCGTTCTTGTCGTCCAGATTGGTCAAGGCGAAGGCGCTCTGCGGCAGGTCGTCGAAGAATTTCTTCTTGGCGTTGCGGTAGTTGGCCATGGTCTTGTGATAGTCGAGGTGGTCATGCGTAAGGTTGGTGAAGATGCCGCCTGCGAAATGCAGCCCTGCAATGCGGTCTTGTGCCACGCTGTGCGAGCTCACCTCCATAAAGGCATATTCGCAGCCTAGTTCAACCATCTGCTGCAGCAAGGCGTTCAACTCGATGGGGTCGGGCGTGGTGTGGGTCGAAGGGACGACATCGCGGTTAATGATGTTCTCAATCGTCGAAAGCAGGCCGCAGTTGTAGCCAGCCCCCGTGAAAAGCCTATATAATAAGGTGGCGATGGTGGTCTTGCCGTTGGTCCCCGTCACGCCCACCAGCTTCAGCTTCTCCGAAGGATTGCCGAAGAAATTGGAGGCGCCGACGCCCAAGACGTAGGCCGAGTTGTCGACTTTCACGTAAGTGACATTGTCGACTTTCTTACGTGGCAACTTCTCGCAAACGATCACTGATGCGCCTTTTTCTATGGCTTTGTCGATGTAGTCGTGTCCGTCGACCTGCGTGCCCTTGACGGCAAAAAACAAGGTGCCTTGTCCCACCTTTCGGGAGTCGAAAGAGATGTCGACCACGTCAACGTCTTTCTCGCCTACAATCTCCAAAAGGTTGCAATTCGTCAATATGTCTTTGATCTTCATCATTTCTCTAGTTTTAAATGCATTGTGCTGTGTGCCTTGACGGTATCGCCTGCATGCAACGACTGCTCTTTGACGACGCCTTGTCCTGTGAATTCGGTGCTGATGCCCATATTCTCAAGGAGATAGACGGCATCGGTGATGTCCATGCCGACCACGTTGGGTACTCGGTTGTTGGAGAGTTGGGCCTCACGCATGGTGATTTGTCCGCTTTCATCTCTCTCAACGGTCACCCAATCGCCATTGATGGCATAGTCGTTGTAGCTCTTGTCGATACTGTTGAGGTATTGCGATTCCTTGCTGTGGCGCACGAGGACGGGACCTCTGGCGCTCTCTCTGTGTAAGGTGAGGCTGTCGTCTTCGCTGATGCCGATACGTGTGGCATAAACCTTCTCGGCAATCTCCCTGAAACCGGGAGCCGAAACGCCACCAGCGGCCCACTTGGCGCCACGGGCACGGCTCACCATGATGATGCAGCTGTAGCGCGGCTTGTCGGTGGGGAAATAACCCACAAAAGTGGTGTTGTAGAGCTTACGGCCAATGCCTGGCTCATGATAGGCATAGCCCTGCACCTTATCGTAGTATTGTGCCGTACCGGTCTTGCCCGCCACACCGACCACACAGCCGGCAAACTGGCGTCGGGCAGTGCCACGCAGCACCACACCTTCCAGCATGGTCTGTATCTTCTCGATCGACTCGGGCGAGGCAATGTGCTCGCTGAGCACGATGGGGTCAAATTTCTCCACGGTCTGCTCACCGCGACGGATCTCGGTGACAAATTGGGGCTTCATCATGCGACCACCGTTGGCGATGGCGTTGTAAAGCATCAGCAGCTGCATCGGGGTGACATTGACCTCATAGCCAATCGACATCCAAGGCAACGAGACGTTCGACCAGAGCTTGCGGCCATCCTTGGTCTTGTCATCCGGGTGCTTGATGACGGGCTGGGCTTCACCCGTGATGCCCGTGCCAATCTTCTTGTTCAGGCCCAAGGCATACAAGCCGTTGACATATTTCTCGGGATGAGCGGCAAAGTTTTTGGTGACCAACACTGCAGTGCCTTTGTTCGACGACTGCTCGATGACTTCCTGCACGGTGCAAACACCGCCTTTGGCAAAGCTGTGGTCATCTTTCATAGTACGGTTCGAGAATTGGATGGGGCCCATGCCGATATTCACCTTATCGCTGAGGCTCATGTTCTCGTTGTTGTTGAGCAAAACGACCATCGAGGCAATCTTGAACACCGAACCTGGTTCATAACGTTCGGCCAAGGCCACGTTGTAAAGCTCTTCATATTTCCCCGTCTCGTGATTCAGGCTCAGGTTGGCCAAGGCCTTCACGTAACCCGTCTCCACATCCATCAGGATGGCACAACCTTGTTCAGCCTTGTTGACTGTCAACGTGTTATTAAGCGCACTCTCCACAATATCCTGCAACTTGACATCGAAAGTAGTGATGACGTCGTCGCCGTTTTGGGCATCGGTGTTGTCGTCGGAGTCGACGGGAATCCAGCCGCCATGGTGGATTCTCCTCACCAACTGACGTCCGTTCTGTCCTCTGAGGTAATCGTTGTAGGCACCTTCAAGGCCAAAGAAGTAGCCCTTTTTCTCATTGGCCATGCCGAGCATGAGACTGGCGAGGTCTTTATACGGATGCTCGCGACGGATCTTCTTCTCGATGATGAGGCCGCCTTTATAGAGCCCACGATTGAAGATGACGAAGCTTTGCATCTGGCGAAGTTCCGTCTGTGTGATGTTGAGTGCAATCTTATAGTGGCGATTCTTCTTTGCCATGCCTTCAGCGAAGAAAGCCTTCCATTGTGCGGGATTGCGCTTCGGAATGAGCTCTGACATCTGCACGCAGAGCGAATCGATATTGTCAGCCAAGACGGCTGAGTCGACCGACTTGTAGTCGAAGAAAACGTCATAAAGCGGTATGGTGGTAGCCATCAGCTGTCCGTCGGACGAAAAGATGTTGCCACGTGAAGCCTCCAAGGTGTCGACGCGGTATTCGCGCTGCTCGGCCAGCTTCTCCAGCTCCTTGTTGTCTTTGGTCTGCACCAGGATGATCTTCGCGATGATGGCGATGCCGAAGATAAGGACGAGAATATAGACCAAGTAGGTCTTCCAAAGGGTATCGGTTTTCGGGTCGGTCTTCATGGCTCCACGTTCTTTTCGGATTCAACATTAACGATGATGCGCTTCAAGGGCTCGGTGGCTTCTTTCAAGCCCGTGCCTTCCAGCCGCTTCACCAAAACCGACTGCTTGGAAGCCTCCATGATGGCCGACTTCACTTGTATATATTCCACCTGTAAGTCGTTGAGACGCTTGTTGGCCTTGATCAGCTCGCGGTTCTTTTCCTCGGCAATATAGGTGTTGGTGATGATGGCCATAAGCAGGATGGTCACATACGCGAGGAAAAAAAACTGCTTGGTGAAGTTCTCCTTCACGAGGAAAGTGCCGCCCAGGACGTTCATTACCCTCTTACTGCCTTTCTTTTTCTTCTTAGTCTCTTTCTGTTCTTCCATGGCTATTTCCTTTCTGCGATCCTGAGTTTGGCACTGCGAGCCCTGGGGTTGTTTTCGGTCTCCTCATCGGTGGGGACGACGGGCTTACGCGTGATGATATGATAAGGTGTCAACAAGTTGCCGTAAAAGTCTTTTTCCTCCTTGCCTTCGGCATTGCCCGTCTTCATGAAGTTCTTCACGAGTCGGTCTTCGAGCGAGTGGTACGACATCACAACGAGGCGCCCGCCCGGCTTCAACGCCTCGGGGCATTGCATGAGGAAAGCGCTGAGGGCTTCGAGCTCTTGATTTACCTCGATGCGCAGGGCTTGGAAGAGCTGGGCCAATACCTTGTTTTCTTTGCCACGAGGCAGACGGCGTTGCACGGCGGCCTTCAGCTGCTCGGTGGTCTCGATAGGCTCGGCCTCGCGGGCAAGAATGATGTCAGAGGCGATGAGCTGAGGCTGTTGCATCTCGCCGTAGAGGCGCAGGATGCGCGTCAGGTCGGCGTGGTCGTAGGTGTTCACCACCGTGGCTGCGTCGTTTGGGGTCATCTGGCTCATGCGCATGTCGAGGGGACCATCGAAACGGGTGGAAAAGCCCTTCTCGGGCGTGTCGAACTGGTGCGACGAAACGCCCAAGTCGGCGATGATGCCATCGATCTGGCGTCCGCCGTTATAGAGCTGAATGAAATTCTTGAAGTACTTGAAGTTTTGCGGGATGAAGGTGAAGCGTTCATCGTCGAAGGCATTGGCGGCGGCATCTTCGTCCTGGTCGAAGTGTTCAGTCCCTCAAGGCATTCGTTCAACATGACCGGATTGTGATACATGATCGCCTCCCCTATTTTATGTTTTCTCCTAGCAGGTTGAAGAACTCCTCGTCGTCAAGCTCGTCGATGGACTGTTCGTATAGGTTCTTGTCCCAGATTTCCATCTTCGTGGTGACCGAGGTGATGACCAAGTCTTTCACGAGGGCGCCTTTTTCAATCAGGTCTTTGGGAATCTGCAGCCGGCCGCTGCCGTCGAGCTTCACGAAGCGTGCGCCGGCGTTGTATTTGCGCAGCACCGCCTCTTGTTTCGCCTTGAACTGGCTGAAAGCGGCACGCAGTTGATCCTGCACCTCGTCCCAGTCTTTCCTCGTGTAGAGTTCGAGGCAGGTGGCGTGAAGCCCAGGACGAAGGACGAAGCCCGCCTCCACCTGTTCGCCCAGCTGTTCCTTGAATTCGCTGGGCACCAAAAGACGTCCCTTCGAATCCAATTTGCAGTTATAATGTCCTACCAAGTAACTCATTTTCTTCTGTCATCAATTTTCAGCTGCAAAGATATACACTTTCTCCCATTTCTTGACACTTTCCTACACAAATTCTTTAAAATTAGTTTTCAACACGAATTGTTAATAACTTTGTTCATTTCCTGTTGATTACTTGTTGAAAAATCCAGGAGATTCTATCTGTGCGGGATTCACAAATTAAAAGGCTTAAAGATTCCCGCTGCGCGGGAATGGAGTTAGTCATGCCTTTTAACCCCGCGGCGGCCAGTCAGACCTCACATTGACATAAGTCCCAATGGCCGCCGCGTATATAACACAACAGCAACACTCCATTCCCCGTCAGGGGAATCCCCCACCATTACGTCATCGAGGAGTAGCCCGCCATATTATTTTGCGGCGGCAACAGGAAACTACGCACAGTAAGTCCCACAAGCCGCCGCGGTTTAGAATAGTGCAAGGACTCCATTCCCCGCAGGGGAATCCCTCACCAACCCGTTCAAAATCTTTATGTTGTGGCATGTCATATTATCAATTATTCCCTATCTTTGTCGCTCTAATCTATTTGGTAATGCGATTCGCTTACACCTATATCATGACAAACAAAGGCCATACCGTGTTGTACACAGGTTGCACAAACGATTTGGTTCGCAGAGTGGGCGAACACAAAAGCCATAAATACAAAGGCTCTTTTACAGACAAATATAATTGTGAATACTGTGTCTATTATAAAGAGTTTACAAGATATCAATCAGCCATTGACGAGGAGAATAGGATAAAGCACATGACTCGTCAAGAAAAGATCGAGTTAATAGAGAGCATAAACCCTGAATGGAAAGAACTTGTCACTGAAAAAGGGTTCGTTTTCGACAAGACGTCATGGAGTGAAAAGGTGAAACGAGTTCTGGACGAGCTCAATAGCGACGACCTTTGAGATTCCCCTACGGGGAATGGAGAGTGTACCATGTTTTCAATAGCGGCGGCTTGTGGTACTTACGCCAAGTAAAATCCTGCAGCCGCCGCAAAAGAAAAAAACGGCATTCTCCATTCCCGCCGGCAGGCGGGAAACTCATGTGTAAAAAACAGCAGAGATTCCCGCTGCACGGGAATGGAGGTCCTGTCTTACATTTACAACGGCGGCCTGAGATTCCCCTGCGGGGAATGGAGAGTGTACCATGTTTTCAATAGCGGCGGCTTGTGGTACTTATGCCAAGTAAAATCCCGCAGCCGCCGCAAAATAAAAAAAGGTACTCTCCATTCCCGCCGGCAGGCGGGAAACTCATGTGTAAAAAACAGCAGAGATTCCCGCTGCACGGGAATAGAGTCATGTCTTACATTTACAACGGCGGCCTGAGATTCCCCTAACGGGGAATGGAGGGAGTAGCCCGCCATATTATTTTGCGGCGGCAACAGGAAACTACGCACAGTAAGTCCCACAAGCCGCCGCGGTTTAGAATAGTGCAAGGACTCCATTCCTCGCAGGGGAATCTCCGTATCGAATTATTTACTATCTTTGCCGAAAAGTAGAACCTTTAAGAAAATGGACATCAAAAAAGCCGAATTCCTGATGAGCAACACTCGTTTCGAGTTCTTGCCCAACGACAACATCCCCGAATATGCCTTCATCGGACGCTCCAACGTGGGCAAGTCATCGCTGATCAACATGTTGGTGCAGCGCCGCGGCTTGGCCAAGACGTCGTCGGTACCAGGCAAGACGGTAGCCATCAACCATTTCATCGTCAACGACGCATGGTATCTCGTCGACCTGCCAGGCTATGGCTACGCGCAACACTCGAAGAAGACCCGTGAGCAGTGGCGAGTGATGATCAACAACTACATTACCCGTCGGCGCAATCTAGTAACGACCTTCGTGCTGATCGACTCGCGCATCGAGCCGCAAAACAATGACTTGGGCTTTGTGGAATGGCTGGGCGAAAACCAAATGCCTTTCTGCATCGTCTTCACCAAAGCCGACAAAGTCTCGAAAGCTGAGCTTGATAGGAATGTGGAAGCCTTCAAGGCGAAACTTTTGGAAGAATGGGAAGAGCTACCGCCCATCTTCATCACCTCGGCGGAGAAGAAGACCGGCCGCGACGAAGTCCTCAACTATATTGAACAGCAGAATAATGAATTGGCCGATCTAATGAACAAAACCCGAAATATGACATAACCAGAAGAGATTCCCCTTCGGGGAATGGAGTCCGCCTTACTATACTATGTACTGCGGCGGCAGCAGGAACTAACGCTTACTTAGTACCACAAGCCGCCGCAATATACGATAACAAGCGGGCTCCATTCCCGCGCAGCGGGAAACTCAATCCTTAAATCTTTAAATCATTCTATTATGGGCATTCTAGCATCAATTCTTATTGGAGCGCTGGCGGGATTCATCGCTGGCCGAATCATGGGTAAAGGCATGGGCCTTTTGATCTGCATTATCGTCGGTCTCGTCGGCGGCCTCTTGGGCAGCTGGATCTTCAGCAAGCTCGGCCTGACGGTGAGCGACGCCTGGTGGGGTCAGCTCCTCGTGGGCACCGCAGGCTCCGTCGTGCTGCTGTTCATCCTCTCCTTGTTCAGGAGAAAGTAAGACAAGCACATTAAAGCAAAAAAGGAGGCAAGCAAGCTTGCCTCCTTTTTTCATTCAGTTAAGCATAGGATTATTCCTCCTTGCGGCGTTTGCCGATGAGGTAGGCACCAGCCAAGCCGGCAAGCAGGAGGATGCCCTCGCCCACGGGCGCGTACTGGTCGTTCGAGTCGTCCTGCTTCGGAATATAGGCACCAGGGCCCAAACCCCTATTACCATCACGGTTGCTGTTCATTTCCTCGTCGTCCAAGAACACTTGCGACATGGCAGGGACAACAGCCATCATCATCAAGGTTGCGATTGCGATTATTCTCTTTTTCATCGTATGTATAGTTTATATTGTTATTCAATTATACTTTCGAGTTTATTCTGTTCAGCTTTTAGCCGTTAGCTGTTAGCTTGGTTGTCGCCGTGCTAACAGCTAACAGCTAATGGCTAACAGCTTTCATTATCTCACCACAATCTTTTGGACCATAGTGTTCGTTCCGTTGCTCACGCGCAGCAGGTAGGCACCCGGTGCAACGTTGTCGAGGCTCACGCGATTCTTGTCGTTCACCAAGCGCTCGCTGTAGAGCGTGCGGCCCAGCACGTCGACCACGTCGAGTGTGCCCTGGCCCTCGATGATCCACTCGGAACCGTCGAAGTAGGCGAAGGTGCCGTCGCCCTCGTTCATCTCATCCACATCCGTCACACGGTAGGTGATGTAGAAGCGCGAGGCGTAATCATCAGTCGTGGCGTCGAAGGTGTAGCTATCTGAGCGCAGCATGTCGGTGACCGTGCCCGTCATGTTGTCGACCAGCAGCAGGCTCGTGAAGTCGCCGTGCAAGGTCTGCCAAGTCAACGTGAAGGTGCCGTTCTCCTCGGTGGTGAAGTGCACCGGAACCTTCTCAGTGCCTTCGGGCGTGAAGACCAGGCCGTAGCGATTGCCCTCAAGGCTGGCGGCAATCTGGAAGTTGGCATTGCGCAGGCCGTTCACCTTGGTGGCACCGCCCAGCTCAGGACGGTTGAACTCGATGATAGCGAGGTCGCGGTTGCCGCGGGCGTTCTCAGCGAAGAGGTTCACCAACGGGTAGTTGACTCTGTCGTCACCACGGAAGTAGGTACCATTGCCTGTGGCCTTGGCCATGCCCGGCTTGAAGGTCAACGTAGTGCTGTCCGCCTCAGAATGGACGAAGAAGCCTTGGTGCTGGTGCAGATACTTGATGACAACAGGATTCTCAGAGGCGTCGGTCACAAAAGCAACATACACTTTCTCGTCAGCATCATACACATAGGCTTGGCTGGCTTTGTCTTTGTTGGCAGCATCATTGAAGAGTGCCTCCAGATCAAGATAGCCCTGATAAGGATTACCCACCAGGTTCCAGCCCTTGTTGTACACGGGATCCAGAGTCTCTTGGCTGGTGATATCGATAGTGACATCCTCATTGTTCAGCACGCCCGTGCTGTTCATGTAGCTGTCCTGGCTGATGGCCATCATGTAGCCCTTGCCGGGAACGAAGAGCGTTTCGTTTTCGTTCTCCTCAAGACCATCCTGACCACTCACATAGTCGATATGTTCGCCAGTATCCTCATGCCAGTGGCTGATGCCGTTACGCTTCAGGTTGATCCAGTGGTACTGCGGCTCATAGTAGGTGTAGAGATCCCACTTGACACCCGTGCTCGGCGTTGTCACAGGCAAATCATTCGGGAAGTAGCTGTCCACGAGTTTCGTGATGCTGACAGCTCCTCCAAACGGTGACTGTGCTGTGTTATAAGTGGCACCGATTGCGGCGTCTTGCAACGAGCTCGACATGAAGTGCCAGTCGTAGGTCAGCGGGGCACCCGAGAAGGTAGCGTAACCATCTCCGCAGGAGTTGTCGAAAGTGATACCGACAGTGGCGGTGATGGTTTCATCCGAACTTGCAGCCTGCAGCAGGGCGGCATCTTCGTGGATGAAGAGATGGTTGCTGCCCGTACCGCTCAGCACGTTGGATGCGCTGTTGTAAAGGTAGACATAAGCTTCCTGTTCATTATACACCGTACCCAGCAAATTGTCCAAACCATTGTAGTTGTCAAGGTCTTCGGGGTTGTAGGCACTATAGTGCAACATCTTGCCGTCGGCAGCTTGGGTGTTCAAGTTGCCCACGCAGTTGTCCTTCGGGAAGGCCAGGATGGGCAGGTCGCCGTTGATGCCTTGTGTGAGAGGACGGTTCCATGAAGCATAGCTACCACCCTTGGCTCTCACCCATTGGTTCAAGGCGCTAAGCAGGCCGTTCCAAACCGGGATGTGGTTGTCGATGTAGGTGGTCAAGCCGCCTTCATCGGTTACACTATTACTACCAACGTAGACATTCTTCCCCTTTTCAATCAGGTTGTCGCCATACATATAGCCAAGAGCCTTAATATCCGTCTCAACAGCACCGTAGGTGCCGTGGTCAGAGAGTTCAACACCCGTGCCTTCGCCTGTAGTCGTCACATAACCGTTAGCGTTGTCGGCATAACAGACGGTGATGACGCCGTTGTTGGTGTTGGCGAAGGCCGGGAAGGTCTGCGAGCCCACCACAGCGTAGCAGTTCTCCACATGGCCGTCGTTCACACCCACGAGACCGCCTATCTTAGTGGCACCACTCATGGTGGTGTTGGCGAAGCTGTTGTAGAGGTCGCCAGCGTTGGTACCCACAAGGCCTCCCATAACGGTAGTGGAGGCATTGGCAGTCATGTCGTTGACGGAGAAGGAGGAGTGAATGGTGCCGCTTTCCACCTTACCGACCAGACCACCCAGGTTTCTTGTGTGAGCCTTACCTTCAAGCGTACCAGCAGCTTCAACATTGCTGACGGTGGTATTCTTCATCGAACCGATAAGCGTACCCACATTGGCTGCATCGCCATTAAACTCTGCCTTGGCAATCACATCAGTGATGGTAGCACCGTCGGTATTGCCAAACATACCCATGTTGTCCTTCATCAAGGGGCTGTTCAGACCCTTGATCACGTGGCCGTTGCCTTTAAATGTGCCCTTGAAGTTGTTGATAGGCACCCAGATGGCAGCTTTCATGTCGACGTCATTATTGAGAACAACGGTCTTACCAGCAAAGTCATCGGGCTCACAGCCGTTCTCACCATTGACCAAGGAGATCACCCAAGCCAACTGGTTGGCCGTGGTAATGTTGCCGATGCCGGCCCAAGCCACGCCACCGTCTTCTTCAGATGCCGTGGGTTGATGTGCTTGTTTCTCCACCCAGGTATAGATCCAGTAGAGATAGTGGTCATCGGTATATTTCTCCAACTTGTAGATATCGGCATCATGGACAATGACTGTTTGAGGCTGTGCATAGGGCAACTCAAGCCATTCCTGCGTGCCATCCTCAGCATACACTACCGGCATGAAGCCGTCGATGGTATGACCCCAGTCTTCCTTGTCAACACCAATCTTCACATCTCCTTCTTCTGACAATGGACCGTATTCATCCGTTGTCGAAGAAGTACCGATTTGTATCACTTTGTAGTGGACATTGGCTTTGGCTTGCTCTTCAGTGGCCTCGGTCAGCCAGACGTTGCTCTGGCGGCTGTTGGAGGCCGTGCCAATCTTGTTGCCAAAGATTTGGATGTCGTCGGAAACGATGAGTTGACCGTCAACCCAGGCACCACCACCCAAACCGTTGATGTTGCCAGTGATTTTGGCATCGTTGTTCATACGGGCAGTACCGCCGAACTGGACGCTCAAGGCGCCGCCAGGATTGCTCGTGGTGGTGACACCGGTCGTGGTATTGTAGTTGTTTTTCAGTGCCACACCGTCCTTCATGTTGATACGACCACCGTTAGCCACGTTGATCATCGGTGCAGTGGCCAGGCCGTCGAAATTACAACCTTTGTCGGAAGGATAGATATGCGTGTCGTGTTGTGTCGCTGTAGCCTCTGCATACATGCCATCCATGACGATGCCGCGCAAGGTCAACTCATTGGTCACCTCGACGAGCTTGCCCGTGAAGGCCGGGTTAGACGTGGGATCGCCATATTCTCCAGTGCTCGTCTTGTGCACGCCAGGATAACGGAACATCTTCACCGCATTGAAGCGGGCGCCGTTCCATGTTTCAGGCTTGGCCACAGTGACGGTGTTCACCACGAAGATATTGCCACCAGGCAGGTAATTGCAGCGGTTGAAGATGTAGTTGACTGTGGCAGCTGGCATATCAGGATATCTGCCATAGCCGGTAGCATCCTTACCGTTCACGCCATCCACATAGAAGTTCTCACCGCCACCCAAACGATACACCTCAACAACAAGGTTAAATACACCTGTATGGTCTTCCGTGGGCTTATAGTTATCGAACTCAACCGTAATGGTAACAGTTCCCATGTGGGATTGCTCGCTCACTTCGTTAATGCCAGAATAGAACAAGGTGACATCCACACCCACTTCGATACGACCAGATTCCTGACCAAGTTCCTTACCCACAGCACCCGAAGACACATCTATTTGATCTCCTTCCTTATACCACACATTGACGTTGTCGTAGGTATCGGCAGCTTCAACCATCAGACCAAATTGGTCAATGTTAAAGGAACTGTTGCTGGAAGAAATGTTCTGCACCGTCGTTTGAGTACTACCTTGCATTTCAATAAAACCTTCAGGGTCAGGAACAAAATTGACATTTGTTATTGTGAAAGTAGAGTTCTCACCAGGTTGGTTTACAAGGTAAGTAGGCAGAATGATCTTGGAGACATAGGTGTCTTTATTGGAGCCTTTACCATCCATGATGGCATACACCTTGGTATTGAAATTCTGCGTGATGGAGGTGCTCGTAACAACAACCAGTTCCAAAGTCACGTAGTCGGTGATATTGCCATTGGCATCGCACTGCACCAGCTTCACCTTCATCGGATCCCAAGTCATGTTGGAACTGAGCTCGTTGTTATAGGTCAAACGGAAGGTAAACTCAGGTGCTTGGTTGACGTCGCCACAGGTAAAGGGTTTAACCAGTTCGGCCAAATAGTTGTCCGAAGCATCGCAGATGATGTGGTTCCCTCCAGTAACCATACTGGTATTGGGCATAATCACCAAACCGAAGTTCACATCGGGGTTATCGTCGATATCTGTCTGGCCAGGGCATTGGTCAGCTGTCTTTCCAAGTTGTTGGCCATTATCGTAGTACATATAGCCATTATTGGCAGGCGTGCCATGAATGCCATCTTCGTCAAGGGTGGTGTTGTAGGCAGCCATGTTGAAGGTAAGCACATCCGAACCGTATTCTGTAGTAGTGTTTCGGTTGGGTGCTTCACCTGAAGTCTCGAAACGATAGTAGTGGTTTTCACTACGGAACGGAGGCAGGGTGATAGTGACATCAGCTGTCCTATAGCCTTCTTCGCCCGTAGCGTGGGCGTCGAACACCAGCTCCAGGTTGCTGCGGTTGCCACCATAACGCCAGATACGGAAATATTGGGAGTTGCCCTTGCCTCCTACCTCAGGATGGTCCGTATGGTTCTCATAGCGGATCTGGGCTTGGTTGCCCGTGGAAACCAAGGCGCCAGCAGCGGTATATTGGTTGTAGATGCCATCGTAGCTCACGAAACCGCCATCACCAGGGTTGTCCTCTGTGTCAGGAACGTTATTACCTTCTTCCAAGCTCTGCTTAGGACGTGCGTAAGCGCAAGTGGCCTCCTGATTGTTGATCGAGCTCATCATGTGGGCCCAGCCTAACAGCTCGCCGTATGGCGTAGTGACGTTATCTTCTTCATATTTCACTTCGATATAGCTACCACCGTTCACACGGATCTTGTTGTCGGTGGCACTGCCAACAGCACCAAGGCCATCGATGGCCACAGTGGTGAAGACAGGTGCCCAAACGTTATTGTTGTTTAATGCATACACATCAGGACAGGTGACGCTTTGGAAGCTCCTGATCTGAGAGCATGGCACGTTGGTGACCATGGTGGAGCCGTTGCCGAGGTAAATTGTCTCGTCTTCATAGAGACCGTATTTCTCGGTGACGTTAAGGCTGTTCACCTTACCTTGACCGATGAAATGGACGTGGGAATTGTCGAAGACGACATTCTTGAAGCGTTGGACAGAGTAGAGCCAACGGGAAGCTGCGCTGAAGGGGTTGGCAGTATTACCAGCATCAGGAATGGCTGTAGCATAATTACGCATGATAAGCGTACGGTTGACGGCACCAGCGTCGCAGGAAGTACCGCAACCCAAGATGCTGATACCCACCTTCATGTAACCGTCAGTAGAAGTAGATGTGGAGGTGGAGTTGTAGCCCGTGCCGTCCACATAGACGTTCGACTCGCCAGTGATGGTGCTGGCGCCGAAGTCGCCCGTGAAGATACCCCAGTCGCTACCGGCATAGACGGTGCCCTCAATGTTGAGGCCGCCCTCTCTGGTGTAGTTGATGTTTTCGTCGATTTCGGTGTGGTTGGGCGCGTTATAGATGGCTTCGGTACCAAAATAGACATTGACCGAGCCGAACGTGCTGCCGTAGTAACCGGCGCCATACACATTTTGGTCGACTTTACCGGCGCTGATGTTGATTTCGCAGACGGTAGCCTCTTCAGCGGTGTCGTATCCAGTAAGTGACAAAGCATCATGTGCATTACGCGAGCCACCATACAGATGTCCGAACACGTGGCCGCCTGTCATGTTGACGGTCTTACGGCCGCCCGCATAAACGCTGTTTTGTGCACCGAAGGCGCCACCGAAGAGGTGACCCTTGATGTTACCCTTGAAGAGGTTGACCACGACATTACCCGTGGTGTAGCCTTCAAAGCCGCCACCGAACACATTTTCGTTGATGGTGGCACTCGCACCGTTGATGGTGACCGTGGAGGCCAAATTGGTGCCGTTCACCACATTACCAGCTTGACCGCCGCCATATACATTGTTGATGGTACCACCCGTGACGGTAACGGCAGTTTGTCCGTTGACCGGAGCAGTTGTTGTATTACCCATGCCAGCACCATACACATTTTTCATAGTGCCACCGCTGATGTTGACATTAGTGTTGCCGAACACCTTACCATCATAACCACCGCCGTACACATTATTCAGATTGGTGCCACCGCTGACAACGACCGTAGTTGAGCCATTGGTGGTAGTTGTTCCGATATTGGTGCTTTCGCCGTAGCCTCCACCAAAAATGTCGGTGACTCCGTCGACGCCACTAACGGTGACATGGCTGTTGTTAACGGTACCAATGTTGTTGGAACCGCCATATACGCTGCCGTTCACGGTACCGCCTTTGACAAACACATTAGTAGTAGGTATGGTATATCCATGTTCGAAAGCACCACCATAGACACTGCCTTCAACTGTACCGCCAAGGATATATACATTGGCCGTATTAGTGATGTAACCCACGTTACCACCACCATAAACATTGCCAGTATTATTGTTTTTATTCTTGATTTGGGCGTTGTCAGCAATAACCACATTGGAGTTATCCATGCTACAAGCTTGGTATGTGATGGGATTAGTATTAGTACTATGGCTACCACGACCTGCGCCAAACACTTGACCACCATTGGTACCGTTTACTATGACTGCGTTAGAACCGCCTACTTCTGTATCACCTCCAACATAAATGAAAGAAGTACCACTAGTGATTGAAGTATTGGCGTTGCTATTTGTACCATTGGCACCTCCTGCAATCCAACCATACACTTTACCACCAGTTAATACAATCCTCTTGCTGCCCCAAGAACTAGTATTGGAAGCGCCCCCAAAGACTGCACCGTGGAAAGTGCCGCCTTTGATTCTAAGATTGAAGGAAACCTTGGTGAGATCTGTTTGATTATTGCCTTCATCATCATCAAGAGTAGATGTACCTCTACCTCCATTAAGGCTTCCCAATTCGCCACCTTCAACGATGACATTACGCAGACCTGGATAATGCCCCGATTCATTGGTTTCACTATTAAAGTTATTACCGCAATAAATGGATCGAGTATACTCCCAACCCTGTGTCCAATAGGATTCTTGGAATGTGCCGCTTTTGATGACCAAATTCATGACTTCCGCGTCCTTATTGACATTGCTTCTAAAGTAAATCAGTCTGCCAAAGAACATCCTACCCGTACAAGTCAATAGATTATTTACTTTTTTGGCTCTGTCATAGTCACTGCCCAAAACAATCTTCGCGTTTACTCTTCCATATACACTCGAAGTGTTATTAGTGTTATAAGTACGAATAAAGCCAAGATCGCTTATGGAGCCGCTCTCCAAACGGATACCATATTGCAACCCCACAAGGTTCGTTGTCGACCCAATATTTCCAGTTGTATTAGTACCTGTCACGGTAGCAGCAGTTCCAGTAAGGCCACGACCAAAAACGAGGCGATTATTATTATTGGCAATGAATGTACCTCCACTAATGGTCATATATTCAAACTTGGTATCTGCATTGCAGTCGAAACCGTTCACGGAAGCAGTTCCAGCGCTAGTACCATCAGGATAGTAACCACTATAGGTAACAGGGACACCAACACGCGCAGCCGTGGTACCCACGATGAAGTTTCGTTCATAGGAAACACCTGCGTGCAATCCCGTAGCAGTATTGGATGTCACCACGTATGCTTGTGCCCACAGGGCTTCAAATTCCACTTCGTTGTCGGTGGAGTTGGGCTCGGCCACAAATTCGATTTCCTCTTCGGCAGGGATGATGTCGCCAACACCGTATGGGGTATTTCCATCCTTACTCTGGATAGCAAGGCCACTTGAGAGGCGCTTCACACGCCAGGCGTAGAAGCCACGATAAATGTTTTCAGAAGAAGTAACAGGAGAAGTGGTAGTAGATATTTCTGTCGTATTGGTTGCTGTTAACGTCCCAATTTGAGTACCTGAACTATTATCAAGTCTAGCAGTAATAGTTGGCCTATATCCATCACGATTTCTACTTGCCTTGGCTCTTAATGTGATTGTCGTTCCAATCTTGACATTTATCGTTATATTTCCATTCGAAGTGTTTTGCACAACGTGAACTTGATTATCAGCGCCTGTATATTCGTATGTGGCTGTAGCTTGATTACCATTATATGTCCAGTTATTACAACTCCAATTCAAATAAACCTGTCTTGTTGTAATAGTACTATAAGTCGGTCTCACCGAGAACGGGTTAGGAATCAGGGTGTAGGGATAGTTGCCCGAGCCGTCTTCGTTGGCATTCTCCAAGGTCTTCAGGTAGATGAACTGGTTGCCAGCTTCGTTGGGACCCACAGCCACATCTTCTGCATCCACATCACCCGCGAAAACGGTTGGCTCGTCTCCTGTATCGGTAGTAGTCATGGTGCCTTCACCATAACCGAAATAGGTAATTTTCACATCGGCAGGCTTCAAGCTGTGCACAGGCTGGTCACCATCGCTGTAGTAGCTCCAAGTGTGGGGCTCACGGTCGTCCAAAAGGACAACAGAGCCGTAGACGTTACTGCCGCCACTCTCACCGCCTGGGATGTAGGTGTCGGTCATCACCTGCGAGTCGACATAACCAGCAGTGCTCACATGGGCAATGGCCTTAACGGTCTGGCCGGGGGTAACGGCGAAGGGACCTGTATATTCCGTGCCATTGGTAGGGGTGGGTGTGCTGCCGTCAGTGGTGTAATACACCGTGGCACCGCTCATAATGTTACCAATGGTGGCCTCGCCAGCACCCGAAGTGGGTTGGTTGGTAGTGGTAAAAGTGATGTTAGGCGTATCCACAAACACTTGAGAAATAGTAACAGGTGTGGCTTCAATTGATTCGAGGTTAGTGCAGGAATAACCGAAAGTACGGGCTCGGATGATTGTACCAGGTGTGGTGCATTCAAACTCGTAGGTGTCGGAGTGCACTGTGATTTGGCCTTCATAGTTGAAATTACTACCAGGAACGAAGAACACCTTGGTACCATTGGTGGCAGAGGGTTCGGTGTTGTTGGTTGTATAGGACACATAGAAGGTCTCATTTATACCTGAAGGCACCTCAGGACAGGTGATGCGCACATTGTTGGTACCGGGAACGCGCTCAAGTGAAGGCTCTTTACCATCCATCGTAGGCATACGGTCTTCAGGATGGCGGAAGGTCTTGGTGGTAATATCCGATTCCTCATCATTGAGCACGGCGATAGCCTTAATGGTGATGGGGCCACCAGCAGGCCATGTAATGGGGCCGGTATATTCAATGCCTGCCGAAAGCGGGTCTTTGCTGGGCACCGAAGGGTCGCTACCGTCAGTGGTATAATAAATGGTGGCACCCGGAACAGTGGGAATTAAAAGTATGTCGTCGGTACAGGTCTCACGACGGATGAGCGGGGCCTGCACGGTCATCTCAGCAACAGCGGTCACCTGGGCATCCCAACCCTCTTCCCTATATTGGTTATTGGAAATGAATTCAAAAGTCATCGGACCGTCGGCCACAAAGGTAAACGGCTCTACAACGGTACCCGTCAAGGTGGCAATGAGATTGTCCGGATCGATACCGTCGGAATTATAGACCTTCAGCTCATCATCATTGATACGGAGGGAGAATAGTCCAATGTTGTGGCAGTTGTTTTCTTCGGTGTTGCTCCATTCGTAAGCATTAAACTGATTGAAGGTCACCTTGATTTTGTTGCCATTCGTTTGGGGACGGAAGACGTAGGTGTAATGCCTGTCGGTGTTATACCAACGGTCCCAATAATTGATGTGACCGTCTGAGGCATACGAAGGACCTTGGTCATCGTAAAAGAACACCTGGTCAGCGTTAGTGGCCACGTTGGAATGGCCCTCCTTCATGTAAACCTGGTAATTGTTACCAGTGTTGATTTGTGCCGTCGCCACACCGGCGAAGCACACCATCATAAGCAACAGCAAGCTGGCTTTCAACTTGTTGAGCTTTCCTTTCTTTTTGTAATTCTGTTGCATTTTACTTCGAAGATTTTTATTGATTAACTTTGATTTCTTTCTTTTTTCAGTGCACCTTATTAATTAATTGACTACGGGACTGCGAGACGCGGGACGCGGGACAATGAGTCGCTGGATGCGGGACAAAGTCTGAGCGTCTTGCATCGATCACGCAAGGGTGTAATCCACTTGTGGGCACTTCACATACTCCTCTCCTATCACAAGGCGCAGTAAAAAGCCTGCGGCTCGTCATGGTGGGATTCAATAAAGCGTCCAGCATAGTGTCCTGTAAGATGCTGGTTTTGTTCATTTTAGGATCCTAATTTCTTTTCTTTTTTACTATAGTAATGACGTACGTTGATGAACTGGGTGTACCTTCCAATTCAATTTTTGGAATCTTACGATTTCGGCTGCAAAGATAATAAAAATTATCCTTTAATGACACTATTAATAAAAATAAAGTAAAAATTACGTGTAAAATGCTTAAAATCAAAGGATTGAAAGGATAATTTTTTTATTTTGACGGGATACACATTGGGGAATGGGAGGGGAAACTCTTAATAATTGATAATTGAGAATTGAAAATTGAAAATTGAAAATTGGGCAACTGTGGGAAGTTGAGTGGTTTTGGAAGCAAATCTTACGGAAATCTAACGTAAATAATTCGCTCGCGAGGGTGAACTCGGATGGACACGGATGGACACGGATGGACACGGAGAGGCTTGCCCATAAGTGGATCGGGGGAAATTGCACTATTTGAGTGCAATTTTTGTTGAAGATTCCCCTTCGGGGAATGGAGTGTGGCCAGAAAATTAATAAAGCGGCGGCCAGTAATGTCTCAAGTCCAAATAGGACTCACAGGCCGCCACATTATACAATGGCAACAAACTCCATTCCCGCGAAGCGGGAAACTCCTAAGTGAATCTAGAAACTGCATAAATCATATTATTTTGGTATTCAAGAATATACCCGACAACAAACGACTACTGTCGACTACAAACGTTTGTTCAACGGTTAGGTATTGACAAGGGTTGCATCTTTGCAGAGTAAAACTAAAACAACTATGACAGACAAAAAGCCATTTGAAAAAGAAAACTTCACCAGAATTTCATTCATCGAAATGATGAAGCTAATAGGAACATATTGCGACTACAAATTCTGCATCATTGACGAAACCATTGATGAAGAATTAATGGATCTAGCCTCATCAAAAGGCATTGACCTTAAAGGATTCAAACATGTCATCGAGACCTCTGGCATACAACATTCAGAAAAACGACACGGAAAACAAAGTAAAGACCGAGAACCTTTATCTATTGAGGATTACTTGCTTGTTCCCTTTATTATTCGAAACAGAGACAAAGTAACAATTTCCACCTCTAAATCGAGGCGTCATGAGATGGGCATAGTGGTATATGAGAAACTTATTGGTTCAAGCTACTACTATGTTGAAGAAATAAGGACTGGGAAAAGAAGTTTGGCTTTCCAAACCCTTTACAAACGAACAACAAAAAACCCCTCTGACGAGGGGTTATAGGTGTTATCGCGGAGGGTACATCCTTGCGGCCGCCCCTTTACGTCTTGATAATCAATTCATTTTTCATTCCGTTTCCGCGACCAACTGACTGCAAAAATACAACTTTTTCTTGAATGTGCAATAGAGGAAGGATGTTTTTTAATAACATTTCCCGCCTGGCGGCGGGAAACGCTTACTATTTGAAATAAACCCTCGTGATACCAGTGCCACCAGTCTCGAGCGAGGCGTCGCAGAAACGCTCCACGTCGTGGTTGTGGCTGAGCTTCTCGCGGATGAGCTTGCGCAAGATGCCGTTGCCCTTGCCGTGAAGGATGCTCACCTCTTTTATGCTCAACAGCTTGGCTTCGTCAAGGTATTTGTCGACGATGTCCAAGGCTTCCTCGGCACGATGGCCGCGCACGTCGAGGGTGAGGTCGAAGTGCTCGGCTTTCTCGCTAAGGTCGGCAGCGATACCGTTCTGCCAGCGACGCTGGGTCTTGCGGGCCTCGGCACGGCTCACCTTGCGAAGCTTGTCGGGACTGGTGCGCAGACGGATACTGTCGAAGAGAATGGTGGCGTCGGTGTCGCTGATGGCCAGAATCTCGCCCACCACCTGCATCTCCTCGATGCAGACGGTGTCGCCCACCTTCAACACGCCCTCACTTTCTTCCTTTTTCTTCTGCTCGGCCACTTCCCTAGCCTTCTGCGCAATCTCTTCCTTGGTCTTCTCCAAATTCTGGCGGATTTCCTTGGTCCTCCCCTTCTCGGCCTGTGCCTCCTTGATCTCCTTGATGGTGCGCTCAATCTGGCTGTTGGCCTTCTGAATCAATTCCTGAGCCTCGGCAGCGGCATCGCGGAGGTATTGCTTCTTCTTGCTCTCGAGCTCGGCAAGCAGACCCTTGTATTTCTCCACCACCTCGGTGAGCAGCTGGTCGGCAATGCGAAGCTCCTGCTCTTTCTTACGGATGGCTTTCTTGTCGACTTCGAGTTGCTGCAGCTGTTTCTCGAACTTCAGATGCTGGTCGCCGGTGATGTTGGCGGCATCGTCGAGGATCTGTCGCGGGAAACCTATCTTCTTGGCAATCTCGAAGGCGAACGACGAGCCGGGCTTGCCGGTCATCATGATGTACATGGGCTGCATGAACTTGGTATCGAACAGCATGGCACCGTTGACGATGCCCTCGTGGTTGTCGGCCAAGAGCTTGAGATTGGCATAGTGCGTGGTGACCATGCCGAAGGCTTGTTTCTTGTTCAGCTCAAGGAGGATGGCCTCGGCGATGGCACCACCCAATTGTGGCTCAGTGCCAGTGCCGAACTCGTCGATGAGGAACAAGGTCTTGCCGTCGGCCTGCTCCAGCAAGGCCTTCATATTAATAAGGTGTGAGCTGTAGGTCGAGAGGTCGTCCAAGATGGACTGCTCATCGCCAATGTCGATGAAGAGACTCTCAAACAAGCCGCACTGCGAGTCGACGCGCATGGGAGGCATCAAGCCGCACTGCAGCATGTATTGCAACAGTCCCGTAGTCTTCAGGCAGACCGACTTGCCGCCCGCATTGGGGCCGCTGATGACAAGGATGCGCTCCTTCTCGTTGAGTTGCAAATCGAGGGGAACGACTTGCTTGCCCTGGGCTTTCAGCTTCTGCTCCAACAAAGGATGGCGCGCTTGCTGCCAATTGATATAAGGCGTATCCAGCAATTCGGGCTTCACTCCGCCGATTTCGTTGGCCAACAAAGCCTTGGCGCGGATGAAGTCAAGTTCCCCCAAGAGGTGCCAAGCCTTGCGGAGCTCAGAGAGGTATGGCCGTAAAAGTCGGGTGAAGGCCATCAGGATGCGATGGATCTCACGGCGTTCGGCATATTCCAGCTCCTTGATTTCGTTGGAGGTGTCGAAGATCTCGGCAGGCTCGATGTAGACGGTCTGTCCTGTGGCCGACTCGTCGTGGATGAAACCGCGGATGGCGCGCTTGTCGCCCGCCTTCACGGGGATGACCAGGCGGCCGTCGCGCACGGTGAGTTCCGCCTTCGGGTCGACCCAGCCTGCGGTCTTGGCGTCGCCCATGATCTGGCGGATGCGCTTCTCGATGCCGCCTTGCTTGCGGCGTATGCTCTGGCGGATCTCGAGCAACTCGGTGGAGGCGTTGTCGGGGATCTCACCCTTATCGTCGACGAGACGATTCACCTCGGTGAAGATGCTGCGTTCGATGAAAATGTCCTCAATCAGTGCCTTGATCCGTGGCGTGGCGTCGGCGCTCTCGGAGTGGCCGTAGCGCAGGATGGCTTCCACCACATTGAGCGAAGGCTTCAAGGCGAAGAGGTCCTCCACGTTGAGGCAGGTACCATCGATCTGGATACGATGGAAGGCCTCACGCAAGTCGTGGAAATCGCGCATGGGGAAAGGCACGCCAGTCTGCATCAGGCCGACGAACTCTTCGGTCTGTTCCAGACTCTTGAGGATATGGGCTTTGTCGGTCGAGAAGGCCATCTTGTCCGCCCTTTCCAGTCCCATCTGACTGATGCAGTGATTGGAGAGCATCTGGCGGACGCTGGCGAAACCGATTTTTTGTTCGAAGTTGGTTGGATAAATCATCGGGCGGCAAAATTACACAAAAAAATGAGATTCCCCTGCGGGGAATGGAGTTTAGCGTTTGTTTATAATCAGCGTCGGCCTGTAAGACCCCATGTTACCAGGAGATCTTACTGGCCGACGCTATATTATAACAAGTAGATTCTCCATTCCCCGAAGGGGAATCTCAAGTCTTTACAGGCTCAGCTCATACATATAGCCGTGGTACTGCAGTGAGCCGTCGAGGATGGGGAAGAAGAACTCGCTGTCGTGTTCCACGTTCTTCAGCTTCAGGTTCTCCATGAGGACCGTCTTGGTGCCATCGTCGTTGGTGGTGACCTTCAGTGTTCCGCTCTTGGCCACATAGCCCGTCTGGGGTTGCATGGTCCAAAAATCGGAGTCGAGGGCGACGTGGACGCAAGGCAGGATGGGCAGATAAGGTGTGCCTAAATAGCCGAGGTTATACTCGCCTTCAAGAGGTGTGCCACTAGGATAGCTGACGATGAAAGAACGTTTGTGGTCGGCCGACATGAAGAGCATGGATTTCACGCCGTCACCGAGGATGCCCATCCCACTGATAGTGGTGATGCCTGCCAGTCCGATGGGGCTTTCGATGTTCTTGATCTTGAACTTGTTTTCAGCATCGAACTGATAAGGCGGCAGCGTACCGCTGAAGTTCAAAGCCAACTGAATAGTTTGACCGTTGTTGTTGGCGCCCATGCTTTGTGCCAGAATGACAGTGTAGGTGCCATTTTCTTCGGTGACGGAAAGCACACCGTTCGTCCAATAATAGGTGTCGCCATAGAACAAGGTGTCAGCGCCCATGATGAAGGGCAGCTCACCGAGGTTGAACTCGTGGAAGCCGACCACAGTGGGGATGGGATCCTTCGTGTTTTCGCCCATCGTGTAAGTGCCAGGGACGATGTTGCCGTTGAAGATGATGGCGATACCGTCGTTTTTGGCTGCGGTCATCTCCTTGGATGCGAGGACGATGGCGTTCTTTTGTCCATACTTGACGGCCTTGGCGGTAACGATGTTATTGGTGTTGTTGCCTACCGTCATGGCACCGGCTTGCACCTCAGGGGTGACATTGCTGTTGTTGTTCTTGTTGCAACTGGTGCTGATCAAGGCTAAGCCGCAGAGGAGCATCAAACTAAAAAAAGCTTTTTTCATGATAAAATGATTTTTGGGTTGTTATCTTTGTTACATAACGTATTTTTACCGCAAAAATTGTGCCTAATGGCTGTGGGGCGGTCATATTATGGTAGCCTCTGACGGATTATGCGGCTGCCGTGGTACGACAGCCCTACAGCCATTGTTCAGATATTCAGCTTTAGCTGTATCTCCTCCACCTGTTTTTTCAGTTCCTGCACGGTCCGCATCAGTTCTTCCTCGCGAAAATGGTTCTCGCGCTGCTCGGGCATTTCTGCACTGATGTAATGCACAAATTTCCACACCTCCTTGATGTCGGCGGCGGGCAGGTCGTAGGGATGGTAAAGCGGGTTGAGCGAGCTGAGGGTGAGTTTGCCTTCGTGCTCGATCTTGTTGTCCACAATCTTGAAGACGATGCCGTCGTCCTGAGTGAGCACGATGTAGGGTTGTCCGCTGCGAATGTAGGTCCAGTCGATGACATATTCGCCGGTGACGTATGAGCCGTCGGGGATGGGCAGCATCGAGTCGCCACTGATCTGGAAAGTGCGGTACTTGCGGTCGTGCGAGAGAAAAGGCATCGTAAAGGTGGGCAACACCTTGATGTATTCGGGGTCGGCAAAGCCCGTGGCATAACCTGCCTTGGCTTTCTCGGTGACGAGCTCGATGTTCTCGTCATTCGCTTCATTGACGGTGGTGGCCAACACGCGCAGGTTGCTGCCTTTCAGGTGCACGTCGTAGCCGCGTTCCAATTGCAAGAGTTGGCTTGGGCTGATGCTGCTCAGGTCGACTTTCACCAAGGTGTCGATGGCAATGCCGAAATACTTGGAGAAGGCGACCAAGGCGTCAAGATTGGGTTCGGAGACGCCGTTTTCATAGCCGCTCAGCGTGGAGCGCTTCATTTGCAGGGCAAAAGCCACATCATCTTGGGTGCGGTTGCGGTGCTTGCGGAGGAATTTGATGTTGGTGTTGAAATACATATTGTTGAAGTGTTGGTTGTTTAACTGTTTAATTGTTGAGATTCCCGCTACGCGGGAATGGAAAGGTCTTAACTATATGCAGCGGCGGCTTGAAGCACTTGGAGCATGTAGAATCCTGAAGCCGCCGCATAATGAAAGGAGGCAGCTTTCCATTCCCCGAAGGGGAATCTCATTTTGTGAGAAAAAATATTGTTGTTTTTGCACAACATCGGAAATAATGATTAAATTTACGGCGAAATATTTGATTAAAAACTCGTCAAAAATACAACTTTTTTGGAATATGCAAGCATTTTAGGCAAAAAAAGGAGGATTTTTTATGGAAAGGACGATTTTGCATTTGGATTTGGACACGTTTTTCGTGTCGGTGGAACGTCTGGTGAACCCATCACTTGACGGGAAACCCGTCATCGTGGGCGGCATGTCGGATCGCGGCGTAGTTTCGACCTGCAGCTATGAGGCAAGAAAGTTCGGTGTGCATTCGGCCATGCCGATGCGGATGGCACGGCAGCTTTGTTCGCAGGCGGTATTCATCCGTGGCGACATGGAACTTTATAGCCGTTATTCCCGATTGGTGACCGACATCATCGCCGACAGCGCGCCCGTCTACGAGAAGATGTCCATCGACGAACACTATCTCGACCTCACGGGCATGGACCGCTTCCACGACTGCCAGCTATGGTCGCACGAGCTGCGGCAACGCATCATCAAGGAGACAGGGCTGCCGATTTCGTTCGGACTCTCGGAGAATAAGACCGTATCGAAAATCGCCACGGGACAGGCCAAGCCCAACGGCGAGCTGCAGGTGCCCACACCTTATATTAATAGCTTCCTCGACCCGCTGTCGGTGCAGAAAATCCCGATGGTGGGCGAAAAGACCTATACCTTACTCCGCTCCATGGGCGTGGAGAAAATCGGCACCTTGCGCCGCCTGCCGCCCATAGCCATGGAACGTGCCATGGGCAAACACGGCCTCGACATCTGGAAAAAAGCCAACGGGCAAGACAGCACGCCCGTGTGCCCTTTCCAGGAGCGGAAGTCCATCAGCAAGGAAAGGACGTTTGAGCAAGACACCATCGACGTGACGACCATCAAACAATGTCTGGCACGCATGGTGGAGAGCCTCGGCTTCGACCTACGCTCGCAAGGCAAACTGGCGGGCTGCGTGACGGTAAAAATCCGCTACTCCAACTTCGACACGCACGATATGCAACAACGCATCCCCTACACCGCCTTCGACCATGTGCTGCGCGAGACGGTGAACGGGATTTTCGACAGGCTCTACAACCGAAGGATGATGATACGGCTGGTGGGAGTGCGCTTCAGCGAGTTGGTGAGTGGTGCGCCACAACTGGCCTTGTTTGACGACAATATGGAGCTGACAAACCTCTATGCCGCGATGGACAAAATCAAAATGCGGTTTGGGGAAGAGATAATTCATCGGGCGGCAGGGTAAATATAATGCGGCTGCCACGATGTGACAGCCCTACAGTCCCGGGCCGTAGGGCTGTCGTATTACGGCAGCCGCCAATGTAAATAGCCAAAATTTTGAGATTCCATACATAATTCGTCAAAAAAATTATGAGATTCCATACGTATTTCGTCAAAAAAAATGTGAGATTCCAACAAAAGTAGTATTTTTGCGCTTGAAATAAAGCAAAATTTTTGAGGAAAATGGAACCAAATTACAGGGTTTTTAAGCGTAAAATCTACGATGAAATGCTTGAATGGAAGCGAAGCCGAGACGGTGCTACGGCTTTGCTTATCAAAGGGGCACGCCGTGTGGGGAAGTCAACCATAGCGGAGGAATTTGCCCGCAATGAATACGAGAGTTACATTGTGGTTGACTTCGCCGATGCACCCGCAACCGTTTGGGAAGCCGTGGATAACATCTCCGATCGCAACAACTTCTTCATGCAACTCCAATTCATCTATGGCGTGACATTGCATGAGCGGCGTTCAGTGATTATCTTCGACGAAATCCAAAAATGCCCAGCAGCACGACAAGCTATCAAGTACTTGGTGAAAGACCATCGTTATGATTTCATTGAAACGGGATCGCTGCTTTCCATCAAAAAGAACACGAAGAACATCGTGATTCCGAGCGAAGAGACGCGGCTGACGATGTATCCGATGGATTACGAGGAATTTCGTTGGGCATTGGGCGACACAACGACCATACCTTTGCTGCAAACCGCTTTCAACGACAAACGTTCCTTGGGAGACGCTTTGACTCGCCAACTCATGCGCGACTTAAGGCTGTATATGCTCGTGGGAGGTATGCCACAGGCGGTAGAGACCTATCTCAATACCACCAATTTGGCGGCAGTAGATGCAAAGAAACGCGAAATTATCGAACTCTACAACGATGATTTTCAAAAGATTGACCCTTCTGGAAAAATTGCACGACTTTTCAGTGCCATACCATCACAACTTTCGAAAAACGCCTCACGGTATCAAGTGACAAGCGTTTTGGGGCGCAGCGAGAAAAAAGGCACGATGGACGAGTTGCTGAAAGAGTTGGAGGACAGCCTGACCGTCAATTTCGCCCATCACGCTGACGACCCCAACATTGGAATGCCCATGCACGCCAACTACGACCAATACAAACTGTTCGTTGGCGACACGGGCTTGTTCATCACTTTAGCCTTTTGGGACAAAGCCGTGACCGAGAATGTCATATACCAAAAACTGCTGACCGACAAATTGTCTGCCGACCTTGGCTATGTCTATGAGAACCTTGTGGCGCAGATGCTGACTGCGGCTGGCAATCGCTTGTTTTATCACACATGGCCAACGGAAAGCGGCAAGCACAACTACGAGATTGACTTCATCCTGTCGCGAGGAAGCAAAATCTGTCCTATTGAAGTGAAATCCTCCGGATATAAAACCCACGCCTCTCTTGACGCGTTCAAGGCCAAGTTTTCCTCGCGAATTGGGCAAAACTATTTGGTTTACTCCAAAGACCTTCGGAAAGACGGCGACATCGTTTTGGTGCCGGCTTTTATGGGGATGTTCTTGTGATGTGGGTTGTGTCGCTAGTTTTAGTGTGAGGCAAAAGTTTTGCCTTCATACTAACTCCCTTTCCATATTTTTGATTAAATTTACGGCGATATTTTTGATTAAAAACTAATCAAAACAGTTTTGATAATTGCCGTCCATTCATATAACAGCCTGTGCTACGGAACGTTGCCGATTGCGGAATTGGTCGGAAAGGCCGCCGCGATGGGCTATACCGTCTTGCCTTTGACCGACATCAACACGACGATGGGAGCCGCCGACTTCGTGTTCGAATGCCAGAAGAAAGGCATCCGGCCCGTCGTGGGTGTGGAGGTGCGCAATGGCAACGAGCTGCTTTATGTGGCCCTGGCCAAAAACAACAAGGGCTTCGCCGAGCTAAACCGTTTCCTGACCCAACACAACCTCACGAAGCAACCCTATCCCGAGTTGGCACCTGAATGGAATGATGTCTTTGTGATCTACCCCTTCGGAAAACGGAAGCCTGCGCAACTGAAATCGAATGAATACCTCGGCGTGCGTTTCTCCCAACTGACCAAGATGTTCGCCTGCGAGTCGTTCGACAAACTTATCGCCATGCAGCCCGTGACCTTTGCCGAGGAGGCCGATTTCGAGTTGCACCAGTGCATGCGTGCCATCGATGAAAATGTGCTAATCTCTCGCCTTGAGCCCAAAACCTGTGCCGCTCCCGACGAAATCCTACTCCCTATCGAAAGGCTGAAGACCACCTACGCGCTTTATCCACAACTCATTGAAAATGCGGAGCGTATCCTTGAAAAATGTGAAATCGGCATCGACGCGAGCGTGAAAAGCAAACGCTGCTTTACGGACAACGTCTATGACGACCGCGAATTGCTGCGCAAGCTAGCTTTCGATGGCATGGCTTACCGCTACGGCACAGCCAACAAGACCGCCTATCGTCGCATTGAGAAGGAACTCGACATCATCGAGCGAATGGGCTTCTGCGCCTATTTCCTCATCGCTTGGGAGATTGTGCAGTTTGCCATGAAACAAGGTTTCTACCATGTGGGGCGTGGCAGCGGCGCCAATAGCGTGGTGGCCTACTGCCTAAAGATCACCGATGTGGACCCCATTGAGTTGGATCTGTACTTCGAGCGTTTCCTCAACCCCATGCGCAGCAGCCCGCCCGACTTCGACCTCGACTTCTCGTGGAAGGATAGGGACACAGTCATCAAGCACATCTTCGAGAAATATGGCCAAGAGCATGTGGCTTTGTTGGGCGCAACGGTCACGTTTCAAAGTAACTCGCTTTGCCGTGAGTTAGGCAAGGTGTTCGGTCTGCCCAAAGGCGATATCGACCAGATGGAACGCAACCCCGAGGCCTTCGCCCGACAGAGTGAGCTGGGGCGCCATATCCTTGCTCTTGCTGAGCGCCTCCGCGACTTCCCGCGTCAACGTTCCATCCATGCCGGCGGCGTGTTGGTTACGGAAGAGCCCATCACCAACTTTGCCGCCCTCGATCTGCCGCCCAAGGGCTTCCCTACCACGCAATACGACATGTATTCGGCAGAGAAACTCGGTCTGGACAAGATGGACATCCTCAGCCAGCGTGGCATCGCCCACATTCGCGACGCAGTGGAGATGGTGGAACACAGCCGAGGCATCCACATCGACATCCACCAAATCAACGCGCTGAAGCAGGACGAGCTGATTCGTCGCCAATTGCTCAAAGCTGAGACCTGCGGGTGTTTCTACATCGAGAGCCCAGCCATGCGTGGACTCTTGCGAAAACTGCGTTGCGGCGACTACAAGACCTTGGTGGCGGCCAGCTCCATCATCCGGCCGGGCGTGGCCAAGTCGGGGATGATGCGCGAGTACATCAACCGATTCCATCATCCCGAGACGGTGGATTACAAGCATCCGCTACTGAAAGAACTGCTGGCCGAGACCTACGGCGTGATGATCTATCAGGAAGACGTGCTCAAGGTGGGACATTATTTTGCGGGCCTGGACCTGGCCGAGGCCGATGTGCTGCGCCGCATGATGGGACACAAAATGCGCGACAAGTCGGAGTTTGAGGAAGTCACGAAACGCTTTTTCGACAACTGCAAGGCCAAGGGCTATCCCGATGCCTTGGTGCGCGAACTTTGGCGACAGATCGAGTCGTTTTCGGGTTATTCCTTCTCGAAGGCACACTCGGCTTCCTACGCTGTGGAGAGTTATCAGAGCCTCTATTTGAAGAGCCACTATCCACTGGAGTTTCAGGTGGCCGTCATCAACAACTTTGGTGGTTTCTACCAAACCTGGTTCTACTTCAACGAGGCGAAGCGCATGGGGGCAAAGATACACCTGCCTTGCGTCAACCGCAGTGACTATCTCACCACCTTGAACGGCAGAACCATCTTCATGGGTTTCGTGCATCTGCAAGGCTTGGAGCAGCATTTCGTGGAACATTTTCTTGCGGAGCGCGAGGCACGGGGGCCTTTCAAAAGCTTTGAGGATTTCGTTTCAAGGGTGCCGTTCACCTTGGAACAACTCGTTCTGCTCATTCGAGGCGGTGCCTTCAACTTCACAAAGAAGCCCAAAGCTGAATTATTGTGGCAGGCACATCTCAACAAGAGTGAAGGCAAAAAGGAACAAGTGGACACCCTTTTCAAACTCGAAAACCAACACTTCGAATTTCCCGACTTTACGACCAGTGCTTTGCATAACGCCTACGACGAGATTGAACTTTACGGTTTCCCCGTTTCCATGACCTGGTTCGACCTGCTGAAGACCCGCTTCCGTGGTGAGTTGATGGCATCGCAGATGCTGCATTTCGTGGGCAAAAGCTATCGGATGTTGGGCAAACTGGTCACGGTGAAATATGTGCGCACCTGCAAAGGTGACACGATGGCGTTAGGCACTTTCGTGGATGTCACAGGCGAGGCTTTCGACACGGTACATTTTCCGCAGGTGCTGAAGGCATGGCCTTTCCAAGGCGATGGCGTGTATCTGCTTTTGGGCAAGGTCACGGAAGAGTTTGGGCAACCGTCGCTGGAAGTCGAAAAAATGGGGAGATTGGGATATAAGGAATTGGAATAGGTAAACTATTTCAGTATGGCCAAGACCGTCTCCTTACCTGTCGTCTTGTCGCCGATTTTCACTTTGACTTCGGCATCCAAGGGAAGGAAGACATCCACACGCGATCCGAAGCGAATCATGCCCAGCTCCTCACCTACTACGGCTTCGTCGCCAGGCTGCAATTCGCAGACGATGCGGCGTGCAACAAAACCGGCAATCTGTCGCACCAATATCTCACGGCCTTTCGTATCCTTAAGGATAATCGTGTTATGCTCATTATCCGTCGACGACTTGGGGTTAAACGCTAAAAGGAACTTGCCGGGATGATATTTGTAATAGGTCACCGTACCATCGAAGGGAAAGAAATTGATGTGGACATCATAAATCGACATGAAGATGGAAATCTGACGGCGCTTGTCATGAAAATACTCGTCTTCCAGCACCTCCTCGTTGGCCGCCACCACACCGTCGGCTGGAGACAGCACGGAATTTTCCGCCATCGTAGTCTTCCGCCATATCGGGACGCGGAAGAATCGCACAGTCAAAACCAAAACAACAAGTTCAAAAGCATACAGAAGGTAATGCCATACCGTTTGCGAAGGCCAAAACCAATTGACCAGAAAAACCGTTACCGCAATGACGGCAAGGGTGATGAGGATGGCGACCGTCCCTTCTTCGTGTAACCTTTTATGGATCTTCATAGCAGCAGCAAATAAACGAAAATAAACGGTACGCTGAACATGATGGAGTCGAAACGGTCCAAAATTCCGCCATGGCCCGGTATCAATTTGCCCGAATCCTTCACTCCCGCCTGACGTTTGAGCATCGACTCGCACAAGTCGCCCAAAGTGCCGAAAACGACAGCGATGGCGGCCAAGCCGATGGCATGGGTGATGGGAAACCATTGGGAATAATGGCAGAAGACGATAAGCGAAGCCATGGTGAACACCAATCCTCCGATGCTGCCTTCTATGGTCTTTCCAGGAGAAATGCGGGGGAACAGCTTATGCTTACCGAGGAGTTTGCCAGTCAAATAAGCAAAGATGTCATTGACCCAAAGGAGGCAGAACACCAGGAAGATGAGCCTTGGTCCGGCCAAAGTGTCAAAAAGGTCTTCGCGATACATGAAAAGCATCAAGGCAGAAGGCAGGCTCAGGAAAGTGAGCGAAGCAAAAAGGTAGGTGAATATCGGTTTGGCATCATGTTTTACAGAGAACAGGGCGTACAGGAAAGGCATCATTGCGATAAGCATTTCCAGAATGAGCCATTGAGGCTCGATGACATGTAGTGCCACCAAGGCGGGTAAGGCAAAGAAGCTAATGGAAAGCGCCTCTCCGATGATAATGCCTGTAATGGAATTCATTTTGAGAAGTCGTGACATCTCGAAGGTGCCGACGACGATGATGAATAGTAGCAGAGCGGCCCACGACCAAGGTGACACAAACACACAAGTGAGGAGCACGACACCCATCAGCAAGCCAGAGACCGTACGGATCAGCAACTCTTTCATGACAATTGAAATGGAATGCAAAGATAGGAAAAAGAGTAATAGGCAAGCAAAGCGATCACATAAAAGTGCATCAGCGCCCGTGTCGAAGACACGGCATTCCATTGTCCCCACACGGGGCCGTGTGGGGCCCGTAAACAGCAAAGCCCGCCAGCATCCGCTGACGGGCTCTCCGTTTAGGGTGGGCGGCGAACTACTTT
>CACXIM010000016.1 GCA_902767725.1 uncultured Bacteroidia bacterium | reverse complement strand
CCGTGGAGCCGACACGGGCTGGCTGCTCACCGACCGCCTCTTCGCAGGCGCCGACACCCTCGCCACTTCGTATGCCCTCGCCACCGCCATCAAGAAGATCGGCGATGTCGACATCGTCATCGGAGGCCGTCAAGCCATCGACGGCGACACCGCCCAGGTGGGTCCCCAAGTGGCACAGAAACTGGGTCTCAACCAAGTGACATACGCCGAGGAAATCCTCAAGATCGAAAACAACATCGCCACCATCCGCCGTCATATCGACGGTGGCGTGGAGACCGTGGAAGTGCCGCTGCCCTGCGTGATTACCGTCAACGGTAGCGCGGCGCCCTGCCGTCCGTGCAACGCAAAGTTGGTGATGAAGTATAAATATGCTATGTGTCCATTGGAAGTGGATGCTAATTCTGAATGTGGAATGCGGAATGCGGAATTAAGCAAGACACGTCCATATTTGACACTCAACCAGTGGAGCGTAGCCGACGTGGATGGCGACCCCAACCAGTGTGGCCTCTCAGGTAGTCCCACCAAGGTGAAAACCGTGCAGAACATCGTCTTCCAGGCCAAGGAGAGCAAAACCCTCACCGCCAGCGATGCCGATGTGGAAGGATTGATCAAAGAATTGTTGGACGAAAAGATTATCGGATAATGAACAACGTATTTGTATATATCGAGACCGAAGGCATACAAGTGGCCGAAGTCTCCCAGGAGTTGCTTACCAAAGGGCGTAAACTGGCCGACCAGCTGGGCGTGGAACTGCATGCCGTCGTGGCTGGCACGGGCATCAAAGGCAAGGTGGAAGACCAAATCCTGCCTTACGGCGTGGATAAGCTGTTTGCTTTCGACGGCGAGGGCTTGTTCCCCTACACCTCTGCACCCCACACCGATATCCTCGTCAACCTCTTCAAGGAGGAACAACCGCAGATCTGCCTGATGGGCGCCACCGTCATCGGTCGCGACCTCGGACCACGCGTCAGCTCCTCCCTAACCAGCGGCCTCACCGCCGACTGCACCCAACTCGAAATCGGTGACTTCGATGATATCAAGACGAAGAAGCACTACGATAACTTACTCTATCAGATTCGTCCAGCCTTCGGTGGTAACATCGTGGCGACCATCGTCAACCCCGAACACCGTCCGCAGATGGCTACCGTCCGCTCGGGCGTGATGCAGAAAGCCATCTATGAAGGTAAAGCCAAGAACGAAGTGGTCTATCCCGAGGTGAGCAAGTATGTCTCGCCCGAGGCCTATGTCGTGAAGGTCCTCGATCACCACGTGGAGGCCGCCAAGCACAACCTGAAAGGCTCACCCATCGTGGTGGCTGGTGGTTACGGCATGGGCTCGAAGGAAGGCTTCGACATGCTGTTTGAACTCGCCAAGGTGCTCCACGGCGAAGTTGGTGCCTCGCGTGCCGCCGTCGATGCGGGCTTCTGCGACACTGACCGCCAGATCGGCCAGACGGGTGTCACCGTACATCCCAAGGTGTATATCGCCTGTGGCATCAGTGGTCAAATCCAGCACATCGCCGGTATGCAGGACTCCAAGATTATCATCTCGGTGAACAGCGACCCCGATGCACCAATTAATAAGATTGCGGATTATGTCATCGTCGGTACCGTCGAGGAGGTTGTTCCCAAATTGATCAAATATTACAAACAGAATTCGAAATAATTGTGGTGTTTGTAGAGACGCGATTAATCGCGTCTCTACCAGGCATATACAATAAAAATAGAACAAAATGGCAAATTATTATAACGACAACCCGAACCTGCAATTCTACCTCGACCACCCGCTGATGAAGCGCATCGTCGAGCTGAAGGAACGCAATTTCGCTGATAAGGACACCTATGAAGATGCTCCCGTCGACTACGAAGACGCGATGGAGAACTACCGCCGCGTGCTCGACATCACGGGCGACATCACCGCCAACATCATCGAACCCAACTCCGAGAGCGTCGACCTCGAAGGCCCGCATTTGGAGAATGGCCGTATGATCTATGCTTCCAAGACCGTTGAGAATCTTGATGCCTGCACCAAGGGTGGCCTTTGGGGCGTTTCCATGCCGCGCCGTTATGGTGGCTTGAATCTGCCTATCACCGTCTTCTCCATGCTGAGCGAGATGGTCGCCTCCGCCGATGCCGGTTTCCAGAACATCTGGTCGCTGCAGTCATGCATCGACACCTTATATGAATTCGGTAACGAGGAGCAACGCAAGAAATACATCCCGCGCGTTTGCGCTGGTGAGACCATGTCGATGGACCTCACCGAGCCCGATGCCGGTTCCGACCTGCAGAGCGTCATGCTGAAAGCCACTTATAGCGAAAAGGACGGCTGCTATCTGCTCAACGGTGTGAAGCGTTTCATCACCAATGGCGACTCCAACATCCACTTGGTGCTGGCTCGTTCCGAGGAAGGCACCAAGGATGGCCGTGGCCTGTCGATGTTCATTTACGACAAGCGTCAGGGCGGCGTCAACGTGCGTCATATCGAGCATAAGCTCGGTATCCACGGTTCACCCACATGTGAGTTGACTTACAAGAATGCCAAGGCTGAGCTTTGCGGTGAGACCCGTCTCGGCCTTATCAAGTATGTCATGGCCCTGATGAACAGTGCCCGTCTCGGTATTGCCGCACAGTCGGTGGGTCTGGGTCAAGAGGCTTACAACGAGGCTTTGAAGTATGCCAGCGAGCGTCAGCAGTTCCATAAGAGAATCATCGAATTTCCGGCTGTCTATGACATGCTTTCGCGCATGAAGGCCAAGATCGACGCAGGTCGTTCACTGCTATACATGACTGCCCGTTATGTCGACATCTACAAGTGCCTTGAGGACATCCAGCGCGAGCGTCCGCTGACGCCCGAGGAACGCGCCGAGTGCAAGAAGTATTCGCGCCTTGCCGACGCCTTCACGCCTTTGGCCAAGGGCATGAACTCCGAGTATGCCAACCAGAACGCCTACGATGCCATCAGCATTCACGGTGGCTCGGGCTTCATTATGGAGTACAAGTGCCAGCGCCTCTACCGCGACGCGCGTATCTTCTCCATCTACGAAGGCACGACGCAGCTGCAGGTGGTGGCCGCCATCCGTTACATCACCAACGGCACTTACCTCACCATCATGAAGGAAATGCTCGAAAACGAGGTCTCCGAGGACTTGAAGCCCTTGCAGAACACGGTGCGTACGCTTGTGGAACTCTACGAACAGAGCATCAACTACGTGAAGGGTGCCAACAACCAGGAGGTTCAGGACTTCTTGGCCCGTCGTCTCTACGACATGACTGGCGATATCATGATGTCGCTCCTTATCCTTGACGATGCCACCCACGCTCCGCATCTCTTTACCCAGTCGGCCAACGTCTACGTCCACGCCGCCGAGGAAGACGTCATCGGCAAGAGCGTCTATGTGAAGAACTTCATCGAGGAAGACCTGGTGAACTTCAGGGCGAAGGCGAAGGAGGTTGCTGAGTAATCATTGTTTTGAATAATTGAAAAGTGTGCTCTATTATGGAGCACACTTTTTTTGCCAAGTTTCCAAACAAAAATAAATAGCTATAGTAATTTTCAAATTGTCAGAGAAATGATGGTTTTAGCGTGATGTCGATTGGGCGCTTGAAGGATTGAGTTATGTAAAGCAAGTATTTTCAACGAGTCACTTAAAAAGATTGAATTCCGTTTTCTAAAGTATAAAATAGGCTTATTCTGTTATTCTTGTAGTTCTGTGTTATCTCTGGTGCGTCTTTTGGTACTTTTGAATCTATTATTATTCGGCTTTCATTGATTTGATAATACAATTTTGCATTATATGATTCAAGGATTCTGTCAACAATATCTTTTCTCAGGTAAAAGAAGAAACCAGAATCACAGACAAAATACTCGGAGACTTTTTCATTCTTTATATAATAAGATAGTGTTTTAACGTCAAACAACAGTCCAAGTTTTTGGGTGATTACTGTGTTTAGGCAATAGAAACTTTGATATTGAAAACGACCAGAATCCCAATTTGAAAAATTGTACTTAATCAGTAAACGAGGGAATGTGTTCTCGTCATCATACGCTTCTGTAAACTCTAGCAACCTCCATCCTAATTCTCCCATAAACGCATGATCATATTCAAAAGAATCATGCCATTCTAAATCCAAGTCTGTGTTCTGTTCCCAATCAGCAGGGACTAATGCACTTGTTGTTGACATGTATAAATGGACAAATCGAGTTTCTATCTTTTGCATAAAAGAACCTCTCATCATTATCCACTCTTTATTAGTTCGTGGCAATGCAGTTTGAAGACGCTGTTCCATGAATCCAATACCACTCGATTTAATCCATGATGGTAATTCAGACAAATCACGAGGCATAAAACTAGTACAAACAAAGTTCCTCATTGGAAAAACTTTTGGCTGAGAAGGGTCGATATCAATAATATAAGACCTGAAAGTTCCTTTAAATTCATTGTCAATGTATGAATGCATCATCATCCATCCATAAAGTTCCATCAATGCGTGTCGTCCATATTTATGAGCATAAGTATATCTTCGGCTACTGCTGTATTTATTGTTGTTGTTCTCCTTTTTTTGAATATCAGCATAAAAATCAGAATCATATCCTAGGTCAATCATTCTTTTCCAAAGCATTCCAAAGACGTCTTTTTCGCTGAAAGAAGACTTGTGCTTATATGAGCCTTCATACAAAGGTCGAATGTTATACTTTTCAAAGTCGTAGTCATATATGTCGAAGAGAGAGACCTCTCCATAATCTTCTTTCGGCCATGTTTCATCGTAATTTTTGTATAGTTTTTCTCTTGCATATTTCTCGCCATAAACAACTTCTCCGTAACAATAAAGAGTTTCTAAATCATCCAATAATACAATGTGATTTGAAGTATAGTTTTGAAGCACTTTTTCAAGGATACTAATACAATGATTTAGCACAAGAACTTCACTTGTCCTCAATCCTATTCCAGTTATTACAGAAACAACTGATTCAAAGACAAGAGGGTCTTTTATTGAAATAAGAGATTCAAAGGCTATCAAGCTTTTTTTAGTATCTAATTCCGCCAATCTTAGAAGTTCAAATTGAAATTTGCTTCTATAGTCAACATTTGTGATGCCACATAGTAAAGCCGCTAGTACTAGTTTGTCTTTGTATTCAAATCTATTTGCCCAACAGCTATCATGAATCAAAGAAAGCACATGGTCAAGAATCTCGTATCCAGCAAAATTACCATTCCAATACTTATCAAGTTCCTTTGTCTTCATCCCCATAAAAAACGGCACAAACAAAGAGAAGTATGAAAGATTATTCTGATTGTTTATCCTATTAAACAAACAATCTGTTATTTTGCTTTTGACAGTAGCTTGGTCCTGCTTTATTAAATGGTCAAAGAAAGACTCTCTGCTGGATTCAGAAGTAATAATAGTGTCCAAATGATCTATAGCAGAAATAAACACATCTTCATTTGGCATCAACTCAAACCATTCTTTTCCGTATTTAATTGGAATTAGATAAAACAAACTTTTTGTTGCGTCTTCTGCTAAAGTATGACGAGTTGCGCCAAAAAATCTTTCATAATACTTGTTTATGTATTGGCAAAAAACTGTTTCGTTATCACATTGGTCTAATATAGATTTTGCAATGTGATAGCCTGCCACCATATCATAAGAGAATTGTATCTGTTCTTCATTCCCAACTCGATCTAACAGGAAACACATTCCTTCGTCCAAAAACTTCTCTGTATCTTCCCCAAACAAAGGAGCAAAATCGCTGTAGTAATTCAGTTGTCGATTATTTCTTTCCCAAATTAATTGAGCAATCTTGTTAAGATTACCTTCTATTGCATGTCTTTTTATTCTATTTTTCTTTCCATTATCTGTAGCTATCACATCCAACAATTGTTCACTATAATCTTTCATACATGATGCGAGTGAGTATTCATTCAATTCAAAATCATGCCTGCCCTTATTGGTGACACAAAAGATTTTTAATAGTAATGGATTATGAAAGATACTATTATCTATGATGTTTGTTGGTAGAATATCGTATTTCTTGAAGTAACGTTCAGTTGCAATGTCTAAATCTTTCTCTGCAATACCATTTAAATGGATGTGATTCTCAATTTCTTTATAATGTTTATGACCATATATGGCATCAATATACTCTTCTTTTTCTCTACATGTGGTAATTAGGAGCAAATGTTGTCGTTCTCTGATTTTCCTTCTCAAAGGTGGCAATTCATTTTTCCACCTATCTTCGTGAGGAGCTGATTCGTTGAGCCCATCTATGACAATGGGCAACTTGCAACCATAAACCTCTCCAACATAACTAAGTGCATCTAAAACATCATCAATGGTCGTATTGTTGGGTAACCCTAGAGCCTCAATCAATTTGGATTCACAACTATTGCAATTTCTGAACTGAGAACCCATCATAAACAATACAGGAAGGTCCCTGTTCAACATGTTTTTAGCGATAGAACAAGCAAAATGGGTCTTGCCAAAACCTGCTTCTGCAAATACTGAAAAATCTTTTCTGTTTAACCAACACAATATGTCCCACAAACAATCTTGTTTCTCCTCAGTGCCACCTGTGATACTATCTTCTAATCTATGAATCCTTTCAATCAATTCAGACAAATAATAACCGATACCGCCGTACTCATCTTTTTGGGTATGATAGAGCTCATGTAGGTCTTTGTTCATAACATCAATACGTGGTTGCCTTTGGCCCATGTATTCTGTTACAAGCAAGTATATTTCATCAACATATTGTAATAGAGACGTTTCTTTGGAAATATAATCAAACAATTTGTTTATCAGTTCATATCGGGAGTTGCAATCTTCAGTATAATTCTTTATAAACGAAGGTGGCAACAATTTATATCCCCATACAAACTCTTCAAGAATGGGCTTTTTATGATCATCTATGTAATGATTGTATAACGATTGTATCGTTTCTTCCAATTTCTTGCCCGCAATACTATCATCAACTATTGACAATAATGATTGTTCAAACTCTGTTGGCACATGTAAATCCGAATCAAATTTCTGATTCAGAATCGATAGTGTATCCTTTGAAATATTGTCAAGTTTCTCCTTTCCTAAATAACTTGCGCCAAAGTAATACTGAAAAATTCCATTGTAACAAGCCACATCTTCCAAATAAAACTGTTCAAACATGTCTTTGTGCCATGATTCAAACATGCAATCCTCTTTTTTTGATTGGAGTACTTGAACAAGTTTATCCCATTGTGTTTGGACAAAACAACCAGGACTGCATACAATCCATAGTTTTGTATTAGCACGATAATCGATAGTTTTGTCAAAACCCTCTACTAACTCCTTAATATGACCGGCATCCAAAGGAGAATTCTCATCGTCTTTGGCTCCTTTCCAATATTTAGCTTGCCACCCGATGACATCACCCTCGGAATAATGTTTCCCTGCATATTCCAACGGTTTGTTGAGCTCAATATAGAATTCCGACCCAGGAGTATTATAAAAATAGCTTACTGTACCGTGTTCTCCAAACTTATGGAAAGCGATGTGAAAACAAAACTTCTCAAATGATTCCTTTTCATCACCAGGAAACGAAGCCAGTTTCTTCCAATCTATTCTAACAGTCATAGCAATTCGTTATTTCAGGATAATAAGGACAGCACCCTCTACATTGTTTGTAAGCGGGACAATCCGAATGTTTACAATTATTCTCGTTGTTATGGCGGTAACTTTCAAACTTATTCAGCCAAATGTCGTAAAACTTGTGCTCTTTCAAACTATAACAATCTTTTGAGCCGCTAAATGAGCATGGAGAAACGTTCATGTTGTGATCCACATAAACCGAGAAAAAGCCACCTTCACAAGTATCCATCAATTCAGGGGAGATCTTCGTGTTACAAAGCAGTGTTGGAACAAAACAAGCATCAAACCCTATTTTTGGTCTTTTTACATCCTTTCTTTCAAGGGCTTTGATGAATGCGCTAAGATGTTCGCCTTTTTTTACAATAAAATCGCTTTTTGCCCGACCAGCTGGCTTGTATGTAAGAAAAACGATTGCGTTCACTCCCTCAAAACAGCAATTCATTTCGCCATTCAAAACACTTGTTGCTTCTTCGATATTCTGAGAAGAAAGCACATAATGAATGTTGGTTTTTATTCCTTCTGAGGCAAGTAATGAAATTTTGTCGGGTTGTATTTCATCCACTGAAATTGCAGACAGGGCAACTGCGCCAACTTTCCCTTTGATGGCTTCGCATATTTTCGAATTAAGATGTATCCCATTTGTCGTGAAATTTGGGACAATATTACGATGCGAGGTTTCTTCAATGATGGAAAGAAAATCTGGATGTTCCAATGGCTCTCCACCTCCAAGAGCAACTTGGAACACATTGCCATATAAAGGATGGTTCATGGCATCAAGCACTTCACAATAATCCTTGACACTCATAAACTCATTATTGGGGCTGCTGTTTCTATAGCAGAAAGAGCAACCTTTAGTACAATGGTTCGAAATGGAAATATCTGCCAATTCAGGCACAGGGGCAAAGATTGGATTGTCTTGCAAGGTCTTTCCCCAACGCATAGTCAGTCCAGTGGATGAATCTGCCACAAAATAATAATCTCCTATCGCTCTCTTTAACATCAATATTGTTCTACTTGTGTTGCGCCAAACCCGTTTAAAAAACCACTTAGTTTATTCTTGTAAATATATTCTCCTTTGATGTAATTAAAGAGTTCCTCTTTGTTCATTTTCAATGGATCCGTATTCTCGCCATTCTCTTCCAATATTTCTTTTGTCGTACATGTTCCATCATCATCGGCGAATTTCACTAAATAAGAATAGATTTCATGTTCATGAAGGTAATTGACTGTGCCGTTTTCGAGCATAAATTCTTTCAAAGCTTCAGCCATACGAAGAAGCCCTTTCGTTTTGTCGCTTGTTGTACCTTCATAGGAACCTAAGAAACATTTTACAATCTCAACATCCATTGTTATTATATAGCTCACGGAGCTACTGTTTGTGATAAAATCTGTTCGTATTTTCATGATAGTTCAGCCGTTAGTTTTAGAAAGCAAAAATCTTTTCTTACATCTTGTTTATTGTTCGGGCATTTCTTCAAGAAGTCGTTTGGTCTCAATCTCTGATTCAATCCAACGGATGGTCAAATCAATGATTCCAATTAGATCTCGAATGTCTTTGTCCTCCCATTTACGGACATAATGAGTCTCATCATTGCCAAGCCAGGTTGCTCTAGCTGCAACAGCTTTGACATTCTGACTTGAAATATCTTCTTTTATACATTTGGCAAGATTCTTTTGCTTGATTCCTTCTTTTTTCTCGTCTTCCATAGAGGACATAATATAATCTTTGATTAAAAATTCCAACGCTTTTCGATAACCAACGCCACAAATCTGCGACAGATTCATTTGTTGTGCTTCATAAGCCTGGTTGTAGATTTCACAAAAAGAAGGCGATATGCTATTGATTATATCACTGAATTGCTTTCTTTCCATTGCTGCATTTGGAGCAATTTTGTCAAATATATATGTGTCTTTCCAATATTTATATTCACTAATAAAAGCATGATTGCACTTCGGATTTGTGCATTGGCAGAATACACTGAGACCTCGTTCGTTATTTTCACATAAGAAGTAGAATTCGGGGATCATCTGAACCCCACAGAATGGGCATTTAATAGAGGCCCTTTGAATGCTCTCATAACTTTCTTTTCCAGACGAGTCAATATACTTTACATGTACATATTCCATAATTAATTGTTTTCATTTTTCATTTCTTCATTAAACTATTTTGATTTTTATCTCCCATGGAAAGAAAACTATATATCAAAAAACTCTATAATTGCGTGAAATTAAGCATAATCCATAAATGGTCTCATCCCCGCAAATGTTCCGAATCTTCACGCGAAGGGGCTTCTGGTTGCATTTGATGGTGGCATCCCCAAAGTTTTGAGTCTTCACACCGTGGCGGAAGACATAGCCGAGTTTGTCGATCTTGATTTCCGCATCGCTGTGCAATGGGGTTTGCTTGTCGGCATAGGTGCAATCGAGGCTGATCCATTCGATGGTTTTCTTCATTTTCTCGCAGGAATGATTATTATAGTAATTCAACTTGCAATATTAGTGTTTTTTCTCGAGACAACAAGAGCGCTTTGAGAAAGAAATAGGTAAATATTCTACACCAAGCTAAAACGATTATTACACAAGTTTCCAAGCAGAAAACGGCCCGTACCAATGAATAAATGCCGGGACTCTGGATGGACATTGTGTCTCATTGTTGGATGTTAGGTTATGCTTTTTTGTGTTCTTTTTCGTCAATCTCCTTCATTAACTTATCCGTTTCAAGCAAGACGGTGATGATTTTGCGGTAATGCGCAATGTCATCAAAGGTGAGGGTGCGACCTTTGCGGTCTTTGAGCCATTTTTGGGCAGGCTGGTAGCCCCCAATGAAGAAGTTCCAAGTCGTTTCTGGAACATCCTCAAAACACTGCTCTTTGTTTATCCACACGCTGCCGCCTTTGTATTCGGGCTTGTCAACCATGTTGCTGCCAGGATTGTTGAACTGCGCGTGCTTGGTTGGCGGTACATCCTCCATCAGATGAAGTTTGCGGAGTTGACCGCCGATAGATGCTAAACGGTGATACTTTTCTGCCGACTCTGGATAAGGGATGCGAGGGTAGTCAATTTTCAGAAACTCTTTGTATTTGGCGCGATAACTCGGCGAGTGCAGTACGGCATAGATGTAGTCAAACAAATCCTCGGGCGATATTTCTTCGCCTACAGCTGCTTTTATCTTGCTGCAAATCTCTTTGTCAAGATTTGGCACACGAACTGATCCGTCTTCGTTGTAGAGGTATAGAGGATATATACTGGCATTGTCTTTCGGCGAAATGACTGTTTTGTCTGCAAGGATGGTGGTAACAAAATAGGTTTCAGCATCATCTCGATTATTTCTAATACAAACAAGTCCTATGTTGTCTTTTCCCACAAAATGGCACATAACATTGAACCTATGTCTTGCGACCTTGTTTAGATTATAATCAATCCAACGGAAGTCAAATGGCCTATATAGATACATATAATTAGTTTGCGTTTCAAATCTTTCGTATGAGACAAGGTTACCATCGTCATATGTGGCCACTCCTACCGTTTTAATGCCCATTAACTCGTCAATTTTGAAGCCTTTTTCGTAATTCACAAGTTGTGAAAAGTCTTTTGGCACAAAGAAATACTGAGGTTCTTTAGGAGTTATTTCTAACCATTCAACATCAGCAATTCTTCGTGTATCAAGAAACTCGTATTTCTTGTTTCGAATACCTGTTAAATCATAATGGAAAACTTTGCAACCGCTAGTCTTATGAGGTTTCTTCACAAGAATGTTAATGCTAACTCCTGGCATGATGTCAAACACATTCTCATCTTTAGAGCCATCAAGAGCGGTCTCTTTTTTGCGGCTGTTGCCGTGCAAGTCGAGAATGTAAATCTCATCGAATCTTTCCATCAATTCCTTACGCATTTGCCTGTGGATGATGCCGTCAATGAAGCTGTTATTGCAGATAAATGCCAATATTCCTTCACCAGTTTTGCTGATATACTCCTGCCCAAGCCGGATAAACTTAATGTAGTCGTCCGACAAAGGTTGGATATTGCGCTCGTTAAGATTCTTTTTGTAGTCATTAAGGAGACGTAGGATATAATCACTATTGTTTGAACTGCTCACACTATATGGTGGATTGCCAATCATCACCATTACTGGGCAGTCACGTTTGATGTGGCTTGCTTCGTTACTCTCTTGACTAATGGCCGCTGAAAAGAGAGTGCCTGTATCGACGTTGTGATCTTCGAGGCTATTGGTAAGGTAAACACGAAGACGTTTATCGCTTTGTTGAGTAAAGCCCGTCTCGCGAAGTACCATGTTAAGCTTGAGGTGGGCAATGGTGTAGGATGCCATCATCAGTTCGAAGCCGTTCAATCTGGGTAACAGATGCTGCTCCACATAGCTGCCCCAAGCGCCCCATTGTCCTTCCATGTTGGCATGGATTTGACGGATGACGGTGGCAAGGAAGGTGCCTGTGCCCGTGGCTGGGTCGAGAATCTGCACCCGATGCATTCGTTTTTTCAAAGTTTTGCTCTCACCCTTCTTGCCGGAATACTGGTCGTTCACAACTTCATGGTCAATCATCGAATTGTCAGCCAGACCCATCGGCAGGTTGAAGTCACGTTTCAGAATGTCGTCCACGGCGCGCACGATGAAATCAACCACAGGTTGCGGAGTGTAGTAAACGCCGCGCTGGGCCTTGGTTTGCGGGTCGTACTGGCCTAGGAAGTCCTCGTAGAAGTGCATCATTGGGTCGTTGCGCTTGGTGGCCTCGCCGAAGTCTTTCATTACCGTGTCCATGTCGGTCACACGGAATGCCTCCACGAGGTCGTCAACGATCCACTCAATGCGGCTGTCGATGTTGAAGCCCGCAATGTCGTTGAAAATCTTCCGCAAGAAGGGGTTGCTCTTTGGGATGAGCGTGTTGGCTTCCATGCGCGAAAAATCTTCAGGAGATGGGTCGTTCAGCCTTGCTGAGAACAAACCATAAGCGATGGTTTGGGCGTAGATGTCGGCAAACGTCTTGTTGTTGAGGTCGTGGATGAGAAGTTCTTTGAACACCTTCATCTGCTGTGCCAACTCGGTGGTGCCATCGAGGCCGTTGTCCAAGGCTTTCTCAATCACTTGCGCCAACATCCGCGCTTTGCTTGCCATCACTTTGGCCAGCTTCACGGGAGAGGTGATTTTCTGCGGTTTCGAGTTAACCAGTCGTGAAACCATCTGGAGGAAGTGTTCCTCGTTGGCTTCGTTCGCCACAATCTTGTTGCCACGAATCTCGGCTAGGCGTACGGCATCTTGAAACTCTCCACCGATATAGAGGTGGAAGTCGAGATAGTCAGTGAAGACGATGCTGTTGAGCGAGTTCTTATAACGTTCAAACTGTTCGCGATGTTCACGGTTGCCGTCGAGGTCGCGGTCATCGAGGTCTTTGGCCTCCAGGAAGGCCATCGGCACGTCGCCGTGTAGGATGATGTAGTCGGGAGCTCCGCAAGCAATCCTTGCCGGCTCGTTGACGATGGTATAGCCCTTCGGCAGCAACGCGGTCATCAGATTCTGGAGTGGCACGCGATAGGCGTGCTCGCGGGCAACGCCTGTGGCGTATAGCTTGTTCAGTTCCGCGATATATGTTTTAATTGCTTCCTGCATCATAATTTGTTACGTGTAGTTCGTCCATTGCTTCTAATTATTTTGTAGCATCCAATCTATGACATTCAATTTGCGGATGCCATCATAAACGGGATTGAAATCCACATCGGTTGTCAACAGGTATTTAGGCGTTGAGTCCTTGATGGCTTTTAACGAGGCCAGTTCTCTTTCCAAAGTGTCGGAATCCTCGGTTGTCCAGGCAACTTGATAGTAGGATGTGTAATCTTCGTGGTCAACCACTACAAAGTCCACTTCAAGGTTGTCTCTTTTGCCAATGAATACTTCCTTGTTTCGTCTGACCAATTCCAGATATACCATATTCTCCAACCAATGAGAACGGTCCTTCAACATCGCTTTTTTCAGTCGAACCTTGGCAAAGATTGGATCGACAACATAATATTTGTTCAGTGTTTGCAACAATCCCTTTCCCTTTATCTCAAAACGCGGTACCTTGTATATCAAATAAGCTTCGCAAAGTGCATCCAAATATTTGGCAACGGTCTGCTTGTCCACAACCGTACCGTGTGACCTCAATGTGTCGGATATAGAACGTGGAGACACATACGATCCAACAGAATCGAGGATAAAGTCGAGGATTTTGTTGAAGTCATGTTTATTGGTGATGTTCAGCCGTTGGAAAATGTCTTTCTCAACAATAGTTTTCAATATGCTATCAGCAAGGAGGTCGGCCTGCTTTTCGCTAACCATCAACTGCTTGTGGTATTCGGGGATGCCTCCGAATTGCAGAAAATTCGCCAAAGTTTCCATTTTTGATAAGTTTGGCGATTTTGATAAGATAAAATTATGGTATTCAGAGAATTGCAATGGTAGAAGGTTGATTTCCACGTAACGACCTGTGAGCAGAGTTGCTAATTCACCCGAAAGCAGATACGCATTGGAACCAGTGATGTAAACATCCACATTGGGTTTGATATAGAGGCTATCGACAAGACGTTGAAAGTCCTTGATGTTTTGGATTTCATCTAAGAAGATGTAATTGGGTTTGTCAGCAACCAGACGATCCTTGATGTAAGTGTGTATCTGGTAGATATCCCCAATGGACAGCGTATCCAAGTCTTCAAAATTGAGGATTTGGATCTGTTCCTCTTGAACGCCACCACGAATCAATTCATCGGCAAACATCAACAGCAATGTCGATTTGCCGCACCGCCTTACTCCGGAAATGACTTTAATGATGTTTTGATCTTTTAAGTCACGGAGCTGCTGCATGTATTGCTTGCGTTCGATAAGTATCTGCTGTTGCTTGTCCATATTCCAGTGGGTTTTATCTATGTGTGGTTCATTCATTATATTCCGTCAAAATTGTTCTTCTTGTGCTTTCCGACAAGGCTTCGTTATACTCTTCGTCATACACATCGGAAATTCGCTTGAAAAACAGCAGGGGGAAGATATACACCTTAAAATCAGCCGCATCCACAGGCCCTTTGAGGATCCACGCGGCTTTTGAAAGGTGTTGTTCTAATTGTGAGAGTGTAAGCATATTCAATTTGATATGCCGCAAAATTAAGGATTTTTCTTCTTGTTTTAAAAGGAGTACTAAAAAAGCCGGCGATTCTTTATGGATGATAATTCCGTCCTTGCCAAGTCCCTCGTTCCTCCATTCGTTTCTCAATTAGGCTCAAAACCTCATCATACCGCAGTTTCATCCATGGCTCAGAGACAAGATAACGGGGCGGCACCTCGCCCGCAAAACGCTCAATGACGATGTCGGGATTAAGGCGCTCGGCAAAGTCGATAACGAAATCGATATATTCCTCTAAGTCAAAGAGATGGAAATGTTCTGGATGCTCAAGGTATTCCTCGGCCATTGTGGTGCCTTTGAAGATTTGCAGTTGGTGGAACTTGACCGTGGTAAGAGGCAGTTGTGAAATGATGTCGGTGGCGTCAAGCATCATTGTTTTGCTTTCGCCAGGCAGACCGAAGATGAAATGTGCTCCACAGGGGATGCTATGTTCTACAGTCATGCGGATGGCGCGTTCCGCCGTGGCAAAGTCATGGCCTCGGTTGACCCGTTTCAAGGTTTCGTCATAAACACTTTCCACACCGTATTCCAGCATAACATAGTGCGTTTTCTGTATCTCGTTGAGGTATTGCAAAAGAGCTTCGTCAACCAAATCAGGCCTTGTGCCGATAACAATGCCAATGATTCTGGGTGTTTCTAAGGCTTTGGAGTCCATGTCATTCCGTGTGCAGGGATGTGTGGAGATGGAATCTATGGGTTCCAAAGCCTGTTCATAAATCCTCTTCAATTCCTCCAGTGGCTTGTAAGTATTCGAAAACGGCTGGAAATAAGCCAAATACTTATTTGCCCGACGGTAACGCCGTTGGTGGAACTCTATGCCTTCCTCAATCTGCTGCTTAATACTCTTCTCCGGTCGACAATACGATGGGTTGAAGGCCTCGTTGCTGCAAAAGGTACAGCCTCCCGTACTGATTTTCCCATCACGATTGGGACAACTGAAGCCTGCATCAATGCTGATTTTCTGCACACGCCCGCCGAACTGCTTTGTGAAGTAGTTGCTGTAGCTGTTGAAACGCCGATTGTCACCCCATGGATAGGTCATGGCTCTGAATGATCAGGGTTGTTCAGAAAATGCTCGTCCGTTAATGTATAGAGAAACGCCTTCAACTGTGCCTTCTCCAAGTCGGTGAGCCGCACGCCACCGTCCATCACATGGTGCATCAGCGGGTTGATGTTCTCGGAGTCTTTCACGCCCTCGCTATAGAAGTCGATAACCTCATCCAAGGTGGTGAATCGTCCGTCGTGCATGTAAGGTGCCGAGACGGCGATATTGCGTAGGGTAGGGGCTTTGTAGGCGCCGCGGTCCCAATGGCTTCCCGTGACGGCAGCACGGTCTTCGGGGTCGTTGAACGCGTCGTCCAAACCGTTGTTATAGAACAGGTTGGTGGTCATTAAAGCAAGTCCACCACCACCATGGCAGTGGAAACAGTCGGCACCCTCTTCGGTGCAAAACAGCTCATAGCCCGCCATCTCGTCTTCAGTAAGCTCTTCTTCACCAAGCAGATAACGGTCGAATTTACTGTCAGCAGAGACCAAGCTCCGCACAAACTGCGCGATGGCTTTCTCTATGTTGACAAAGGTGATTTCAGGGCTGCCAAAGGCATTCTCAAATAGTATTGGATAGTCGTCGGTCTTTTGCAAGTACTTGACCACTTGGTTGGTGTCTGCATTGATCTCTACCGGGCTCGTGACCGCTGCCAAGACCATGTCCTCCAAGGTGGCCACACCACCATTCCAACCCAAACCCGTGCGATTCCATGCCAGGTTAATCAAGGGCAGCATGGCATGATGCGTGTTGGTGGCTGAGCCATATTCGAAGTTATGCTCCTGATGATGGCAAGAGGAACAGCTACGTATGCCATCCGTGCCGTCGCGACCTGAAAGCCTGGCGTCGTAAAAGAGTTTCTTGCCCAATGCCACACCTTCCTCGGTCATGGGATTGTCGGCTGGGATGTTGTTTTTCGTGGGGAAATAGGAGGGCTGCTCAAGGTCGTACGCAGTTGGTACATGAGCGTTGTGTTCGGGATGGCACGAAAGCAGGCCGAACAGCATCAGGGGTACTATCCAAAACAAACGCATCATGACCGATTTTTGTCGCTTTCCTTGATTTGCTCAAAGGTTTGTCTGACGTTCTCCCAAGTCCAAAAATGGGGCTTTGGGGTGGCATAATGCATCACCTCGTTGAACTTTTCCACTAGTCTTGCTTCTTTTTTCATCTTTATATTGTTTTCATTTTCAGCAGGTTTTCCGATTCTAAACACGTCCTTCCCGTTTCCGTTGAGCAAGCGTTGGGCGGTCTGGTTTTGCATGATATGGCTTCCAAATTCGTTGAAGTCGATGGTGTGAGGATTACGGAACCAATTGTCGATGACCATCGTCAAGTCGAGTCGGTTTTCGGCGTTGGCATTGACATCGAAGTCGATAGGCAGCTCCACGATGAAGTAGTTTTGGTAGAACTCGGTGCAATCCTCGTTCTGCCCGATGCCGAGATGAATGGCCAAAGGTGCAATTCGGCCGTTGGGGTTACGGTATTTCCCGTTGAGCTTCATGTAGTGGTAGCCCCCTCCCAGCATGTCGGGCCAAAACATCTCCGACTCGGGCGGGTCACTGAAGAGACCTGTATAATTGTCGTATTCATCCAACCCAAAAGTAAAGCGGAGTGCGGTGTAGTGATCGGCGGGTATTTTCGTTCCGTGTAACGTCTGGCTTTCGGGGAGGTCGGTGTCGATGTAGAAGATGCGGCTAGCATCCAAGGTGTCGGACATGCTACGCTGACGGAGCAAATACCATTCACCAGTCTCGTTTTGCATTTTGATGTCAGAGAGGAACCATTGTATCTCGGTGATGAGGAAAGGATTTCCTGCCTCGTTTTCATAGCATAACGTATCGGTGACCAATGCTTTTCCGTTGATTTCATAGTTGACGCTAAGGTCAATTTCGGCCTGATCATTACGTTTTGTACAGGCCGCCGCCAACACGGCCAACAATATAACTAGTATTCTTGTCTTCATTTCCGAAGTTTTTCTGGACGCGAAAGTACAAAAAATCTGCCAAATTTGTGTAATTTTGCCGCCTTAAATCGAAAAACTATGGCAGAATTTAAGATTGGCGACAAAGTGAACTTCCTCAGCACCGTGGGTGGGGGTAAAATCACGAAAATCATCGACTCTCGCATGGTGATGGTCGAAGTGGAAGATGGTTTCGAAATCCCCACTTTGATTACGGATTTGGTGCTCGACTACCGCTCCATGCCCACCCCGAGTAAGCAGCAACAGACGGTCGACAAGGTGCAGAAAGAGGTCCAAGGTCAGGAATTGCTGAAACAACAACAAGCCGAGGAGGCCCGAAAGGGTGGTTTGCGTCGTTTTGCTAAAGAGGCGGAGAAGGAAGGCGTCTATATGGCTTTTGTGCCTCATGAACAGCAGTGGCTCCTCACGGGTCCGCTCGATGTGGTATTGGTCAACCACACGCCTTACGAGATGCTTTACACTTTCACCATCAAGGAAGAGGACAAGTTTGCCAATGTGGACTTCGGCCAAGTCGACAAATATGAGAAAATCGTCATTGAGACTATCTCGCGCGATGACCTCGAGTATTGGCTCAACGGTGTAGTGCAAGCCATTTTGACCGCCGAAACATCCGATTGTGTGTTGCTTCCGCTGAATGCACCGTTCTCGTTGCGTCCGGGACGCTTCTACAAGGAAGGCAGCTACCTACCTTCTGGCATTTTGGGAGAGAAGTCGGTGATGATCTGCCTCTCCGAACTGATTGCCCTCAAGCATGGCGACAGCGATTTTACTAAGATTTTGAAGGAAGGTGTGGGCTCACAGGCGCCTGCAAAGGATTTGGTGAAGAAGGAATCGCCTATTGACAAACATAGAGTGGCACCAGGTGAGGCTATTGTGGATTTGCACATCGGCGAGTTGGTCGACAATATTCTTGGCCTTTCAAGCCACGACATGTTCAAGATCCAGACCGATTACTTCAAGAAGATGCTCGATAGCGCCATCGCTGCTGAATACAACAAGGTGACCTTTATCCATGGCGTGGGCAATGGCGTGTTGAAGAATGCCATCATCGAGGCGCTGAAAGACTATAAGAACACCGAAAACCGCATGGCCAGCATCGCCAAGTTCGGTGTCGGAGCCATTGATGTGATTATCACAGATAAAGAGAAGTGATTGGTATTTCTAACCGAAAGAATCCGAATAAATTCCAAATTGGTTTTTTTTCTGATGTGTTGGGTTAGTAATAATAAACAATTTGGGCCGTCAATTTAATCTTGACTGCCCAAATTATTTCGTGAGCCCGCTGGGAATCGAACCCAGAGCGAAGGAACCGGAATCCTTTATTTTATCCATTAAACTACGGGCCCTTAGAGGCAAGAAACACTTACCTTTTTTGACGGTGCAAAAATAGGAAGAATTTGTTTTGGTCGGCACGGCATCGCGCAAATTTGTTTCCTTTTTGACAGGGAGAGAAGCCTTAGTGAATCCTATAAATGAGTTCCAAACTGACATATCGGCTATTCTCCTTGTACGAACTATACGAGATATAATAAGGATTATAGTTATAGTTGTCCTCTTTGTTCCAATTGAAGATGTCGTATGCATTTACAAGCACCGAAAGCCGGTTGCTGAAGAAATTGGCACGAAGGCCGAAATCGATGCCATAGGCGGTTTGGTTCGTGGCAAAAAGGGTTTGGGTGGGTGAATTGTAATAGGCGGTGGCGTGTACTTCGAGTTTGTCCCAAAGTTTCGCCCAGGTGCTCAAACGGATGTTGTAGGCCCACAACTCGCTGACGATGACGCTGTCTTGGGTTTTGTCATACAAGGTCTCAATATAGGAGTCAAACACATTGGCATCCAATCGGACGTTGAAAGTGGCGTTGGGACGATAGGTCAGGTTGAACTCACCACCAGCTTCGTAATACTTGTTTAGGTTGACAGGTTGACTGTATTTCACCCAACGCCCCCAAAGGTCATTGTAGGCTATGTCAGCCACTTGGTTGATGGCGTTGATGGCGTTGTTGTAATAACCTTTTACATTGATGGACCCGAGTTGTTCCCAATATTTGGACCAAGACAATTCAAAGGCATCTATTAAAGTGGGTTTGAGATTGGGGTTGCCAGTTTCAAAATACTCCTCCTCGTACGAAATGCGTCTGGTGAAATAGCGTACCCACGGGAAGTTGGTCTTACGCGTGTAACTCAGACTGAAATTATGCTGTGAATCAGTACGATAAGAGAGGTGTAAAGAGGGTGACCAGTCACCAAAATACATCAGCGTGTCATATTCAGGCGTGTCGAAATAGCGTAGCTTTGCCCATTTTGACTCGTAACTTATACCCGGTTTGACAGTCAAACGACCAAAATGATGCTGGAACATAATCAGACCCGACATCTGGTCCCTGCTGAACTTTCGATTCTCGGAGCGCAACACATCAGTGACATATCCGTCGATGCCCAAGGTGTCGTAGATGCCAATGTTGTTGTCGGGCTTGAAGACGTTGGCGAGGCTGACATACAATGCCCCGTTTTTACTATAAGGGTAGTTGTATTCAATCTTGATGTCACTCCCGATGTCGATAAAATCATTGGTTTGACGTATGTTGCGGTTGAGTTGCAGGTGGTCTGTGAACGAGCGTATTTCGTTGGCTGTGGTGCTGCCGAAATCGAAATCAGAATTTGCTTGTATACCTAAGCTATGCCCAGTTTCATCGAATCGATGATGCCAACTCATGCCTAGGGCTCCCCACGCCATGTGCTGATAATCGTCTTTGAAGATGGAATACTCGTATTCACCAATGTCGTCGATATACTCTTTCCTGAAAGTGTGAGTGAGATAGGTGTTTTTCGTTGAATTTGGCGTGATGTTGAAAAACAACATGAAATCATTGCGTTCGTCGGGATGGTATTCGCCTTTGAGAAATACCTCCATGCCATAATAGCGCGCTGTGTCGTCGCTTTGTGATTTGATGTAGTTGGCGGTATCCTTGTCGTCAATCCTTGTCTCTTCGTGATCTACGAAAGAGTAACTGTAGCTGTCGGTGTGTTTCGTGGTATTGGAGTAGGTGCCTTTCAGGTTGGCGGTGAAGGAGTATTTATTGTTGCTCCAGATGTAGGAAATCCAGGGTGAGAATTCAGGATGGGTGTTCGATTGGACGCCGAAGCTGAGGTGCCGTTCATAACTATTTTCATCATTAGTGATGATGTTGATGACGCCAGTGTCGGTCGCGGTAGAATAGCGAGCTGAAGGGTTGGTCATCACCTCGATGCAATTGATGGTGGTAGCTGAGATTTGTTGCAGATAGTTCTTTTGGCTTTCTGCATCGAAATGTGAAGGTTTCCCGTTGATAAACAGCTCCACCTCGCTGACGCCACGTAGGCTGATGTGACCTTCGGTGTCAACCTTCACTCCAGGTACGTTCTGCAACGCGTCTGACAAGGTGCCTTTCTGTCCTCCGGGGTCGCGGCTGATGTGATACACCACCGTCTCACCTTCGTTGACGAAGATAGGACTTGCTGGCTCCTGCGCTTGTAGCGTAAAGGCAAGCATTACAAAGAAGAATACGTATGGCAGACGGGTTGCTTTACGCATTTTTTGATGTTTTGTTATGGCAAAGATACATAGTTTTTTCTTACTTTTGCCGCTTCAAAATACAATATCATGAAAAACGAGAAATTGAAGCAAGAAATCTTGGCCTATTTCTATCTGGTTCTAGGCTCGGCCCTGTTCGCCGTTGGCGATGTGATGTTCGTGAATCCCTATCACCTAGCGCCTGGAGGCGTTTACGGTCTCGCCAACGTGTTCAATGCCTTATGGGGATGGAAGATTTCATTGGCTGGCATCTGCATGGACATTCCTCTGTTGATTATCGGTACGATTATATTGGGCCCAAAATTTGGCGTCAAGACCATTATCTCGGTGATTTTGATACCTGTATTTACTTATATTCTTGAGACATTTTGGGGTTATGCGCCTGTGATTCATGGTGGTGCAGTGGCTGCCGACACACAGTCCGCCCTCTATTATATCGCCAAGGACGGATCCCAGAGTTGGTTCATGCCCGACATGTTCTTGAACACTGTCGTTTCAGGTCTCATCTATGGTGTGGCTATCGGCGTGATTTTCCGCTCAGGTGCTACTTCGGGTGGCTCCGACATCATCTCCATGATTATCCACAAATACACCAAAATCAGCCTCGGAACGCTGGTGCTGATTGTCGACAGCATCATCTCGCTCACCACGCTGCTTGCCTTTGAAGATTTCCGTTTGCCCATCTATTCCATTATCCTTATCTTCATCGAAAGTAAGATTATCGACTTGGTGGTGGAAGGCGTGAAGAGTTATAAGACAGCCTTCATCGTCACGGATAAGATTGAAGAGGTGCGTGCCTTTATCCTTAAGGATTTGGATCGCAGCGGTACAGTATTCGTGGGCAGTGGCCTCTATCAAGGTGCCGAACGTAAGATGATTTATGTCACCTTGAACCGTTCCGATTTGGTCAAACTTAAGGCTAACCTTCGTTTCCTCGACCCGAACGCTTTCGTCAACGTGATTGAAAGCAGCGAAATCATGGGTAACGGCTTTAAGGCTCTTCCAACTGAATGATTTATAAATACTTAAATATCTACAACTATGAAGAAAACCTTATTTGCAGCAATCGCTTTTCTGGCTGTGATGGCAATGGCCTGCCAGAACTCGAACAACGGAGGCAAAGAACAAGCCTCAAAAGAGAAAGAAAATGAAGCTCAAATCAAACAACGCGTCGAGCAGATGATGCAAATGCACGAGTTATTTGATGCCGACAAGATCCTCACAGCCGATTTGTATGCTTTGCAGACGAAGGCTCAAGATGTTCATTTCTGGGGCAACTTCTTCCCGGGCTTCCAATGGGACCTTGCCGTGCAGGACGCTTGCTCCGAGAATAGAGAAACCAGAATTGAGGGCGTCAAGCCTATTGATTCGTTGCATTGCGACGTCGCCATGCGTTATGTCGATTCGACTTGTTACGATGCTCCTTATACGCTGAAACTCTTAAAGGAGAACGGCGAATGGAGAATTGACGATGTGCTCTTCAATGAATCTTCTCTGCGTGAAGACTGCAATGAATACTATGAGGACATGGTGGATACCTATAGCACGGGAGATCCTAAGGAAATCATGGAATTCTTTATGGGAGAAGAGCCTACAGAAGCCAATTATACGGAACCTGAATGCATTTATTACAATAACCCGGATGCCGTGAAGGGCCTCATTGAGGAAATCAAGAATTGCAAAAAGCTTTTCGAACAGAATGCTGGTTATACCGAAGAGATGGGTAAGCAGATCGATGCGATGATTGAACGCATTGCAACGCATATCTAATCCTTTTGCGAGCGTAGCACTTGCTCAATCGCCACAGGGAAATACGCCTGCTCCAGTTGGTGGATTTTAGCCGCCAGGGAGTCAGGCGTTTCTTTTTCGTCCAAACTGACACGGGCTTGCAAGATGATCTCGCCACTGTCGTAAATCTCGTTGACATAGTGGACAGTAATGCCAGACTGGGCTTCCTTGGCCGATACCACGGCTTCGTGAACGTGCTCTCCGTAAAAACCCTTGCCGCCATATTTGGGCAATAGGGCAGGGTGGATATTGACGATCTTTTTCGGGAAGGCCTTGACCAAGTTCTCCGGAATCTTCCAAAGGAAACCAGCCAAAACGATAAGGTCGACATGTAGGTCTTGCAGCTCCTTGATGAAGGCCTCGCTCTTGAAGTCCTCTTTGGTAATCATACGCAAGGGGATGCCCAAATTCTTCGCTCGTTCAATGGAATAAGCCTTGGGATTGTTGCAAACCACGTCGACGATTTCAACGTCTTTGTTATTGGCAAAGTACTCGGCAATGCGTTGCAGGTTGGTGCCGTTGCCGCTGACGAATATGGATAGTCTTTTCATTCTCTGTATCTTATGGTTACGGTTTCGTTTTTGCCCAAATCAAACCACACCAAATAGCCTTCATCTACTTTGCGGAAATCAACGATTTTGCCTTCCACCACGATGGGTTTGGTGCAAAGCAGGGTCAGGCCTTTGATGGCTTCGTTGGGATTGGTCAATTGTATGGTCTTGTTGTCGATAATGAAGTACTCAATGCTGTTGAGTTTCTCGTAATAGCTGAGGTATTGTTCAATCGTGGTGGGCAGGATCTTCTTTTCGTCGCGGAAATGGGCCAGTTGGCTCAGTGCGAAGTTGAAGCCAGGCATGGCTACGGCGGTACCGTTTTCATTGTACTGCCAGAAGGCACGATAAGGATTGCTCCATGCTGGATAAACGTGGGTGATGAACACATTGTGGTTATCGACAAGACGCTGCAGGCGGATGCTGTCGAAGTAGTAATACCATTCGCGGTCTTCGTTCACCTCCAAGGTCGAGGGTGTCGACCACAGCAGGAAGTCCTTGTCGCCATTGGGCAAAGTGGTGATTTGTCGGTTGGGCAGAGCATCGCCGAAGCCGTCGAAAGGTTGCACGAAATGTCCGTCGAAGTTGTGGCTCTCCATCCGGTTTTCCTCGTAATAGGCATTCCAGAGGTAGCGCACACCGTTCCTTTTCCATAGCTCGGCGGCATATTGGGGCGAATCGGATAGCAGGCCATCGCAAACCAAGTCCTCGCGGTTTTTGTCGGGACCGTTGTTGTAGCCATGGTCAATCCAACTCTTGGTGTCGAATTGCCTTCTCATGAAGCGCATAGCCTTTGGGAACTCATTGGGAAGGGTAGTGTAGACTTCAGGCGTGTGGAGGCAGATCTCAAATCCTTCTTTCTTGATGGTTTTCAGTAGTTTATAAAACTCCTTGTCCGTCTTGATGGAAGCCACTAGCCCTTTGAAAAGTCCGTTGCTGGTCTTTTCGTTGGTTACCTTGTCTGGGTTCCAATAGAACACGCTCTTCGTGACGGGAATGTTGAAGTAGCAGAAGCCGCCGACGGCATCTTCCGGTTTGGTGATGTGCTCATTTCCAAAGAGTACGGCGCGATGGGTACGTAAGTCGGTCCAGTCGGCATGCTCGGTGAAGATGAAGGCCGATTGGTAGCCATCCCACACGGGCATGATACGGGGCAGGTCATCGGGAGTGCTCCAAAAAATATTGAATTCACCTGTCAGTACATCACCGGATTTGACGTTCCGATAGGAAATGTCCTCGAAGTAATCTGATGTATTCGCTCGCATAGGATAATGCAACAGCGGATGGTCGCGCCAATAGTCGATGTTGAAGCAGGCGGAACGGTTCTCTACATCCAATTGCAGTGATGAGATCTTAGTATTGTGAAATATGGTGAATCCAAGTTTGCTGTTTTTGAGGTATCTTATTGTAAATCCTTCACGGTCAAGATAATAGGTGGATTGTGGGTTAAGACTATCGATATGCTGATTGCGTCGGTAAACAGTGATTTCACCCTTTTCTGGCAGAGATAGAACAAAAGCCAATCGAATCAATTTGATATCTTCCTTGAATTGCGTTTTGGTCGTGATTTTTCGGCCGAAACGGGGTTGGTAATCCCAACGATCTTTAAGTTTATAGGATTTATCCCAGAGGATGTCTCGCTGGATGTCTATTTCCGCAATAGTTGGGTCGTTAACAGTGTCGCCATCGGCATTGATATATTCAACGACAGGTTTTAAATCGTACCAGTAATCGAGGTATTGTAACTCATAATATAGTGAGTCTTGCTCAGTTGACGAGGTTGTGTCTCGTTTAATAACAGGCTGATAGTTTGGTAAAACATCGGCATTGATTTCCAATGCAGCATCGTCAAAAACCAATAATTCCTTAGCTTTGTTCCAAACATAGACCTTGATTTCGCTACCCTGCGTATAACTGGCAGGGAAGTTAAGGTCAAGTTGCATTTGCGACCATTCTGCCGTGTCGTTCACATAATCTGCAAGGGGATAGGCAACCCAATAGCGGTTGCGGATGGTGTCGTCGATGCTTACCACAATATCGGCTTGGGTGTTGGCATCTGCCTTAAACAAGAAATCGTATTTGAAGCTGACATTTTGATTGTGGAAATCCTTGTCTGCATTAATGCCGAAGCCTAGACCATATTCATGGATGGTGTCGCAGATGCAAACGAAGTTCTCTTCCGTTGCACTGCTGTCGGCCACGATATGAAGGTTGAACCATGGTGCATTCCACTCTTGGCGGTTCTCAAAGTCGTTGGTATATATTTGTGCTTTGGCCGTGAATGCGACAAACACGGCCGTACAAAACAGTAAGATTTTAGTACAAAACCTCATTGGCGTTATATTTTTGGCAAAAATAGTGTTTTTGTGCTGAAAGCAAGTTCGCTTTCGGCAAAAAAATCCTCGTCTCTATTTATATTAATAAGGTATGTCTTAAATCAGGCTTGGCAGACAGTGTAAAAAGCCGCTTTTTTACTTCAAAAACATCAAAATTTTCCAGAGAACCTTGGTCAAAATATACCTTTTGGGGCTGAAAAAGACGGTTACATGTCTTGGTTATTATGCTTTTTCGAAAAAATAGTTGTTTTTAAATATTTGATAATCAGTATAATGTAAAAAAGTTTCAAAAAATCGAAAAAAAGTGTTGTGTGTAATGAAAAAAGCTGTACTTTTGCACCCGCTAAACACGAAGGGGAGACAATGGTTATGGAAAGCGTTTAGCACAGTTCTTTGAAAGCTTGAGGCCAGCACAAGAAAAACGGTCCGCGTCAGTCGAGTAGACGGGAAGCGGACACGGGAAAAGGAACACAAAGAGAACGAAAG
>CACXIM010000015.1 GCA_902767725.1 uncultured Bacteroidia bacterium | reverse complement strand
CTGCTCGCCCGTCAGGTTGGTGTGCCGCGCCTCGTGGTGTTCCTGAACAAGTGCGACCTTGTTGACGATGAAGAGTTGCTGGAGTTGGTTGAGATGGAAGTCCGTGACCTCCTTGGCAAGTACGAATTCGATGCCGACAATACGCCTATCATCCGTGGCTCTGCTCTGGGTGCTCTGAACGATGACCCGAAGTGGACTCCCGCCATCGACGAACTGATGGACGCTTGCGACACTTGGATTCCCGAGCCTCAGCGTGCCATTGACAAGCCGTTCCTGATGCCTATCGAGGACGTGTTCTCCATCACTGGCCGTGGTACCGTTGCTACCGGTCGTATCGAAACTGGCGTCATCCACGTTGGTGATCCCGTCGATATCCTCGGTATGGGTGCTGAGAAGCTGAAGTCAGTCGTTACCGGTGTGGAAATGTTCCGCAAGATTTTGGACGAAGGTGAAGCTGGCGATAACGCTGGTCTGTTGCTCCGCGGTATCGACAAGGACGAAATCCGCCGTGGTATGGTTATTGCCAAGCCCGGTTCGGTGAAGCCTTACCACCACTTCAAGGGTCAGGTCTACGTCCTGAGCAAGGAAGAAGGTGGCCGTCACACCCCGTTCCGTAACAAGTATCGTCCTCAGTTCTACTTCAGAACCACCGACGTTACTGGTGAAATCACTCTTCCTGAAGGCATGGAAATGGTCATGCCTGGCGACCACGTCACCATCGACGTTAAGTTGATTGCCGACATCGCCATGGACAAGGGTCTCCGCTTCGCTATCCGTGAAGGTGGTCGTACCGTTGGTTCCGGTCAGGTGATTGAGCCTACGGGCGTAGCTCAGTTGGTAGAGCATCGGTCTCCAAAACCGAGTGTCGAGAGTTCGAGCCTTTCCGCCCGTGCTTTTTATTAAGGTTCAATAGAAAATGAAAATTGTAAACTACATTAAGGAGTGCTACACTGAGCTCAAAGAGAAGGTCACTTGGCCGACTTGGCAAGAGCTGAGAAGTAGCGTGTTGGTTGTGTCCATTGCTTCCCTGATCATCGCCCTGGTGGTGTTCTTGATGGACATTTCATTCAAAAATCTGTTAGAAGCGTTTTACGGACTGTTCTGATAGATGGATTGAATCTTGATGAGCATTTATCGGCTAACTATTTAATTTGATTGGAAGATGAGCGACACGAACGAGAGGAAGTGGTATGTGGTGAAAGCCATCTCTGGTAAGGAAAAAAAGGTTAAGGAATACCTTGAGTCCGAAATCAAGAGGTTGAATCTGCAGGACCTTATCCCCACTATCTTGATTCCGACCGAGAAGTACTTTGAGGTGAAGAACGGCAAGAAGGTGTGCAAAGAGCGCAACTACCTGCCGGGCTATGTGCTTGTGGAGGCTGTTCTGGTTGGCGAGGTGGTTCATGTCATCAAGAATGTTCCTAACGTGCTAGGCTTCCTGGGCACGAATGGTGAGCCCGACCCGCTGCGCCCGCAAGAGGTGAAGCGTATCTTGGGCAAGGTCGACGAGCTTCAAGGCATGGGCGCCGGCAGCGATGTCACGTTCATGGTGGGCCAGTCGGTCATTGTCAATGATGGTCCTTTCAGCACTTTCCAAGGTGTCATCGAAGAGGTGAACGAGGAAAAGAAGAAACTGAAGGTGGCTGTTAAGATTTTTGGTCGTAAGACCCCATTGGAGCTGAGTTTCTTCCAGGTGAAGTTGGAAAGCTAAGCTGGTTTGTGCGAATTTAAATTGTTGCCTAATTACACTTAATTAAGGATTAAAGAAATGGCAAAAGAAGTAAGCGGATTAATTAAATTGCAAATCAAAGGAGGAGCTGCGAATCCCGCCCCGCCCGTTGGTCCCGCTTTGGGTTCTAAGGGTGTGAACATCATGGAATTCTGCAAGCAGTTCAACGCCCGTACGCAGGATCAGGCTGGCAAGGTTTTGCCCGTCATCATTACTGTGTATAAGGACAAGTCTTTCGATTTCATCGTGAAGGCTTCTCCGGTGGCTGTCTCCATCATTGAGGCTGCGAAGATCAAAGGCGGCTCCAAGGAACCTAACCGTTCGAAAGTCGGTTCGTTGACTTGGGACCAAGTTCGTGAAATCGCCACCAACAAGATGAAGGACATGAATTGCTTCACCGTCGAGTCCGCCATGTCAATGGTGGCTGGAACGGCACGCAGCATGGGCGTGAAGATAACCGGCGAATCACCTTTAAAGAAAGACTAAGATCTTTCGTGCATTTGTAGAACAACAAAAAAGTTAGTTAAATGTCAAAAGTATCCAAACAGTAGTTAAATGTCAAAAGTATCCAAACAGAGGAAAGAAGCTTTAGCTAAGTTCGACAAAAGCAAGAGTTACTCCTTGAATGAAGCAGTTAATATCGTAAAACAGATCACTTACAGCAAGTTCGATGCTTCGGTTGACTTGAACATCCGTTTGGGTGTCGACCCCCGCAAGGCCAATCAAATGGTCCGCGGCTCGGTGACGCTGCCCCACGGCACTGGTAAGGTCGTTCGCGTCCTGGTGCTCTGCAACCCGGACAAGGCACAGGTCTGGATGAATACATCCAAAAGATCAAGGACGGTTGGACCGATATTGACGTTGTGATCACCACTCCTAACATCATGCCTAAGGTGGGCGCCCTGGGCCGTATCCTCGGTCCTCGCGGCTTGATGCCGAACCCCAAGACTGGCACTGTTACGATGGACGTCGCAAAGGCTGTTCAAGAAGTGAATATCAAGTTGAAACCAGCCGCTGCTAAAGGTACGTATGTGAAGAGCATCTATATCTCTAGCACGATGAGCCCGGGTGTGCAGATCGATGTCAAATCAGTGTCAAACTAAATTGAAAGGAATTTGTTGAAATGAGAAAAGAAGATAAACAAGTCCTCATCGACTCCATACTCAGTGAACTGAAGGCCTGCCCCAACTTCTACCTGACCGACGTCTCCGACCTCAACGCTGAGAAGACCAGCCAGCTTAGAAGGCAGTGCTTTAACAGTGGTGTGAAAATGATCGTTGTGAAGAACGCTCTGCTCCATAAGGCTATGCAGCAAATGGAGAAGGACTATGAAGGTCTGTACGACGTTCTGAAAGGATCAACTGCATTGATGCTTTGCGAGACCGGCAACGCTCCCGCCAAGCTGATCAAGAATTTCCGTAAGACCAGTGACCGTCCTATCCTGAAGGGCGCCTTCATCGAGGAGTGCTGCTACGTTGGCGACGACATGCTCGACGCTCTCTGCAACATCAAGTCGAAGAACGACCTCATCGCCGACATCATTGCCTTGCTGCAATCGCCGATGAAGAACGTCATCAGCGGCCTGCAATCTGGTGGTCACAAACTGAGCGGTATTCTCGAAACCCTGTCCGAAAGACCAGAATAATATATCGAATGTGTATCATTCAAACCATTAAAAGCAAGTATTAACAATTTAAAATAGAATTAAAAATGGCAGATCTTAAAGCTTTTGCTGAACAATTAGTCAATCTTACCGTGAAGGAAGTGAACGAACTCGCTAACATCCTGAAGGAAGAATACGGTATTGAACCCGCAGCCGCCGCTGTTGCTGTTGCTGCTCCTGCTGCTGGTGGCGCCGCTGCCGCTGCTGAAGAAAAGACTTCTTTCGACGTCATCCTGAAGAGCGCTGGTGCTCAGAAGCTGGCAGTCGTGAAGTTGGTGAAGGAACTCACCAGCCTCGGCCTGAAGGAAGCCAAGGAACTGGTTGACGCAGCTCCCAAACCGCTGAAGGAAGGCGTGAGCAAAGACGAAGCTAATGCACTGAAGGCTCAACTCGAAGAGGCCGGTGCAGAAGTGGAAGTGAAATAAGGATTCAATTCCCGTTCATAACGGCATTCAACCTCAGTCCCGAAATAGGGGCTGAGGTTTGTGCCGATTTTTCGCTTTATGCGAAATTCCCTCTCTTCGTTCGTTCGTCTTTCCCATTACATCACTTAAAAACAATATCACCTTGGCAACAAAATCAACTGAAAGAATAAGCTTCGCGTCCATCAAGAAGTCTTTCGAATACCCTGATTTTCTGGATATTCAACTTCAGTCGTTCCAGGATTTCTTCCAGCTGGAAACCAATCCTGACAACAGAAAGAACGAAGGCCTCTACAAGGTTTTCGCCGAAAACTTCCCCATCTCCGACGCAAGAGGCAACTTTACTCTCGAATTTCTTGACTACTACATCGACGCTCCCCGTTACAGCATCGAGGAGTGCATCGAACGTGGACTCACTTATAGCGTTCCCCTCAAGGCTAAGCTGAAGCTTTCCTGCAACGACGAGGAACACGAAGATTTTGAGACCGTCGTGCAAGACGTGTATCTCGGCATGATCCCGTATATGACGCCTCGCGGTACTTTCGTCATCAACGGAGCCGAACGCGTTGTGGTCTCCCAATTGCACCGTTCACCCGGTGTTTTCTTCGGTCAAAGCCAACACGCCAATGGCACGATGTTGTATTCGGCCCGTATCATCCCGTTCAAGGGCTCTTGGATGGAGTTCTCGACCGACATCAACAACGTCATGTATGCCTACATCGACCGTAAGAAAAAATTACCTATCACCACTTTGCTCCGTGCCATCGGCTATGAGACCGATAAGGACATACTCGACATCTTCAACCTCGCCGAGGAAGTGAAGGTCTCGAAGGCAGGCCTGAAACGCGTTCTGGGCCGTAAGCTGGCTGCCCGTGTGCTGCATACGTATTTCGAAGACTTCGTCAACGAAGATACGGGCGAATGTGTCTCCATCGAGCGTAACGAGGTCATCATCGACCGTGACGTAGTCCTTGAGGATGAACACATCCAGAAGATTGTGGACAGCGGTGTAAAGACCATCCTGCTCCACAGCGAGGCCGAACGTGATGAGAATGATAGGATTTCTGACTATTCAGTCATTTTCAAGACTTTAGAAAAAGATACATGTAACTCCGAGAAAGAGGCTGTCGAATATATCTACCGCCAGTTGCGCAACGCCGAGCCGCCCGATGAGGAAACGGCCCGTGGCATCATCGACAAGCTGTTCTTCTCCGACAAGAGATATGATTTGGGCTTGGTCGGTCGCTACCGCATCAACCGCAAGCTCAACCTCGACATCCCCGATGATGTCAAAGTCCTGACGAAGGAAGACATCATCGCCATCATCAAATACTTGGTCGAACTGCTGAGCAGCAAGGCCGAAATCGACGATATCGACCACTTGAGCAACCGTCGTATCCGCACCGTGGGCGAGCAGCTGCAAGCCCAGTTCGGTGTTGGCTTGGCCCGTATGTCACGTACCATCCGTGAACGCATGAACGTGCGCGACAATGAGGTGTTTACGCCTATCGACTTGATCAACGCCAAGACGCTGTCGTCGGTCATCAACTCGTTCTTCGGCACCAACCAGCTGTCGCAATTCATGGACCAGACCAACCCGCTGTCGGAAATCACGCATAAGCGTCGTATCTCCGCTTTGGGTCCTGGCGGTCTGTCGCGCGATCGTGCTGGTTTCGAAGTCCGTGACGTACACTACACGCACTATGGCCGTCTCTGCACGATTGAGACCCCTGAAGGTCCCAACATCGGTCTGATTTCGTCGCTCTGCGTGTTCGCCAAGATCAACAACTTGGGCTTTATTGAGACGCCTTACCGCGAGGTGAAGGACGGTGTGGTCGACTTCAAGAACGACCCGATTTACCTGACTGCTGAGCTTGAGGAGGACAAGATTATTGCCCAAGCCACGACACCTGTTGATGAAGAGGGAAGATTTACCGACAAGGATATCAAGGCACGTTATATTGCCGACTATCCTATCGTTTCGCCCGAAGAGATCAATCTGATGGACGTTGGTCCCAACGATGAATCCCGAAAGTCCTATCGTGGGCACTGGTATTGAACGCTCTGTTGCCAAGGATTCACGCGTTCTTATCACTGCCGAAGGCGAGGGTGAGGTCATCTTCGTTGACTCAAAGAAGATCACGATCAAGTATGACCGCACGGATGACGAGCGTCTGGTCAGCTTCGACGACGATGTGAAGACCTATTATCTCACGAAGTACGCCCGTACCAACCAGAACACGAGCATCAACATCAAGCCTATCGTGCGTCGCGGCGACCACGTGACCTTTGGTCAGATCCTGACGGAAGGCTACGCCACCCAGAATGGCGACTTGGCCCTCGGTCGTAACCTGAAAGTGGCATTCATGCCTTGGAAGGGTTACAACTATGAGGATGCTATCGTCATCTCGGAACGCATCGTGAAGGAAGATCTGTTCACTTCCATCCACATCGAGGAGTTCACCCTTGAGGTGCGCGACACGAAGCGTGGCTTGGAAGAGCTGACCAACGACATCCCGAACGTGAGCACCGATGCCACCAAGGACTTGGACGAGCACGGTATCATCCGCGTGGGTGCCGAGGTCAAGGAAGGCGACATTCTTGTCGGTAAGATCACGCCTAAGGGCGAATCGGATCCCACTCCTGAAGAGAAACTGCTCCGTGCCATCTTTGGCGACAAGGCTGGCGATGTGAAGAACGCCTCGTTGAAGGCCGGTCCTTCGATGAAGGGCGTGGTCATCGGCAAGCGCCTCTTCTCACGTCTGCAAAAGGATCGCAAGGCTCGCGCCAAGGACAAGGAGGATATTGCCAAGATCGATGCCGCCTGCAATAAGGAGCTGGCCGCCCTCAAGGACGTGTTGGTGGAGAAACTGATGACCTTGTTGAATGGCCGCACCTCTAATGGTGTGCAGAACAACTTCAAGGAGACCCTTATCCCCAAGAAGGCCAAGTTCACGGCCAAAGCCCTCTACGACATCGACTATTTGTCGGTTAACCCGAACAAGTGGACGTCAGATGAGAAGGTCAACAAGATGATAGGTGCCATCATTGACAACTACACTGTGAAGTTCAAGGAGATTGAAGGTAAGTTCAACCGTGAGAAGTATGTGGCCAGCGTGGGCGACGAGCTGCCGAATGGCATCGTCCAGATGGCTAAGGTCTATGTGGCCAAGAAGCGCAAGCTGATGATTGGTGACAAGATGGCCGGTCGTCACGGTAACAAGGGTATCGTCTCGAAGATCGTCCGCGCCGAGGACATGCCGTTCTTGGCCGATGGTACTCCGGTCGATATCGTGTTGAACCCCTTGGGTGTGCCTTCGCGTATGAACCTCGGTCAGATTTACGAGACCGTGCTCGGTTGGGCCGGTCACGAACTTGGACTGAAGTTCGCCACGCCTATCTTCGACGGTGCCACACTGAGCGAAATCAATGAATATATGGCCAAGGCTGGTTTGCCTGCCAATGGCCGTATGCAGCTCTACGACGGTGAGACGGGCGAGCCTTTCGACCAGCCTGCCACCGTGGGTTACATCTACATGCTGAAGTTGCACCACATGGTCGACGACAAGATGCATGCCCGTTCTATCGGACCATACTCACTGATTACGCAACAGCCTCTGGGCGGTAAGGCTCAGTTTGGTGGTCAGCGTTTCGGTGAAATGGAAGTCTGGGCCTTGGAGGCCTTCGGAGCCAGCAATGTGCTTCAGGAGATCCTGACCGTGAAGTCGGACGACGTGAACGGCCGCGCCAAGGCTTACGAATCCATCGTTAAGGGAGACAATATGCCTATCCCGGGTATTCCTGAGTCCTTCAACGTCTTGATCCACGAACTTCGTGGATTGGGCTTGGAGATCACCTTCAAGGACAAGGAAGGCAGAGTCTTGAATTGAGTTTAATAATGCTAGGATAAAACAAACAGAAATATGGCAACTAATAATATAGTCAATAGCAACTTCGCTAGCATAACGGTGAGTTTGGCTTCGCCTGAATCGATCCTTGCCCGTTCACACGGAGAGGTGTTGAAACCTGAAACCATCAACTACCGTACTTATAAACCCGAACGCGATGGTCTGTTCTGCGAGCGCATCTTCGGTCCTGTCAAGGACTGGGAGTGCCACTGCGGTAAGTACAAGAGAATCCGTTACAAGAACATCATCTGCGACCATTGTGGTGTGGAGGTGACGGAGAAGAAGGTCAGACGCGAGCGCATGGGCCACATCTCACTGGTGGTGCCCGTTGCCCACATCTGGTATTTCCGTTCGCTGCCCAACAAGATTGGCGCCTTGCTCGGTATCCCGACCAAGAAACTCGATGCCATCATCTACTACGAACGTTACGTGGTGATCCAAGGTGGTATCCTGGAAGGCAAGGAAATTCCGAACGACAACGACGGCCGTAAGGTCACGAAGTTGGAATTCCTCACCGAGGAAGAATATCTCGACCTCATGGAGATGATTCCGATTGAGAACCAGTATCTGCCTGAGGATGATCCGAACAAGTTCATCGCCAAGATGGGTGCCGAGGCTATCTACGATTTGCTGTCGCGCCTCAATATCGACGAGGAAGCCAACCGTCTGCGTGCCGAAGCCAACGAGGTGAAGGCCCAGCAGAAGAAGCAGGAGCTCCTGAAGCGCCTGCAGGTGTTTGAGGCTTTCCGTGAGGCCAACACGCACATTGAGAACCGTCCTGAGTGGATGATTGTGAAGGTGGTACCGGTGATTCCGCCGGAGCTGCGTCCTCTCGTCCCGTTGGATGGCGGCCGCTTTGCCACTTCCGACTTGAACGACCTCTATCGTCGTGTCATCATCCGCAACAACCGTCTGAAGCGCTTGATCGAAATCAACGCTCCTGACGTCATCATGCGTAACGAGAAGCGTATGCTGCAAGAGGCCGTCGACTCGTTGTTCGACAACTCGCGTAAGTCGAGCGCGGTGAAGACCGACTCGAACCGTCCGCTGAAATCGTTGAGCGACAGCCTGAAAGGTAAGCAAGGCCGTTTCCGTCAGAACCTGCTCGGTAAACGTGTCGACTACTCTGGCCGTTCCGTTATTGTGGTTGGTCCCGATCTGAACATGAACGAATGCGGTCTGCCTAAGGACATGGCTGCCGAGCTGTTCAAGCCGTTCGTGATTCGCAAGCTCATCGAGCGCGGCATCGTCAAGACCGTGAAATCGGCCAAGAAGATTGTCGATCGTAAGGATCCCGTCGTGTGGGACATCCTCGAAAACATCTTAAAGGGTCACCCGATTCTGCTAAACCGTGCTCCTACGTTGCACCGTCTGGGTATCCAGGCCTTCCAGCCGAAGCTTATCGAAGGTAAGGCAATCCGTCTGCACCCCTTGGTGTGTACGGCATTCAATGCTGACTTCGATGGTGACCAGATGGCTGTCCACGTACCGTTGGGCAACGCCGCAGTGCTCGAAGCCCAGATTCTGATGCTGGCTTCGCACAACATCCTGAACCCCTCGAATGGCGCTCCTATTACGCTGCCTTCGCAGGACATGGTTTTGGGTTTGTACTACATCACCAAGCCGCGTAAGAGCACGCCTGAGCATCCTGTGAAGGGTGAAGGCATGTCGTTCTATTCGCCGGAAGAGGTGATCATCGCTCACAACGAGGGTCGTGCTGACATGCACGCCATTATCAAAGTGCGCGTTAAAGTTCGTGAAGAGGACAAACTCGTCACGAAGCTTATCGAGACTACCGTGGGTCGTGTCATCTTCAACCAAGTGGTGCCCGATGACCACGGCTTCATCAACGAGCTGTTGACCAAGAAGTCACTCCGTAGCATCGTCGGTGACATGGTGCGTATGGAAGGCACTGCCGTCACTACCAAGTTCCTTGACGACATCAAGAACATGGGTTACTATCAGGCTTACAAAGGTGGCTTGTCCTTCAACCTAGGCAACGTCCTTGTGCCTCAAATGAAGAGCAACCTCATCTCTGATGCTAACGCCAAGGCCGCTGAGATCCGTGAGTTCGAGAAGATGGGCTTCATGGGTCCCAACGAACGTTACAACCAGATTGTTGACCTTTGGACCGACGTCAACGCCAAGCTCACCCAAGAGGTGATGAAGGTGTTGTCGAGCGACGACCAAGGCTTCAACCCTGTGTACATGATGTTGCATTCTGGTGCTCGTGGTTCCGAAGCTCAGGTGTCGCAGCTCTGCGGCATGAGAGGTCTGATGGCCAAGCCTATGAAGGCTGGCTCAGGCGGTTCTGAAATTATCGAGAACCCCATTCTGTCGAACTTCCAAGAGGGTCTGTCGGTGTTGGAGTACTTCATCTCCACCCACGGTGCCCGTAAGGGTTTGGCCGATACCGCTCTGAAGACTGCTGACGCTGGTTACCTGACCCGTCGTCTGGTCGACGTGGCTCACGATGTCATCATCACCGAGAAGGACTGCGGCACGCTCCGTGGTATGACCATCTCGCGTGGTGAAGAGATCAAAGAGCCGGGCAAGCACTCCTTGTTGTACGACCGCATCCTCGGTCGTGTGGCCTTGCACGATGTGTTCCATCCTCAGACGGGTGAACTCATCGCCGCCAGTGGCCAGGAACTCAACGAGGCCCTTGCTGAAGCCATCGACGAATCGCCCTTGGAGAGCGTCGAAATCCGTTCCGTGTTGACCTGCGAGTCGAAGCGCGGCGTGTGCGCTAACTGCTACGGCCGTAACTTGTCGTCGAGCAAGCTGGTGCAGAAAGGTGAGGCTGTGGGCGTTATCGCCGCTCAGTCCATCGGTGAGCCTGGTACCCAGCTGACCTTGCGTACCTTCCACTCTGGTGGTAAGGCATCGAAGGGTCTGGTGGCCAACAGCACCGAAGCCAAGTATGACGGCTATCTTGAAATCGACGAACTCCGTTCCGTTGAAGTCGACAAGGATGGCGACAAGTATCAGATCGTCATCGGTCGTTCTGCTGAAATGAAGTTGCACGACAATCACACTGATGTCGTTTTGATGACCACCAACATTCCTTACGGTGCCAAGTTGTTCTTCAAGTCTGGCGATCAGGTAAAGAAGGGCGACAAGATCTGCGAATGGGATCCCTACAATGCCACTATCATCTCTGAGTACAGCGGTAAGGTCCGCTTCCAGAATGTGATCGAAGGTGTGACGTATCGTAACGAGACCATTGCTGAGACCGGCTTTATCGAGCGTGTCATCATCGAAGGTAAGAGAGGCGCCAAGAACCCGCTCATCGACATCGTTGATGAGAATGGCGAGACCTTGGTTTCCTACGACTTACCCGTCGATGCTCACGTCATCGTTGGTGAAGGCGATGCCATCATCGCTGGTGACCAGTTGGTGCGTATCCCGCGTAACGTCTCTGGCGGCGGCGATATCACTGGTGGTCTGCCTCGTGTGCAAGAACTGTTTGAGGCTCGTAACTCCATCGACCCCGCCGTGGTTTCCGAGATTGACGGTATTGTTCACCTCGAGAAGAAACTGAAGCGTGGTAACCGTGAGGTCGTCGTGACGGCTAAGACCGGTGAGGAGAAACGTTACCTCATCCCGACTTCGAAGCAAATCCTGGCCCAGGAGAACGACTTCGTGAAGGCAGGTCAACCGCTTTCTGAAGGTGTCATCACGCCTAACAGCATTTTGGCCATCATGGGACCGATGAAGGTGCAGGAATACATCGTTAACGAGGCACAGAGCGTGTATCGTCAACAAGGTGTGGTCATCAACGACAAACACTTTGAGGTCATCGTGCGTCAAATGATGCGTAAGGTCGAAATCCTCGATCCAGGTGACACTCGCTTCTTGCAAGGCGAGCTTGTCAACAAGCTGACCTTCCAAGAAGAGAACGATGACATTTACGGTAAGTTCTTCGTTGAAGACAACGGTGCTTCTGAGAAGTTGCAGAAGGGCGAAATCGTTTCGGCTATGAAACTTCGTGAGGAAGAATCGGCACTGAAGCGTAAGGACTTGACCTTGCCTACGGTACGTCCCGCACGTCCTGCCACGGCCACCCAGGTGCTGCAAGGTATCACCCGCGCTGCATTGGCTACGGATAGCTTCATCTCGGCAGCTTCCTTCCAGGAGACCACCAAGGTGCTGACCAACGCAGCCATCGCAGCCAAGAGCGACTTCCTGCTCGGCATGAAGGAGAATGTGATCGTCGGTCACAAGATTCCTGCCGGTACAGGTCTGCGTGAGTACGAGGACTTGATTGTGGGCTCTCGTGAAGAGTACGAGGAGCTGCAAGAAAAGGCCGCACTCTAAACCATGTTGAATCGAGCGGGGACGGCCAATGGCTGTCCCCGCTTTTTATTAAAATAGCATTATGGAAAACAATCAGAAAAACCAATTGAATATCGAAATCAGTGACGAGGTTGCTGAGGGCAAGTACTCGAATCTGGCCATTATTACTCACTCACCTAACGAGTTCATCATCGATTTTGCTCAGATGATGCCAGGCACTCCAAAAGCAAAAGTTCGCTCAAGAGTGATTATGAATCCCTTGAACGCCAAGCGTTTGTACAAGGCTTTGGCTGATAATATCGCCAAATACGAACAGCAGTTTGGCACCATCACTGACGGCGGCGGCATTGCTCCGTTCAGCATGGGAGCTCCTACGGCTCAGGCTTAACCAACCACCTGTTTACACTGAAATCGACCGTCTATGTCATTTCCATGGGAAATGCTTCGTATTCGACGAAGTCAATCTATAGGCGGTCGATTTTGTGAATATAAACAACTGTGATGCAATGAAACATATCTTCGTTTTAGCTTTTGTCTTGATGTTGGGCAATCTCATGCAAGCACAGGAAAATGGCAAGCCTTTGATTGATCAATTGCCAGATACCAGCTTGTTTTCGTCGTATCATCACATCGAAAGCAATGGCTCGCTTCCTTATAGACTATATCGATCTGAGAAAGCGGATACAAAGACTGAAGCCTTGCCTCTGGTCATCTTCTTGCATGGCGCAGGTGAGCGTGGCAACGACAATTGTATGCAGTTGAAGCATTGCATCAATTATTTCCTGGAAGACACGGTAACAAGCCGTTATCCTTTTCTATTGATGGTCCCTCAGTGCTCCAACGACAGACGTTGGGTAAGCACCGATTGGAGCTTGTCCGAGCATACGATGGACAGTGTCCCTACAATCGAGTTGAGCTGTGTGATGACGGTGGTTGACAGTCTCATCAATTGTGGTGCTGTTGATGCATCGCGTGTTTATCTTGCAGGCATTTCAATGGGAGGTTTTGGTGTTTGGGATGCATTACAGCGTTGGCCGGAGAAGTTTGCGGCAGCTATTGCCATCTGTGGAGGGGGAGACCCTGCGTATGCCCATGCTATGAAGAACATCCCTGTCTATATCTTTCACGGTATGCGTGATGAAACGGTCATGCCTTTGCGGAGTATGCAGATGTATAATGCATTAAAGGATGTTGGCAATGAAGAGGCCGTTTTGGTTACATATCCCGAATTGGGTCATGTGTGTTGGAATGAGGCTTTTTCCACGCCAGGGTTGTTTGAGTGGTTGTTTGGGAAGAGAAATACTTTAAATGTTCGCTAGTTTTTGTCTATATTTGCTGCATATTATTGTAAATCATTTAAATAGATTGTTGTGTTGAGGAAATTATTGTTTTGCATAGTTGCATTAGCGTCTTTGCATGGCTTTGCTCAGTCGTCGGCAGCTGGTAAGTCATATGAAATGGAGATGGAACAGGAAAAGTTGTCTTGTTTTATTGAGTTTATTAATAGCGATGATTATTTTATTGAAGTTTCGAGTCAAGAAACGGACGATATAGTTTACGTTGTTGTGCTCTCGTATGGTAAATACAATATCGAGGATGGCCGTGTGGTTTTGAAAGATGCATTACACGATTATCAAATGGAAATGGTTTTGGCCGATGAAACATTGTTGATACAAAAAGGCTTTGGGTTTATGAAAGGCAAGTGCTTTATGTTTCCTGAAGCATCATATCGCACGGATATTCCTGGAATTGACGAAAACATAAACAAGGCCAATATTCAAGAGGAGCGCAATCGATACAATGTTCAGAACAAAGAATTACATAATCTAACGTATGGAAGGTATAAAGCGTTAAAGTTTGCCTTTGATTTAGCCGTGGATGAAAATAATACGTATTGCTTTGGGTTTAGAGATTGTCCTTTATCAACAGGGACCTTTAAAAGAAATGGAAATGTTTTGAACCTTTATGACCCATCATTGGATTGCACATTTTATCTCTTAATTGGGGATGATAATAGTTTGATAAGCAAATCATTACCAGGTTCAAACGGTAATCTTTTCAAGATGATTAGTATTCCCTCCTCCCAGCAACCTCAAACAGGTGGTTTTGGGTGTAGTAGGAGAAAATGAGGCTACCAATGAAATGAAATCGGGCGAAACCCATTGGGTCCCGCCCGATTTTGTTTTTGTTGAATGGCGACTAGAAAGTCTCCGGGACCTTTTCGGCACCGGCATCAGCCTCAAAATATGCCCGTTTCTCGAAACCAAACATCTTGGCAAGCAAATTGGTCGGGAAGCGGCGGACGCTTGCGTTATAGTTCTTTGCAGCCTCGTTGAAGCGCTCACGTTCGGTCTGTATGCGATTTTCGCAACCTTCCAGCTGCGCTTGCAGAGTGAGATAGTTCTCACTCGCCTTCAAGTCTGGGTAGTTTTCGATGGAGACAAGAAGTCGGTTCATGGATTTGCCCAATTCTTCTTGGGCTGCATCAAAGGCCTTCATCTCGTTTTCGTCGAAGTTCTCCGTGTTGACTGTGGTCGCGGTAGCTTTGGCACGGGCTTCCGTGACGGCAAGGATGGTGCCTTGTTCGTATTCGGCGTAGTCTTTCACTACAGCAACGAGGTTGGGAACCAGGTCGGCACGGCGTTGGTAGACGTTCTCGACCTGCCCCCAGGCTTTTGCCATGGCTTCCTGCTTACCTACAAGGCCGTTGTAAGCCGACCATCCCCAAAGGAGGATGACGCCCACGATGATGGCGATGATAATTACAGCTTTTTTCATAAGTAGTGTTTTCTTTGACTATGACCACTGACCATGACTGCGACACCATGGAGGCCGATTTCTACACCATGGGCTGAAATGGTCATTGTCATGGTCAATAGTCATGGTAAAAATCAGATGAATTCAAGTTTGTCCTGAGTGGTGTTCTTCTCGCAATAGTGGCAGTGCAGCTTGATGTTGCCTTGTGTGTCTTTGATGACGGTGAACTTGGTCGGCACATCGTGCTCCTTGTTGGTGACGCAGTTGGGGTTGAAGCACTTCACAATATGCTCGATGCTGTCAGGGATGGTCACGGTCTGCTTGTTGATGACTTCGAAGTCCTTGATTTCGATGATGGAGGCAGTAGGGGCAACGAGGGCAATCTTGTTGACGTCTTCGGGAGCGAAGTACTTGTCGGATACCTTAATGAAGCCCTTGGTGCCGTATTTCTTGCTCTCCACATTGGTGCCGAAATACACAGGGGTGCTTACCTTCTCCAAGCCTAAGATCTTGACGACTTGGAATACTTTGTCGGCGGGGATATGGTCGATGACGGTGCCATTCTCAATGGCGCTCACGGTCAGTTCTTTCTTTTTTTCCATGTCTGCTATATGTTGAATTGTTGGTTGTTTAATTGTTTAAATCTTTGATTCGACGTAGTCAATTGTTGTTTGTCACAAAACTTGCAAAACCTTCAAAACCATTTTTTTTCTGGTTGTGGGAAGCCAGCCCCTCATTCCGAACTTGATTCGGAACGGCCTGCTTCCCAGCGGCAACGCGGTTGCGTGCCGCCCTCATCATTCAAAAGGTTTTGCATTGTTTTGTGGGTTTTGTGATTATTTAAGACCCAGAATAGAAGCGATGAGGGCTTGACGGGCGTAGACACCGTTCTGTGCCTGTTGGAAGTAATAGGCCTTCGGGTTGGCGTCGACGTCGACGTGGATCTCGTTGACGCGCGGTAGTGGGTGCAGCACGCGGCAGTTGGGCTTCGAGTTCTCCAGCATGGCGTTACGCAGCACGTAGGAGTTCTTCACCTTCTCGTATTCCTCGGGGTCGGGGAAGCGCTCGCGCTGGATGCGGGTCATGTAGATGATGTCGGAGTGGGGGATGGCGTCCTCCAGCTCGGTGTACTGGTGGTATTCGAGGTTGCGGTCCTTGATGTGTTGCTTCACCACGCTCGGCAACTTCAGCTCGACGGGCGAGACGAGGTTGAACTTTGCGTTGAAGTGGCACATGGCCTCCACGAGGCTGTGGACGGTGCGACCGTATTTCAGGTCGCCGACGAGGGTGATCTCAAGGTTTTCGAGTGTGCCTTGCGTCTTGCGGATGCTGTAGAGGTCGAGCATGCACTGGGTGGGGTGTTGGTTGGCGCCGTCGCCCGCGTTGATGACCGGCACCTTCGACACTTCGGAGGCGAAGCGTGCTGAGCCTTCGATGGGATTACGCATGACGATGAGGTCGGCATAGCTGGCTACCATGGTGATGGTGTCGGCAAGGGATTCGCCCTTCTGGATGCTCGTCCCAGCGGTGCTGCTGAAGCCGATGACGTTGCCGCCTAAGAGTTGGATGGCCGTCTCGAAGCTTAGGCGTGTACGGGTGGAAGGCTCGAAGAACAGCGAGGCGATGATGCGCCCGTTCAGCAGGTTCTGGTGCGGGTTTTTCTCGAAGTCCTCGGCGATGTCGAGGACGTGGCAGATTTCCTCAGGTGTGTAGTCGCTGATGGAAATCAAGCTGCGGTTTTTCAGTGATATTGACATAGGCTTATGATATTTAGAAATTGTTCATTGATTGGATTTTTTTTGACGCGGGACTATGGGACGTAAGACTGAGGACATGGGACCGCGTGATGGAGCAAAAAAAAGACGGCCAACAATGTGACCGTCAGTATGGGGTAAAAGGGAATTCAATTTGATGGAACCATTTGATTCCGTGCAAATAATCTTTTCCGATGGCTTGTTTTGGTACTTCATCGGACTGCAAAGATAAGATATTTTTCGATTTGATGGTGAGTTTACGAAGAAAAATGAAACAAAAAATGAATTGCATTTTCTTTTATAACGGAGCCTAGGCAAGGTCAACGACGATGGAATAATCGGCAGATGTTCGTTATGTGGTGTCTTAGCTCATTTCACTATGAACGGATACTTCTTTCTGATGTTGTCGGCCAGAAACTGCGCCACAAGGTCGGTGGGGAATTGGGTGACGTTGAATACGAAGTCGTAGTTGCGGGCGTCGTAACGCGACACGCCGGCGACAGTCTGCGTGTAGGTATCTCGAGCCTCGTCGACCTTATCGATGCGCATGCTGGCAGCGTCCTCGTCCAAGGCAAACTTTTCCATGACGCGTTTCACACGGGCTTTCCTGTCGGCGATGAAGAAGATTCTCATGGCATAAGGATGGTTTCTGAAAATATGGAATCCGGAACGACCGATGATGACGCATGATTCCTGCGAGGCCAGGTCCCGTAGTATTTGCGTCTCGGCAAGGTAGATCTGCTGCGAGGTCACCTCACGGTCTTCTTGCGGTGTATATCCACCCTGCCCAGCAGCGCCGAACTGTTGATAGAACCGGCAGAATTCGTTCCACCAGTTAGGTTTGGCAGCTTTGATGCGCTGCATTTCCTCGACGGTTAGGTTGAATTTGGAGGTTAAGGTTTCGAGAATGGCTTTGTCGTAAACATTGACATTGAGCAGCTCGCCGAGTTTGTAGGCAATCTGTTGATGGCGATAACGAATTTCGGATTTTCCATGATGTTTCTATTGAGGTGACAAAAATACAAATTATTTGCTTATGGAGAGAGAATGCGTTTTAAGTCGTATTTTTTTCCTTGATTTTTGTTACACATTTGGGGCTTATTTACTACTTTTGCACCAATGTAAATATTAGGTTATGTTAGAACAAGTACTAAGAGAATTATTCATAAAGTCGTTCAAGACCTTATACGGACAGGAACCGCCTGTGCAGCAGGTGAATTTCCAGAAGACGCGCCCTGAGTTTGAAGGCGACATGACCATCGTGGTGTTTCCTTTCGGGAAATTAGCAGGGCGCAATCCCGAGCAATTGGCCAACGAGATGGGTGCCGAAATGATCAAGGAGTCGGACATGATTGCCAAGTTCAACGTGGTGAAGGGTTTTCTTAACCTGCTGATTTCCGATAAGTTATGGATGGATTTCTTCAAGGCCAACCACGAGAACCGTGAGTTCGGTCGCAAACCCGTTTCAGGCAAGAACGTGGTTATCGAGTATTCCTCACCCAACACGAACAAACCCTTGCATTTGGGGCATATCCGTAATAATCTCCTCGGTTGGAGCGTCTCCGAAATCATGAAGGCCAACGGCAAGAACGTTGTGCGAGTAAACCTTGTGAACGACCGCGGCATCCACATTTGCAAGAGCATGCTGGCATGGCTGAAGTGGGGCAACGGCTGCACGCCTGAGTCGACGGGTAAGAAGGGCGACCATCTCATCGGCGATTTCTATGTGCTCTTCGACAAGAAATATAAGGAAGAAGTGAAATCCTTGCTGCCTGCCGATTTCGATACTTTGGACGAGAAAGCCAAGGAGGAGGCCAAAGCCAAGGCCGAGGCTGAGTCCACACTGATGCAGGAAGCCCGTGAGATGCTGGTGAAATGGGAAGCCAACGACCCCGAGGTGCGTCACCTGTGGGAGACCATGAACCAATGGGTGTACGACGGCTTCGATGTGACCTACAAGCGCATGGGTGTGGCTTTTGAGAAGATTTACTATGAATCACAAACTTATTTGTTGGGTAAGGCACTGGTACAAGAAGGTCTCGAAAAGGGTGTCCTTTATCGCCGCGACGACAACTCCGTGTGGTGCGACCTCCGCGATGAGGGTTTGGACGAGAAGCTCCTGCTCCGTCGCGATGGCACTTCGGTGTATATGACCCAAGACCTCGGCACTGCCCAACTTCGCGTCAAGGAATATGATCCGGAGAAGCTGATTTATGTCGTGGGTAACGAGCAAATCTACCACTTCGACGTGCTGAAGCGCGTGTTGGTGCGCCTTGGTCGCGAGTGGGGCAATGATATCGAACATCTTTCGTATGGTATGGTGGAACTGCCCAACGGTAAGATGAAGTCGCGCGAGGGCACCGTGGTTGATGCCGACGATCTTATGGATGAGATGGTGGCCACGGCCAAGGCCGTCTCCGACGAACTCGGTAAGGCCAAAGACCTTTCTCCCGAAGAAGCCGACAAACTCTATCACACCATCGGTTTGGGCGCCTTGAAGTATTTCATTCTCAAGGTCGACCCGAAGAAGACCATGCTCTTCAACCCTGAGGAATCCATTGACTTCAACGGTAACACTGGCCCGTTTGTGCAATACACCCACGCGCGTATATGCTCAGTGTTGCGCAAGGCTGAGGAACAAGGCATTAAGCTGGAGAGCGAAATAAAGGTCAATGACTTGCAACCCAAGGAGAAGGAAATCATCGTGATGATGTACGGCTGGCCGATGGTCTTGAATCAAGCCGCCGAGAATCGCAGCCCCGCGATGATTGCCAACTTCATCTTCGACCTCGCCAAGGAATTCAACCAGTTCTACCAAGAATGCAGCATCCTGAAGGAGCCCGATGCCGACCGCCGCATGTTCCGCTTGCAGGTGTGCGACATGGTGGCCGCCTTGCTGAGGAATGCCTCGGAATTGCTGGGTATTGGGATGCCGAACAGGATGTAATCATGAAAAGGAACTACGAATTATACGAATGCAACGAATGTTTTCGTCAGAATTTGGCAGCCAGGACTACGGATTTGTACGAATCTAATCGAGTATTCCATTCGTATCTATTCGCAACGAAGTTGCAAAATTCAATTCGTAGCAAATTCGCATAATTCGTGTAATTCGTAGTTAATTTAGCATCTAATGAATGTTTTCTACATACCCAATGCCACTGAAGGCCTGACAACCCTCCCTGAGGACGAGTCGAAGCACTGCGTCAAGGTGCTGCGCATGACCGAGGGCGAGCGTTTCTGCGTTACCAACGGCGAAGGTTTTCTTTTCGATGCTGAGTTGGTGGAGGCCTTGCCCAAACGGGCCACCGTCAATCTGACGAATCAGCGCAAAGGGTATGACCATTGGGGCTTCAACCTCGAAATCGCCATCGCCCCGACCAAACTCAACGAACGCACGGAGTGGTTTCTCGAAAAGGCCACGGAAATCGGCATCGACAAGGTAAAACTGTTCACCTCGTATCATTCCGAACGTCGCGCCGCCAATGTGGAGCGTTTCCAGAAGTTGATGGTGGCGGCGATGAAGCAGAGCATCAAGTCGAGGTTGCCGAAGGTGGAAGACTTGGTGCCGTTCGACAAACTGGTGAAACAGCCCTTCGAAGGACAGAAGTTCATCGCCTGGATCGACGAAGACGTGAAAGACTGTCTCTGCGACTTATATCAAAAAGGTGAAAACGCTTTGGTGCTTATCGGTCCTGAGGGCGATTTCAGTCCCGAGGAAGTGGCTTTGGCCAAAGAGAACGGCTTCGTGCCGTGTAGTCTGGGTGAAGCAAGATTGCGTACTGAAACAGCCGCTGTCGTGGCTTGTCACACCATCCAACTCATCAACCAAATGAAATGAAGAAACTATTGATTGCCATATTATTGTCCTTCTCGTTCGTTGCCTCGGCCCAGCAACTCAACATCGCTTTGCTGAAATACCGTGGGGGAGGAGATTGGTATGGCAACCCGACCTCGTTACCTAACCTTGTGCGTTTCTGCAACCAGGAAATCGGGACGGATATCAACCCGAATGTGCCGACGGTGGAACCGTCATCTCCGGACTTGTTTAACTATCCCTACGTCTACATGACGGGTCACGGCAATGTAGTCTTCGATGCGGCTGAAGCCCAAAACCTGCGCAACTACATGTTGGCGGGTGGTTTCCTGCATATTGACGATAACTACGGCATCCGACAATACATTGAGCCTCAGATGAAGAAGGTGTTTCCCGAGTTGGATTTTGTGGAACTGCCTTACACGCATGAGATTTTCAAGAAACCGTATGCCTTCCCGAACGGCTTGCCGAAGATTCATGAGCATGACAACAAGCCGCCTCAACTTTTTGCCTTGATTTACGAAGGTAGAATTGTTTGCATCTTCACTTACGAATGCGACCTTGGCGACGGCTGGGAGGACCAACGTGTGCACCACGACTCGCAAGAGACGCGAGAGAAGGCCTTGAAGATGGGTGCGAATATATTAAGGTATGTGTTTACGAAATAACTAAGGCCCCTGAGCCCTGAGCCCGTCGAAGGGTCGAAGGGCCGACCTATAGAAAGACGGTGCTTCGACAGGCTCAGCAACCTGATACAACTGAATAACTGAATAACTGAACAACTGAACAACTGATAACTATGGAAGAAAGAAAATGCCTCTACTGCGGTGAACCTATCATCGGTCGCATGGACAAGAAGTTCTGCTGTGACTCGTGCCGCAACAGCTACAACTACGAAAAAACCCACAAACAAATCAACGTGGTGAGAAAGATAAATGGCATCTTGGCCCGTAACCACAACATCCTGCAAGAGCTGAATCCCAACGGGAAAGGATTTGCCAGCCGCCAGCAGTTGACGGAGAAAGGCTTTGATTTCAAGTACTTTACGAGTACCTATACGACCAAGGCAGGTGCCGTCTACCATTTTGTTTACGACCAGGGCTATGTACCGAAAGAAACCGACAAGGATGCCTTTGTCCTGGTGAAGAATGCGGATTGATAACAGTAAAAATGTTCAAATTATGAAAAAGGCTCTTTTTACTCTTTTGTTTGCTGCTCTGCTTCTGAGCGGACTGCAAGCCAAACCCGTTGATGTCCAAAAGGCCAAGTCCTTGGGTGTCAAGTTTATGAAAGTCAATACGGAGGTGAAGTCAGCCTCGGCAGAATTGACCTATACTGCATACGCTGGGAATGGTCAGCCGGCGTTCTATGTCTTCGCTGTGCAGCCCAAAGGTTTTGTTATCGTCAGTGCCGATGACCGTGCCAAACCCATCTTGGGCTATTCCACGGAAAGTAATTTCACCCCTCAGCTTCCCGATGGCTTGATGACTTTCTTCGATAACTACAAGGCAGGCTTCAGCCAAATGATTGCCAACAATGAAGAGCGTACTGCTGACGCGGTTGCCGACTGGACGAGCTTGGAGAAGACAGGCAAGTTTACGGCTTCGAAAACCGACCGTAGCGTTGGCCCCTTGCTGGCTTCCATTTGGAACCAGACCGACTTATACAACAATATGGCACCTGAAGATCCTAGCTCGGTCTATAGCGGTCATTGCAAGTCGGGCTGCGTGGCCAATGCCATGAGCCAGATCATGCGTTATTGGGAATGGCCTCGCCATGGGCAAGGTGGTCACGGCTATTATGCTAGCAGCTATTACGGCAACTACGGATGGCAGGAAGCCAACTTTGAGGATGCCACTTACCGTTTCGAGTTGATGCCCGACTTCCTCGACTTTGCCAGTCCACAGGCCGAGGTGGATGCCACCGCCTTGTTGGAATACCATGCTGGTGTGAGCGTCGACATGGGCTATGGGCCTAATGCCAGTGGTGCCTATTCGCAGGATGTGGGCCCTGCCATGTTGGAGTATTTCAGGTATAGCCCCGACTTGGAACATCGTGAAAAGCCGAATGGCAGTAGCACGCAGTGGAAAAACGACTTACGCTCCAACCTGGATGCGGGCATGCCTATCTATTATGCCTCGCAGGGTGAAGCAGGCGGTCATGCCTACGTGCTCGATGGTTACGACGACAACGACATGTTCCATCTCAACTGGGGTTGGGCCGGTTTTGATAACGGCTATTACGCCATTGATGGTTTCTATTTGACCTTCTATTCCTTCCCATATTACCACAATGCCTATTTCAACTTGCATCCTGCTGATGAGTATTATGATGCACCAAAGGCGGTGGAGATGGAGGCTTCTGCGATTGACGTAAGAAGAGTGGAATTGGAATTTAATCCTGTTTTTGAAACTCGTGGAGGAGAGGAAATTGATGAAATGGATATCTATATTATGCGAGACGGTGTAGTGATTGACTCTTTGTTGGATTTGGAAGATTTGTGGGGCTCAGAATCGTCTATCTATTGGGATGATGTGGAGAAAAGCGGCACCTATTATTATGCAATTTATGCTGTCAATGAGGCAGGCATGAGCAAAGTGACGCGTGACACTGTTGTAGTAGGCAGTAATTGTGATGTTCGATTCGAACTGGCCGACAGCGGCAACAATGGCTGGGATTTGTCGTCCATCGCAGTCTTGGACGAGGACGGCAAGGTTTCTCATCGTGTTGGATTATGGGAAGGTGGGTCGGCTTCTATCACGGTTCCTGTGCCCAACGATCAAACAGCGACATTTTTCTGGACCTACGACAACACATGCTATTCCCATGGCAGTCTTTCAGAGGTTTCATACGAGATTTACGATTGGGACGATAACCTAATCGTGGCCTCCAACGACTATCCAGAAGTTGGAGAAATTACTGACTATGATATCAGTTGTGAGTTGGACTGTCGCCCGATTTTCAATTTGGAGGGTAACTACGCTTGGCATAATCCAGACGAGTTCGGGGTTGAATTGACTTGGGATTGGGATGGTGATTTAGAAGGCTTTTATCGGTTTGATATTTATCGTGATGACTTGTATCCCCCTTATTATGCAGTATTTGATCCAGAACAGAGGTCGTGCTTCGTACGGTGCGAGGAACAGGGGACTTGGGATTTTGGCATGGCTGTTTATTATATACGAGAGGGTGGCGAGCAATGCTATTCTGATACGGTTTTCGTTTCAGTTGAAGTGACCGATATTCAGGAATATTCGTCCGAAACACACCTTTATCCCAACCCTGCTTCCGACCGATTCATTATTGAAGGCAAGGTAAAGGAAGTCAAGGCATTTGATGCCCTAGGACAAATGGTCTATCAAGGCGAGGACAATACCGTTGAAGTGGCTGCATGGCCCAAAGGCGTATATTTCGTCCGTGTCGCGGATGAAAATGATACTATTTCTACGGTGAAATTTGTCAAGGAATAACGACTTCTTTGTAAGCTTCAAATATTTGCTGTCCAATGTTTTGGGCAGCAAATGTTTTTATGGCATAGTCGCGAATGGCTTGGCGGTCGTATTCCGAAGAGTGGTCGAGCAGTTGGATCATGCCTTGCAACAAAGCGTCTTCGTCTCCTTGAGGGATGAGGATGCCTCTTTCGGGAGAGAGGATTTCGGCGATGCCGCCGACGGAAGTGGAAAGCACTGGTACACCGCTGGCGAAAGCCTCAACAATGACGCAGGGCAGGTTCTCGAAGTTAGAGAATAGCACGAAAAAGTCAGCTTGCTGATAAGCCTCGGCCACTTCGGCAGAGGTCTTCTTGCCATGGAAGATAATGCAGTCTTCCAAGTCATGCTCCTTCACGAAAGCTTTAAACTCTGGTGCCTCATAGTCATGGATGACGTGCAACTCGAAATCGTCGCGCTGCTGGCGCAAACGCTCGATGGTGCGCAAGATGCCGCTGAAGTTCTTGGCTTCGTCGCGCAAGGTGGAGATGTGAAGGATGTGTTTTTTCCAGACGTGCATGTCATTCTCCGTCGAGCCTTGCATGTCATTCCTGTGTAGGTTCGTGGGAAGGCTGGAATCTATGCAAGGCGACTGGCGCAGCTTGAAAATGTCCGTATTCACAAGATTAAAAATGACCTTGAAGCGGTTGCGCACCCCATGTCCCTCCATACACCTTTGCAAATCAAAGCTGACAGGCATGATGAGCTCGGCATTATTGGCAATCTTGACGATTTTCCGCTTCAATTTTCCGACCAAAACCTCCTTGTTCTGCGGCTGATAGATGGTCCAATGCTCGGTGAGGACATATTTGTAGCCAAAGAGCTTCTTCCAAAGCAAGGCCACCTGGCCAAGAGGGTAGGTGACATGCAGGTGTATCAAGTCGGGCTTGAAGAAACGCTGCTTGATGTATTTCAATCCGTATTGGTACATCCGCAGCATTTTTAGCTTTCGAACAGCATTAATCTTTGGCGGTCGGATGTAAATCTGCACGTGGGTATGGTGTGCTCCAGGAATCTCCTTGACCTCGAAGGATTTCGTCATGTCCTTGCCGTCGCAAACGGAGAGAATGACGGAATGGCAATCCACGGGCAGCGCGTCAATCATACGGACGCAGAAGTTGCCCAAGGTAGGGTCGTCGGGGCGGGGGGACCAACTTAATAGGTGCAGGATATTCATCAGTCGTTCTGTTTACAATGACTTGTGACAATGACTATGACAGCCTCACCTCAAAGGTGAAATTCGACAACTTGGCTGAGGCGGTCATTGTCATAGTCAGTGGTCATAGTCATTTTCAATTATTTGTGTTTTGATATCGATTTCGAAATATTTCTTGGGCGTCTCGTAAGGCACAAGCTTATGCGTGGGCAAATCCTCAGGCAGATAAACGGCGCACAAGGTGTTGGAGACATGGTAGATATGCTTGCGTTTTTCAGCAGGTGCACCGTCCAAGATGGCACCCATCACATCCCAACGAATGGTCTCGGGGTCGAGGCCGTAGTCGTGCCACACGATGATGCTACGCTCGCCTTTCAATAGTTTAAATGCTGTTTCAGTGTCTTTCTTCACGCTCTCGTAGTGGTGGTCGCCATCGACGAAGACCATGTCGTACTTGCCGAAATGCGGTACAAAGTCAAAGGTCTGGGAGTCGCCGTAGAGCTGTTCCACATTGCCTAAATCCTTGCTGAAAAAGCTGTGCAAGTCGGCATATAACTGGTTGTCCGTCAGTTTGATGATGTCTTCCTTTGGTAGGTTGAAGGTGACGCAATGCTCAGCTACGTCAGCCAAATTGGCCACACTCTCGCCACGCCAGGTGCCGATTTCGAAGTAGTCTTTCACTGCATAGCGTTTCGCCAAGGCGCGCAGCAGGGCTATGTCAATAGGCATAGTGGCACCCGAGAGATAGGCGTAAGGCTTCGCGATTTCATGGAAATCAGGGAACAATTCGTTGATTTCGATGACAGTCAGACCATCGGTGAGGCCATATTTCCGAATGACATCCTCCTTGTTGCTTCCCTCATCTTGAAGGACGAGGTTGAGCAGGTAAGGGTGCCTGATGATGCGCCCGATGGCTTTGGTGAATTTATGGAGTTTATTCATTTTCAGTAGGTTGTTTCAAGAATTGTTGTTTCAATCCAGCGATGTAGTTCTGTATCTCGCTCTTGGTCAAAAGGAAGTCACGACCTTTGAAGTGCGACTCTTTGACGAAAAACACAAACAGGAACACTGCGTTGACCGTATACGACACCGCCGAGGTGATGGCCGCGCCTGTGACGTCATACTTGGGTATCAACGTGAAGCCACAAACGAAAGTGACGACCAATCCGCAGAGCGCCGCAAAGGTATTCATCTGATAACGCCCGATGCCTGAATAATAGTGTCCCAAGATGAGGAAAACGCAGTAGAGCAGGATGCCGGGGGCGAGGATTCGGATGAGTTGGGCCATCTCTCCGAAGTCCTTGCCGAAGACGAAAACGTAAAACTCGGCCGGCAACAAACAGAGCACGACGATGGCTATAGCCGAGATGAGCAGACATATTTTGGTCAGGTCCAAGGTGAGCTTTTGGGAATACTTGCGGTCGTCGGCATTGGCGATGCGTGCATATTGCACAAGAGCGATGCTGTTGCTGATAATCCAGATGGCCTCGGCGAGCGAAAGGGCATTGGAGAACACGCCCACGCGACCCACGCTAATGTATTTGTCCAATAGATAGTAACTCAAGCGCAGGTTGAAGAACTGCACGAAGTGGCCTGTCTGGTTGAGGAAACCATATTTGAAGAGGTCTTTCAAGACGGGTTTGTAGTCCTTGTCCGTGTCGTGACGCAGGTTGGCGTATTCCTTTCGGAGCATCCAAACGCCCAGCAGGAAAGTTCCTCCGTAGGCGGCATAGAGTCCGGTGACATAGCCGTAGATGTCGGTTCTCTTCAACAAGATGTAGTATATGACCAAGGTCAAGGCCAAAAGCACGGGTTGGAGTAGTGTGTTGTAGTTAGCTTTCTTGATTTCCTCCTTGCCGACCAAGAAGCGGAAGTTGATGTTGCTGAGCGAGGAAATGAACGACAGGATGGCCACATGCGCCACCAAGTCGGGAGCCAACTTCGGATAGAACAGCCAGATGGCGAAGCCCATAATCAACGCGATGAGGGCGGCCCATACCGTGGAGGCTACCAAGATCTTCTTGAACGAATGACGAGGGGCGAGGTAGATGATGCTTGCGCCACAGATGATATCGGAGAAGATAAGGATGAAGGAGATGGTGGTCAAGAGCAGTGCCTGCGTACCTTTGCCTGTGTCGCCCAAAGTCTGGGAGATGATAATGGCAATGGCGAAGTTAAGGACTGCCGCCAGTATCTTAGTGCCAAAGGTATTTAGGATTTTCTTGAACACCGGTTTATCATTTACTCTTATGCAACGCAAAAATACAAAATTCAGTGTAATACCTACAAACTTTAGTGGCACCTTATTTTTTATCAAAAAATCGGTTAATCGACTAACCTATTTCTTGCTTTTTTCGGTTAGTTGGGTAAACGATATTTGTCGGAATCACGGTTGTAATGATAGATTCCACTGAGTTTATTGTCTAGCGAGTATACTGCATTGCTTCGCCAGCAAGTACTGAAACGTTATTCTATACAATGTTGAAACAAAAATCAATGAAAAAGCGCATCCAAATCCTTGCAACTTTGAAAAAATGTGTAATTTTGCCCCGATAAAACACAAACAGTAACCCATAAAAACGAAACGAATATGCAATAAAAGCGCAGGATTGCGTGAAATGAAACGACATAAATAACAGCATTAAAACTGAATTCTTCTCCTATAAAATTTGGCGATTTTACAATGAAGATGTATAAAGTTTTAGTCAAGATGCTCGCGTGTTGGCGTGAGATAGACTTATTTCTTGTATACATCGGGTTACGCCAAATACCTATAGGAGCGGGAAACAAGGAAGTTTCACGCTTTTTTTGTGCTTGTTGGAAAAAGGAACTAGTCAATCAAACAAGTAATAACAATCAAAATCACAAGAAAATGAAAAAAGTAACAAAATTCTTCATTGCAGCCTGTTTGGTTGGAATGTGCAATTGGGGGTATGCACAGTATTATGCTTCTCCCAAAAAGGACGAGAGAGTGTTGGAAACTATTTCAGTAGAGGAGTATAGGGAAGATGGTGTTATGATAAACTATGCAACAAAAGAGGGATGGTATAGAGTACTAAAAAAACATGCACAAAATCAATTTCCAGATAAAGATGTTGATATAAGAGAGCTGGAGGTCGGCAAATTCAAAGTTTCTAATCCTTGGGGTTATGGTGTCTATTATGGTCCTGCTGTTGGTAAAGTTGTCTATACTATTAACCCTGCAGAAGATAGCTATACCAAATTATTACCTGCCATTAATAAAGCAATGCAATCTGTGCCTGAGGGATCGAGAACGGCTATAGACCAAATAAATGTCACAAATAGTATGGACAAAGAAACGTTCAAAGACCATATTATAGATGTTATACTAGAAAAGGGATATAGGGTGGTAGCAAAAGAATACCTTGAAAAATTGTACAAAGAGCAACAAGACCAACAAAGCGGCATTTATAATGAAAAAACAACCGTGCAAGAAAACAATTTTTCTGCTGTTGGATATTTCATCAATGTGAAGGTCACGGAAACTTCCATAAGAGTTCAAGTAGTCAATGTAAGCACGGGAGAATATGAAGGAAATGCAACAGAATATTTTTAAACACAAACGAATATGAAGAAACTATTATTATTAGCTATAGCCATCATACTCGGCATGGCTCAAACAATGGCACAAGAGGATTTTAACAAAGCACAAAGGCCACCCCAACAAAAAGAAGTCGTGCTTGGAAGTAACATTCAAACTAGAGGCGGGCATGATTCTTATCAGTATGCGTATAATGCTGCATTGCGAGAAGCTAAACAAAACTATCCCAGCAAGAATGTAGGCATTCGTAACCTTACAAAAGGAGACTTGAAAATCAATTCTGACGGCTCTGTTTCTTACTATTATAGCTATACTATTGTGGAATTACCAGATGCAGTAATGCAAAAAGTGTATGAAGCCATCAATCAAGTTACACGTGAGATTTACGATGGCAGTCGATTTGCTTTAGACAGAATTAGCGTTTATGACGAACAATTCCAAAGAGAGGTGGTAAAAAGTAACATCATCGACTATCTTATTGGTAGAGGATACAAAGTGGTTGCAAAAGAAAAACTGGAAAAGCTTTATAGAGAACAACAAGACCAACAAAGTGGCATATATAATCCAAATACCACAGTGAAAGGAAATAATTTCTCTGCCGTGGGCTATTTCATTAGCGTTACCATTGATTATAGCTACGTTCAGGTGCAAGTTGTTAATGTCAGCACTGGCGAATTTGAGGGAAATGTTACGGTGAATCTGTAATTTGTTGAGACGTAGCGCGCTACGTCTCTACTAGTCTAAACGAAAAACTACGTGTGTATTATAAAGGCTTCGTCGAATAGGCGGAGCCTTTTTTTCTCACTTTACCATTCCCAAAATCACCTCCGGCGTAATGCTCATCTCAGTAACCGCGCAAAGGCCCGTCCCCATATCCTTCAGACTGGCACCTAATAGATAGACTTGGTCATCCATGATCAGGAAACGGTCGTGGTTTCGGTGGGGCAGTTGGATGAACTCGATTTCGGGATATTGGGCGTTGTGCTTTTTTAGGTCTGTGAGGAATTGCTCATTATGCCGAGTGTGGATGGTCGCCGAAACGCCATCGGCTCGTTTGGTGAACATCGAGAGTACTCGGTCGTCAACGAAGTTGTCAATCAGGACAATCCTTTTTCGGGCACTACGAACGAGGTCGGAGATGTAAGTCCATGCATCCCAGACGCAACCGGTTGGGAAGACTTGCTCGGGGAGGAGTTTTGGACTAACGTCCTCGATTCTATCAAGAATAACCTTAATCGTTTTGTCTGTTTCTTGTTGATGCTGCTCAATGTTGAAGATGCGCTCAATAATCTGCGTGTTGTGATTGACGAGTTGCGGAATCATGGTAAATGCGCGCATGATGCGGATGTTGACTTCCACAGCAGTATCAGACCTTAATACACTGCTGAGCATGGCGATGCCATTGCGGGTGAAGGCATAGGGAAGTTTTCGAGTGCCTCCCCAACTTGATGTCGCAATTTGCGACTTCAAGATTACTTCTTCCTCGTTTAAGGTCGCAATTTGCGACCTTAAAGAATATTTCTCTTCGTTTAAGGTAACAATTTGTGACCTTAGACGAACTGCCTCATCATGAGTGAGTTGAAACATGAAATCCTCCGGAAAACGATTGAGATTTCGTTTCACCTGTTCGTTCAATCTCTTGGTTTCAACACCATACAGCATCGCCAAATCAGAATCAAGCATCACCTGTTGGCCTCTTATTACGCGTATCAAAGATTCTATATTGATACTGTCAATGCCTTTGATGTCACAAATTGTGATTTCAAGTTTTGTGTTGGTTTCTTTCTTTGCCATATTCTTATTAGTTTTAATACCGCAAAGATGCAAACCTTGTCAAGACAAAGCCGTTGAACAAACGTTTGTAGTCGACAGCAGTCGTTTGTTGTCGTTTGCTGTCGGATATATTGCTGTAAATGAGTAAGAAGCAGAATGCTTTAGCAGGGTTTCCAAATCCGCCCGCTGCAACTGTCACTCTCAGCTCCAGTTACCGAAGCCATCACATTGGTCTTCCCCTCCAGTCTCAAAAGTCCAAGGAAAGCAAAGACTAAAGCCTCCTTGTAGTCGATAATCATCTTGTCGGGGATGATGACTTCGTGCGAGCTGCGGGCTTGCAAGCGTTCCATAAGGAACTTATTCCTCGCACCGCCACCGGTGACGAGGATCTTTCCCTTGGGCAGATGGCTCACTCCCAATGCGATTTGCAAGGCGATGTGCTCTACAAAAGTGGCCAACAAATCTGGCACGGAGAGGCCTTGCAAGAGCTCTTTCTGGTTCGCTTCGAAGAACTCTCTTCCCAATGACTTGGGTGGGTACAGCCCATAAAAAGGATTCCTGTTCAGCTGTTTCAGCAGCGTAATGTCGACCTCGCCGCTACGTGCCAGCTCGCCGTCGCGGTCATAAGGTAGACCTTTCATCTGGGCAAGGTAGTTGAGGGCTTGGTTGGCAATGCAGAGGTCGAAGGCGATGCGCTTGCCGTCTTCATCGTAGGAGACGTTGGCGATGCCACCGATGTTGAGGCAGATCTCATAGTCGCCAAAGAGGAATTTGTCACCAATGGGAACGAGTGGCGCGCCTTGTCCGCCCTTGCTGACATCCTCGCTGCGAAAGTCGTTGATGACCATAAAGCCACAGGCTTTGGCCAACTCTTGTCCATCGCCGATTTGAAGTGTGTAATGCTCCTCGGGACGGTGGAAGATGGTGTGGCCGTGCGAAGCAACAAAGTCAGGTGCGACATTGTGCTTCTTGGCAAAAGCCAACACTTGTTCGCCTAGGTATTTGCCATAGTCCTTGTCTAGTTGCACTAAGTCTTTAGGTTGCTTGTGAAAGGCTTCAGAGAGATGATCGGTCCAGTATTTGGGATAGGGTAGGGTCTCGGCTTGCAAGATTTGGAAGTGATATTTGTCGTCCTCTTCCTGGAATCTCACGAGGGCGATATCCAGCCCGTCCAGCGAGCTGCCCGACATGAGTCCTATGGCGATGGTTTCTTTCATTGGCGGTGTTTTAACGAGTGTAATAATCTTTTAACTTAAACCGTCATGCGGAGGAACATCCGCCATCTCCTGAGTGCGAAGACGTATCCTTTTCGCTAAGGAGATTGCGGGTCAAGCCCGCAATGACGGTTTGAGGGTAGATATTCGTCACAATAATGGTAATACTTTCTCAAGTTGCACACTATGCGAGCCTTTGACGAGTATGGTCTTTCCGATGATGGGCTGGCCCTCAAGATATTGGCACAAGTCTTCCACCTTTGCGAAGGTCTTCCAATCAGGATTTTCGTTGAAAGCACTGAAGTTCGATCCGACCAACAAAGCCTCTTTAAATTTCAACTCCTTCATCAAATCCAGGATGTTGCGGTGCTCTTCTTCGGAAGCCGTACCCAACTCACGCATGTCACCTAATATTAATAGGTGTTGCTCACCACAGATTCGGGCGAAGTTAATCAAGGCGGCGCGCATGGAGGTGGGGTTAGCGTTGTAGGCATCCATGATGACGCGGTTATTCTGTGTCTCAACCACCTGCGAGCGGCTGTTGGTGGGCGTGTAGGCCTCCAAGGCCTCGATGATGGCATTCTCATCCACTCCGAAATACTGTCCCACGCCAATGGCAGCGGCCACATTCTCGAAGTTGTAGCTGCCCACGAGATGGGTCTGGATGAGGTGATGCCTCCAGCCGACACTCAAATATGGGTTGCAGGCAGCAGGGACGACAGGGCAGAAGGCAGCGCAGTGCCTACCATAGCTGATGCGTTCTTGCCCCTCAGATTGCTCCCAAAGCAGCGGGTTGCCTTGGTTGACGAAAACGGCTTTTCCGTTGGCTTTAATATGCCTGTAGAGTTCGGTCTTGGTCTTGATGACGCCCTCGAAGCTACCGAAGCCTTCCAAATGCGCTTTTCCGATGTTGGTGATGAGGCCATAGTCGGGGTTGGCAATCTTGCAGAGGAAGTCGATTTCGCCAGGATGGTTGGCACCCATCTCCACGACGGCAATCTCGGTCTCGGGCTTGATGCTCAGCAGGGTGAGCGGCACACCAATGTGGTTGTTGAGGTTGCCTATGGTGTGGATTATTTTATACTTCTTGGCCAGTACCGCTGAAACGAGTTCCTTGGTGGTCGTTTTGCCGTTGGTGCCGGTGATGCTGAGTACCGTGGCTTTGCTCTGTTGACGGTGGTAGGCAGCCAAGTCTTGCAAAGTTTTTAAAGCATTGTCAACAATGAGAATGCGTTCGTGATGGGGCAGGTCCTTGCGGTCGGCGACGACCAGACTTGCCACACCTTGTTCTGCCACTTGCAGGGCGAAGTCGTTGGCGTCGAAGTTCTCGCCTTTGAGGGCGAAAAAGACAGCATCTTTTTCTATCTTGCGGCTGTCGGTAGAGACTTTATGGGCCTTGAGGTAATATTGATATATTGTTTCTATCATGGGTGTTTATGGGTTTGGGCCCTTCGACAGGCCCTATGCTTTTAATGAAAGAAGCCGCCTGACGGATCAAACGGCTTCAAAGCTATCATGAAAAAGAATCTATTACTATTTACTTGGCAAAAGAGCTGCCCACTTTGTTCATCGCGCAGCGGAAGCCGATGGTGGAGGCAGATTGGTTTTGGTTGAGGTAACGGCGTGTGCCAGGGCTCAGGTAGTAGGGACCATCAGCCCATGAACCGCCTTTGTATACTCTCGATTCGTCGCTGATAAGGGTCGTACCGGGATTATCATTCGTCGCGGCTTCATACATTTCCTTGGTGAACACGCTTTGGTCGTCTTGAGGATCGCTCCAGCGGTTACGGATGGCTGACATGTAGTCACCGTCGTCATAGTTGGAGTTGAAGCTTGTGCGGTAGTTTTGGCGCTTTGCAGCTTCTTCCTGAGGGATGGGCTCTCTGCGGATGCGACCCAAGGAGTCTTTCTGAAGCAGGAAGCCTTCATCGTCAACAGCCTTGCGAGTGAACACGTTACCACGGAAGGGGCTGTAGTCGGCCACGTCTTCGTGAGACAGCGGACGATAAACGTCTTGGCACCATTCGGCCACATTGCCAGCCATGTTGTACAGACCATAGTCATTGGGCCAGTAGGAACCCACAGGAGCGGGCAGGGCGGCACCGTCGTTCAGGTTACCGGCAACACCCATGTAGTCACCAGGGCCTCTCTTGAAGTTAGCCATGAAGCTACCCATATATCTCTTGTTGTCGGTGCGCAGACCGTCGCCATTCCAGGGATACACCTTGCGTTCGCTGACGAGTTCGTTGCTGGTGTTGCCCACCAGACCAACAGCGGCATATTCCCATTCGGCTTCTGTAGGCAGACGATAGGAAGGCAGCAAAATGCCGTCGTCCATTCTGACGTTACGTACGCCATCTCCACCTTTCGAGAGGTCTTTCTTGCCGTTCTTCACCTTACCAGTATACTGTCCTGCAAGATATGCATCGGTGTTGAAGTTTTCTTCATCTTGTTGGGTCGGGTCCCAATCAAGGATACCAGCATCAACAAGCATCAACTCGTTGACACGGTCGGTACGCCAAGCGCAGTAGTCGTTGGCCTGCACCCATGTGACACCCACCACCGGATAGTCATTGTAGGAAGGATGGCGGAAGTAAATCTCCACCATGGGCTCGTTGTACGACAAACGGTCACGCCAGACCAACGTGTCGGGCGCGGCATTGCGTACTACCTGTGGATAGTTTTGTCCATAGACGCGGTTTAACCAGTAGATATACTCGCGATAATCTACATTGCTGACTTCGGTGCGGTCCATCAGGAAGGAAGGCACGGTGACCTTACGGGCTGAGTTGTCCCAAGAATAGGTCAAGTTGTCGGTTGTGGCACCCATCACAAAAGTTCCACCTTCGATGGCAATCAAGCCGGGACCGATTTCCTGATCGTTCACTTCAGTAACTTCAAAGCCTCCGTTGTTGGCATCGTTATAAGCCCAACCCGTTGTGCGCGAAGATTGCTTGGAGCATGAAACAGTAAACAGTCCAGCCAAAACAATAATGGCTAGTGTCTTGAATCCTTGTTTTCTATACATTTTTGTTCAAATTTGTTATCTTAAAACTCGGAAGAGAGGCATTTATTGTATGCCGCTCAAATTATTTTCAAAAAAATCACGCAAATTTATGGACTTTTTTTGAATCGGGGAACGTTTTTTGGAAAAAAACTTTTTTGTTGCACTAATTTGCAGTTTTGCAATAAAAATGTTGTATTTTCGTTTCCTTATATAATAGTGTATTTTAAAAAGGAACAATTGTTATAACTAATTGAATATTAAGTAATAAGTATAATGTTGCATCGTGATATAAAGTTGAATCTGGCTCTTTTTCTGATGGCTTTTATCCTCCTTGTCCCTTATTCTCTTTGGGGACAAATGAAGATGAATCATGCTATCCATTTGCAATGGGGCGGGGTGGCTGAACAACGTAACGCGTCAGATACCTTATATTATATAGACTTGGAATCGGGTGTGTACGAAGGTGTCATGCCTGTGTTCTATCAGTCTTTGCCTATTTACGATGATGCGGTGAAGGTAGAGGTGAAATGCTTGAATGTCAAAGCCGAACCGCTTTCTGATGCTGAGATGCAAGTGGCACGCAACTATGTTTACAACGCTGATTTTGAGGTGAATACATTGCCACTCCGCTCGCGCGACGAGGCTATGCTTTCGGTGCGCATCGTGCCTTTCCGCCAAAAGGGTGATCAATATGAGAAACTCATTTCTGCTACGCTTGCGATTACGCTTACTCCTGATCTAAGTGCCACAAAGTCGAATCCGACATTTGCAACACGCTCGGCCATGGCCTCGGGCGATTGGTACAAAATTGCCCTTCCCGAAACGGGCATTTATAAGCTGACAGCTTCCGACCTCAGTGAGTTGGGCATCGATGTGACCCAACTTGACCCACGTCAAATCCGCATTTATCACAATGGTGGTGGGGTGTTGCCAGAGCTGAATATTTCTGAACGTCCCGACGACCTGGTGGAAGTGCCCATCTATGTTTCGGGCGAGGCCGACGGACGCTTCGACAATAATGATTACATCCTTTTTTACGGTCGCGGTCCCGTTTGCTGGAAGCTTGAGACCGATCGTGTGGCTTATACCCATACTCAAAACCTTTACGACGACTATGCATACGCCTTCGTTGTCGTGGGATTGGGTCAGGGCAAGCGTGTTGCAGAGGCCAACCAGATTTCAGGAAGCGCCGATGAAGTCGTTAATCAATTTCTTGATTATCAAGTGCATGAAAAAGACCAGTACAATCTTAACCACATGGGTCGTGCCTATTATGGCGACAAGATGGAGTATGCCTCAACCCAAAGCTTTGATTTCAATTTCCCCAATGTTATCACTTCTAGGCATTGCTCCGTGAAAACGGCTTTGGCAGGACGCAATTTCCAGCCAGCCAGTTTCGCGGTGTTGGTCGGCAATGTGCAACATGCACAATATTCGATAAAAGTTACGACTTCCTCAACACAGGATCCTTATGGCTATGATGTTGGGGGGTGGGTCAGCACTAAGCCCACAGGCGAGAATGTTCGCGTTACGTTGAAACATGCTTCACAAGGCTCCACGACTACCTCTGAGGGTTATGTGGATTATATCCTCGTGAATGCCTGGCGCCAGCTGTCGTTCATGGGTGGACAGATGTCGTTCCGCAACCCAGAGGCGTTTGTTTCTAGTATGACCTACGAATATCGACTGGCTGGTGCCTCGCAACAAACCCAGGTGTGGGATGTGAGCAATCCGACGAATCCTACCGTCGTGAAAGGCCAACTTAATGGCTCCACCTATAGTTTTAAAGCCATTGGCGACCGCAAAAACGAGTTTGTGGCGCACAACGGCAGCTCGTATTGCTCGGCCAAAGCCGTTGGCAAGGTCGACAACCAGAACCTTCATGGCATTCGTGACGTGGACTTCGTTATTCTGACTTACGAAGGTTTCATGGAACAGGCCGAACGTTTGCAAGCCCTCCATAACCGTATTGATCCCGACTTGAACGTTTTGGTCACGACACCGGAAAAGGTCTATAATGAGTTTTCGTGCGGTGCTAAAGATGTCAGTGCCATTCGCGACTTCTGCCGTATGCTATATCTCGACAGCAATCCTGGCCGAAAAATCAAGTATCTGTTGCTTTTGGGTGACTGCTCCTACGACTATAAGAACCGTGATGGCATCGTGGATTTCGTGCCTTCTTTTGAAACGGAATCTTCACTGGATCCAAGCGGCACTTATGTCACCGACGATTATTTCGGTTGTATGGATGAAAACGAAGGCAACATCGGCCAGTCTTTGGCTGACATTGGTGTGGGACGTTTCCCAGTGCAAACTGCGGAACAAGCTGCCCAAATGGTTGACAAGGTGGAAAGATATGTCGTAAAAGATGCCTCTACCATGCAGCCTTGGCGCAATACGGTCACTTTTTTTACGGATGATGAAGGTGGTTTCGTGACAAACGCTGAGGAATTGGCTGGTATGATTAAGAGTGCCGGCGGCGATGGGGTTGTGATTGACAAGATTTATTTGGATGCCTATCAGCAAATCAGCGCTCCTGGGGGCGAGGTCGCCCCTGATGTGAATGCCGCCATTAACAGCCGGATTGAAAAAGGCACATTGGTGCTCAACTATATCGGACATGGAGGTGAGGTGCAACTTTCGACCGAGAAAATATTACAAAGGAAAGATGTCGACTCTTGGCGTAACGCCCCTATGTATCCGTTGATGATTACGGGTACTTGCGAGTTCAGCCGTTACGACGACCACAAGCGCACTTCTTTGGGCGAGTATGCTTTTTTGAATCAGTACGGAGGCATGATCGCCATGTTCACAACATCGAGAGTTACCTATGGAGGCAATAATAAGGAATTTGCCAAGGGAATCTACAACAACCTGTTTCGCATCAATGGCGGCGAGCATTATCGTATGGGCGATGTCTATTTCATGGCGAAGACCAACGGAGGTTTCTATGAGAAGCGTTATGTGTTTTTCGGTGACCCCGCCCTTCGTTTGACCTATCCGAAATGGAAGGTGGAGACCTTGAGTATCAATGGGCAGTATCCAGGCAGTCATCTGGATTCTATCCAAATCAATGACTCGACTTGGCAGACTTATCCCGTTTATCATGACACCATTAGTGCCTTGCAGCCTGTTGAGATTGAAGGTGTTGTGAAGGATTTGGAGGGCAATGTGGCCTCCAACTTCAATGGTTTGGTCAATGTGATCGTTTACGACAAGGAAGCGGAACTTGCCACATTTGGTACTTCGGATGCTGATGGTATTGTTTATCATTTTAATCTGCGTAATAGTATGATTTTCAATGGTAAAGCCGAAGCTGTTAATGGACACTTCAAGGTCGATTTCATTGTGCCTCGCGACATTTCCTATCGTTTCGGTCAAGGCTTGATCAATTATTATGCGACCGATTACGACATTGATGCCAATGGCAGCTGCGATTCGTTCATCATTGGCGGCTTCTATGACGAGGCTACCGAGGATGTTGAAGGTCCCGAAATCAGGCTTTTCATCGATGATACGCTCTTCGTGAACGGAGGCTTGACGGGGCAAAGTCCGCTTTTGTTGGCATACGTGGAAGACGAGAGCGGAATCAATACCACGGGTGCAGGCATAGGACACGACATCATAGCTACGCTGACTGGGCCTTCAAAGAACAACTATTGCCTCAACGACTACTTCTCGGCCGAACTTGACCAACCGGGCAAAGGCTCCATCGCCTATAAATTGCAAGACCTCGCTGATGGCGATTACACTTTGACGCTTAAGGTCTGGGATATTTACAACAACTCAGGCATGGCCACGATTGACTTTACCGTGGTGAACAACAGTGGCATGGTCATTGAGAATGTCTTTAACGCGCCCAATCCGGTGATGGATGAGACGAGTTTTGTTTTTGACCATAACCAAGTGGGCAACAATGTGAAAGTCGACATATACATTTATGACATCATGGGCCGTTGGGTGACCACGCTCTCCGAGACGGTGTCGGGCACCTCAACACGCATTTCACCCATTCGTTGGAATGGGCGTGGCGCTAACGGTGCTGAATTGCGTAATGGCCTATATGTCTATCGCATCGTGGCAACCAACGATAATGGTGAAACGGCCACGTTGGTCTCAAAATTAGTGTTAAGTAAATGAGAATGAATATGAAATACAAAAGAACAACCTTTGTCGCAGTTCTGTTGCTACTGATTGGCACCTCGATGGGCCGAGCACAGGACAACACCTACCATTCGGTGCTGAGTGAACACACTTGGTATCGCCTTTCGGTGACACAGGAAGGTGCCTACCAACTGGATTATGCCACTTTGCAAGGCATGGGCATCGATATGAGCACCTTGAATCCCAACCAAATCAGGTTGTTTGGCAATCCTTCTGGCGCTTTGCCGGAAAAAAACTCGGATAGCCGTCCCGATGACTTGACGGAAATGGCTATCGCCGTTTCGGGTGCCGAAGATGGTCATTTTGACGAAGGTGACATGGTGCTGTTCTATGGTCAGGAGCCGACACGATGGAAATTGGTCGATGGTGTCAACAAGACTTATCAACGCGAACGCAACTATTATTCCGACACCACCTATTATTATTTGTGTGTCGATAGCGGCGTTGATGGCGTGAGGGTGGGAGAGAAGCCAACGCTTTCTGTTGAGAACACGACGACCGTTATTACCGAGTTTCCCGATTATGTCTGGCATGAGGCAGAGTTGTTTTCGCCTTATTCCCTTGGCCAGAATTGGTGGGGCGAGTTGGTCTCGGCAGAAAACAAGGAGCTTTCTATGCCGTTCGTGTTTCCCAACTTGGTGAAGAGCAAGTCGTTGCGTGTGAACGCCCAGGTTTATGGTCGTACGAAAAACAATAAAATGTACTATGACGCTTGGGTAAACGACAATCATGTGGTTGACAATGTGTCGATAAAAGAGTGCAAGATTCATTATTATGGCTGGCCATCGACATTCGAGAAACAAATTGTGCTGGATAGTGACACTGCCCTATTCCGACTGACTTGTGATGCCGACCTGAAGACGTTCCTTTATCTGGATTACGTTGAGATTTATGGTTGGCGTCAGCTGAAATGCACGGACAACAATTTCCTCTTTCGTTTGATGCCGAGCCAGTTTGGTGCAAATAAGAGTGCCGTTTGGGTGCAGAATGTGAGTGACGATTTTTGGCTTTGGGAGGTCACTTCGCCCATGCAACCTGTAAGGCAAGATGCCGTGTTGAGCGCCGACAACTTGGTCTTTGCCACCAACGAAAGGACTGAGAAGCGCTATGTGTTGTTCATTCCCGAGGCAGCTCGAAAGATTGTGAGCTGGACAGCTTTGGCCAACCAAAACGTGCATGCCATTGCCGAGGCTGATAACCTGATTCTCACTTCACCTATCTTCCTTGAACAGGCACATGCTTTGGCCGACTATCATTCTGAAAAGGATGGTTTGACCAGCGTGGTGGTCGACGTAAACCAGATCTATAACGAGTTTTCGACGGGCACGCCCGACCCCACTGGCATCCGCGACTTTGTCCGCATGGTGTATCGCAGGAGTTCGGGCCGGCTGAAGTATCTGACCTTGTTCGGTAGGGCCTCTTTCGACTTCCGCAACATCAATGGATATGGACAGAACTATGTGCCGACCTACGAAACTTATGAGGAGTCACATTGTGAGCTGAGTTTTGCCACCGACGATTTCTTTGCCTTGATGGATAATCATGAGGGAGCCAACTGCATCGGTCGTGTCGACATCGGTGTGGGGCGTATCTCAGTTTCCACTGTGGAGGAGGCAGAAAACATGCTCCGAAAGATTAAGCATTACGATGATTTGGACGCTACCTACGGCGAATGGAAAACCGACTTGCTGCTTTTGGCCGACGACGAAAAAGCGGAGTATGTGAATTACATTGAAGGACATAGTGCTTCTATTGACACCCTATGCCCTCCGTTGACGGCGAAAAAGGTGTATTGTGGAGCCTATCCTTTGACGAACACTTCGAGTGGTACCGTCAACACGGGGGCCAATGCCGATTTGATGCGTGCTCTTGACGAAGGTGCGTTGGTGTTTTTATACAATGGTCATGGTGGCGTAAAGGGTTTGACCGGCGAAAACGTGTTTACCAATGCCGATATCAATGCGCTCAACAACTTCGATAAGATGCCATTTGTCTATACTGCTACCTGTGAGTTTACTAAATACGATAATCCTCTGTTGGTTTCAGCTGGAGAACAAATGGCCTTGAATCCGCAGGGTGGTAGCGTGGCCATGTTTACAGCCTGCCGCCCCACATACGGTCCAGATAACAATCGCCAAACACGTGCGCTTATTCCTGCTCTCCTGCAACGTGATGATGACGGCAATGCCTTGCGGTTTGGTGATATTGTTAGGTTGGCCAAGAGTAATTTGCTCAACTATAATAACCAGACCAACCCAACAAATAATATAAACATTAGATACCTGTTTTTGGGTGACCCGGCTTTGCGTTTCCCCATGCCGAAGAATGATGTCGTTGTGACAAAAACCAACGGCATGCCAGTTGGCGCTGCTTCCAACGCTGAGCTTCACGCTATGAGCATGGTATCAATGGAAGGCGAAGTGCGGAAAGCCGATGGACGCCTCGATGCGGCATTCAATGGCACACTGTGGGTAAGGTTCTACGACCAGAAGACGAAGGTGCAGGTGAAGTATGATGGTGGCACGAGGAATGTGTATTATCATAAGGATGTGCTCTATCAAGGGCAAGTTAGTGTGACAGCAGGCAAGTTTAACGTCTCTTTCCAAGTGCCCAAGGATATCAAACCAGGAACGGGAGCCCCTCGTGTCAGTCTTTATGCCTACGATTCACTGCGTGTCGTCGATGCCATGGGCAAGTTCGACGGGATTCGACTTGGAGGAACCGACCCTGTCATGGTGCCAGATGACGAAGGGCCAAAGATTACCTTCTATTGGAACACCCCAGAATTCGAAAACGGACAGTCGGTGGAGCGCCAGGGCGTGCTTTATGCCGACCTTTACGATGCCCAAGGCATCTATCACTATGGATACAGCTTGGGCCGCGATATCGTCATGAGCAGCAATCTCGCTGCTTGCAACCATTTGGTGCTGAACGACCGTTACGAGCCTGCACTGAATGACTTCAGACGTGGACGTATTGCCCTGCCACTCTGCAATCTTGAACCAGGTACATACGAGTTCAACCTAAAGGTGTGGGATACGCAGGACAACCCCTCTGAAGCCAGCCTTTGGTTTGTCGTCGACGATGACCTTTTCCTCTCTCAGGTTCGCAACTATCCCAATCCGTTTAACGAGGAGACTCGCATCACCTTGGCTCACTTTGGCGAGGACGGCGATTTCGACGTGAACATCGAGATCTACGACATCATGGGTAGGCCAGTGCAACATCTTTATAAAAAGGTGTCGTCTACGGATGGCGTCATCGAACCTATAGTCTGGAATGGCTGTGGCTATTCAGGAACTCCTTTACGATCAGGGATTTATCTCTATCGTCTTACACTGACTGACGAAAAAGGTTTCTTCCGCACCGTCAGCCAACGCATGGTCATTCAGCGTTAAAACCAAAGCCTCTGAACCCTATATTGATTATCAAAGTCGAAACATCGAAGGGCCGATTGAAAATTATTTTTCATCGACAATACAATATGACAATTGAATAAACGTTATTTTTGCAATTTCAAATATTAAGACCGGATATGAAAGTAAAGAAACTCCTTGTTGCCGCCCTTTTGTTGGCTGCGGCAGTCTCTTACGGACAGAACAACAATTACATCGGACAAGATTACAACGTGTCGCCAAACGTGATCACGACGGCTGTGCCATTCGTCTCCATCTCCCCCGATGCACGTGGCGGTGCCATGGGCGATTGTGGTGTGGCCACTACACCCGATGTCTATTCCATGCATTACAACCCCGCCAAGTATGTTTATCTTGAGGATAAATTCGCTGGTGGTTTGGGTTATAGCCCTTGGTTGCGCCAGTTGGTCCCTGACATGAATCTTGCCTATTTGGCTTTGGCATACAAAATCAACGATCGTTCGGCTGTGGCCGGAACCCTTCGCTATTTCAGCTGTGGCGAAATCGAGTTTAGGGACAGCCATAATGAGTTTTTAGGTAAATACAGCCCCAATGAATGGGCCATTGACGCTACCTATTCTCGTATGCTCGGCGATTATCTGGCCGGTGCCGTGGCAGGTCGTTTCATCTATTCCGATTTGACGCAGAATCAGTCCGACTATGGCCGTCCAGGTATCTCTGTGGCCGCCGATGTGGCTGTGTATTACAAGCGCCCGGTCGAGTGGTTCAGCAGCATGGATGCCGACTTCGCTTGGGGCGCCGCCATCACCAACATTGGTAGTAAGATCAGCTACAACGGACAGTCCGACCGTCGCGACTTCATCCCGACTACCCTGCGTTTGGGTGCAGGCCTGAAGCTTGAACTCGACGAGTATAACTCTTTGGGCTTCAACTTGGATTTCACCAAGCTCATGGTGCCTACGCCGCCCGTTATCGCCAGAAACGATCAGAATCAACCCATTTATAATGATGATGGTACCTATCAGATCTTGTACGGCTACGACAACAACGTTTCCGTCGTTCAAGGTATGATTCAGTCTTTCTATGATGCCCCGGGTTATGGCTACAACTCGAAGCACGAGTTGGTCAACTATGGGAGATTCTATGAGGAGCTTTGTGAAATCAACATTGGCGGTGGCATTGAGTATTGGTACAACAACATCTTCGCTGTGCGTGCCGGTTATTTCAACGAGACCGCTCTGAAGGGCAACCGTAAATTTGTCACCTTAGGCGCCGCATTGAAATACAACGTGTTTGGCCTCGATGTTTCCTACCTGATTCCCGTCAACACAGTGGCAGGCAGCAACCCCTTGGAAAACACCCTGCGCTTCAACCTCACCTACAGCATGGGTGGCAAGAAGAGCTAATCAAGAGAATAATGATAAACAAAAAGCGGCTTTCGGGCCGCTTTTTTTGTACCTTGTAGTAGAGACGGTGCATGCACCGTCTCAACAGTATTTTAGAATATCATCGCCAGCAAAACATACAACCAGTGTGCCGCAATGCCTGCGCAAAGACCACCAACTGTGTGTGCACCGATGGCCTTGCCGATGAGCTTGCGGTAGCCGAGGCTGTCGAGCATGGCGGCATGGGTGCTGAGGAAACCGCTCCAGCACATGCCGATGGCGGTGAACACGGCGATGGCGTTGTTGTCGATGATGCCTTGGGTGATGAAACGTGGCACCAGACCGATGGCGGCACCCACGGCACCGAGGGCGGTCATGGGGAAGGAGATCAAAGCACCGTCCTTAAAGCCGAAGAGCCATTCGAAGACGATGTTGATCTTGTTGGCAGCCCAGCTGATGACAGGCACGCCTTCGTAGGCCACACCGAGATATTCGCCGTTGTCGCCTGCTGCACCAAAGGTGAGCATCATCACGATGGTGGAGATGCAGAGCACCCCCGGGATGATGGCGAAGCCGATGCTCACGCCGTCCTTGCCACCATCGAGCAACGAGTTAAGGAAACGCATGAATATGCCGCCTTCACTCTTGAAGGTGATTTGTTGCTCGTCCCCGCCAAACTCTGCGTCAACGGGAGCATCCAACTCGGGATAAGTTTTCAAGGTAGAGCGTTGCATCAATCTTGTAGAAACGATGCTGCCGATGACGGCACCAGCCACACCGACCAAGGCGCCTTTTCCGAAGCCCAGACCCGTCATGAAAGCCACGACCACCAAGCCCATGCCGAAGGCAGTGCCGAAGTTGGTCAGCGAGACGAGCTGGTACTTCTTGAAATAACGGTTGAAGTTCTTGTCGTGGGCCAAAGTGATGATGGCGGGGTTGTCGCTGAGGAAGGTCATCACAGCGCCCAAGGCAGCCACGCCAGGTAGGTTGTAGAGCGGCTTCATCAAGGGGCGCAGCAGGTTTTCCAACAGGCGCACTACGCCAAACTCGGTGAGCAGCTTGCTGATGGCGCCCATAAGCACGCAGATGGCCATGATGTAGAATACGGTTTCTAGCAACAGGTGGTAAGCCGTCTGCATGAAGGTGTTCAGCATCTTGGGCAGGCTCATCTTATAGGCTAGCAATCCAAAGAAGGCGAAGAAGATGACCAGAAAGAT